>JAAESJ010000628.1 GCA_024229495.1 Verrucomicrobiaceae bacterium | reverse complement strand
CTCTCTGACTCTGAGGAGATCAACCAGCACGACACCGACCCGACACTGGCAGACAGCGATGGCGATGAGCTTAATGATGGCCAGGAGATCAACGGCGATCCTGCCACCAACCCGCTCATTGCCGACAGTGACGGTGATGAGCTTAATGATGGTGATGAGGTGCTCACCCACGGCACTGATCCCACCAATGCCGACAGTGACGGCGACGGTCACAAGGACGGTCTAGAGGTAACCCTGGGATACGACCCAAATGATGCTGATAGCACTCCCACTGTTCCAACACTCGATGATTTGCTGATCAGCGAGTTCATGGCCGATAACAACAGCACACTGGTTGACTCCGACGGAGACAGCCCGGACTGGATCGAGCTGTGGAACCCGACCTCCTCACCGATCAACCTTGACGGGCATTACCTCACGGATAACCGGGATACACAAACCAAGTGGGCTCTGCCTTCGATTGTCATTCAACCACGCAGCCACCTGATTTTCTTTGCCTCCGGCAAGGACCGTATCGGCCCGGGAAACGAATGGCATACCAACTTCAAACTCACCTCCGATGGCGAATACCTCGGCCTCACTCGTGATGACGGTGAGGAGGGCTTCACCGTGCTGAGTGAATACGCGGCCACCTATCCGCAACAGGAAACGGGGATTTCCTACGGCCTTGATCCCGACAGACTGGAACACGGCTACCTGAGGACACCCTCACCAGGTGAGGCCAATGGAAATACCGCGGCAGGGTTTGTTGGCGACACGGCTTTCAGTATTGATCGCGGCTTCTTTGACGCGCCCTTTGACCTAGAAATCACCACCTCCACCGAGGAGGCAACCATCCGTTACACCACCAACGGGTCAACCCCAACAGCAACCCGTGGCACCATCTACAATGGGCCGATAAGGATCTCAGGAACAACCGTCCTGCGCGCCGCCGCGTTCAAGGCCGACTACTTCGCGACCAATGTCGACACTCACACCTACCTTTTTCTTGATGATGTGCGCACACAATATGCCAACGGCTCTGCACCTCCCGGATGGCCGTCCGGCAATGTCAACGGCCAGCAGTTCAACTACGGCATGGATCCGGATATTACCTCACAATACAGCGCACAGCAGATGATTGACGCGTTGTCCTCGATCCCCTCCGTTTCGCTGGCCATCGACCAGTCCAATCTTACCGCATCCAGTGGCATCTACACCAACCCGGGATCGCGAGGCAAGAACTGGGAACGCCCAGCGTCATTTGAAATTCTCGATGCCGGCGGCATCAAAGACAGCGCCCAGAGCAATTGCGGACTGCGGGTACGTGGTGGATACAGTCGTTCCACCAGCAACCCCAAACATGCCTTCAGGCTGTTTTTTCGCAATGAATACGGGACTGGAAAGTTCAACTATCCGCTCTTTGAAGGAGAAGGGGTCGACCAATTCGACAAGTTCGACCTGCGCACGGCACAGAACTACTCATGGTCCTTCAATGGAGATAGCAGTAACACTTTCCTTCGCGAAGTCCTCGGTCGCGATCTGCAGGGATCCATGGGTCAGCCCTATACCAAATCGCGCTACTACCACCTTTACCTCAATGGCATTTACTGGGGACTTTTCATGACACAGGAACGCGCGGAAGCCACCTTTGGTGAAGCCTATCTCGGAGGCGATTCCGATGATTATGACACCTTGAAATCCGCAGGTAACGCCGGTGGCTACAATACTGAGGCTACCGATGGCTCCATGACAACCGGAAGTGACTGGCACACGCTGTGGACAATGACCCGCAACCAGTGGAATTCCCCGACCCTTGAACGCTTTATGCAGATGCAGGGATTAAATCCTGACGGCTCGCGCAATGCCGCATTGCCCGTCTACCTTGATGTCAACAACCTCATCGATTATACACTGATTATCGGCTACACCGGCAACTACGATGCGCCCCTGTCCGACTTCCTTGGCGGTGCCTCTAATAACTGGTTTGCCACCCGCAACCGAGAACGTGACGACATGGGATTCCAGTTCTTCGTGCATGACGGCGAGCATTCCCTTGGAGCCGGCAACAGATGGAATGGCGCCAATGACCGCATTAATACGAGCAACGGATCCCACCAACGCAACGAATACTGGAGAAGCAATCCCGGTTTCATGCATTTTGACCTCGAAGAGAGCACGGCAGAATATCGCCTGCGATTTGCGGATCGTGCCCATTCCGCGCTCTACAATGAAGGCTTGCTAACAACGCCCAGCGTCCTCGATGCCCTTGAGAGAAGAAGACTCATCGTAGCGAAGGCAATTATAGCCGAGTCCGCACGGTGGGGAGACTCCAAGACCGGGTGGTGGCAAGGCGCATACGGTGAAAACGACTGGAGAAGCGCTGTTAGCGCCATCATTAACACAATCAATAGCCGGCGCGATGCATTGCTCAGCCAATTGCGCACAGCCAACCTGTATCCCGACCTGGCAGCTCCGGCCTACAGCCAGCATGGTGGCACTGTCGCGAAGGGCGGCAAGGTCAGCCTCTATGCCTCAACCCAAGCAACCCGGGTCTACTACATGATTGGCACGGGTGACTCAAATACCGAAGACTGGCAGGATGACCTTGATCCTCGCCTGCTGGGGGGGGATCCAAATCCAAAAGCCGGGATACTGACAGGCGGGGACGAACTCGGCGGAGTGGTCGCAACCGACTACATCCAGAATGGCGATACCTGGAAATACCTTGATAACGGTTCAAACCAGGCTACAGCCTGGCGCGCTGCTAATTTTGATGATTCCGGGTGGGCGTCAGGCCCCTCCGAACTTGGTTATGGTGACAACGACGAAGCAACCGTGGTGAACTCCGGACCGGTCAACGGACGCTACGCGACCACTTACTTCCGCAAAGAAATCGACATTGATGAGCCTGCGGCATTCGCCAATTTCGAAATAGCGATCACCTATGATGATTCCTATGCAATTTACGTCAACGGCACCGAAGTTGCCCGCCATTTCGGACTCAGTGCCAATGCCGCCTATACCGAATTCTCAAGCAACGTAGTCGCTAATAATGCCATCGACATCCTTAGCATCCCCACTTCAAGTTTTGCCGCCGGAAGCAACAGTGTTGCCGTCGAAATACACCAGAACGCGGCCTCAAGCTCGGATGTCAGCTTTAATATGAAATTAACAGGAAAACCGGCTGGCGGGGGTGAAAACAATATCACACTGATTATTCCCGAAGAGATCACCTCGCCTGTATGGATCAAGTCGCGCTCCTATAACGCGGTCAACGGTGAGTGGAGCGCACTCAATGAAGCGTTTTTCACCACGGCTCCCCCTGCAACGGAGGAAAATATCGTTATCAGTGAGGTGCACTACCATCCCCGAAAACCGAACGCGGAAGAGTTGCTGGTCAATTCCGACTTTGACCAGGATGACTTTGAGTTTATTGAGGTGATGAACATCAGCGATGGCGCCGTCGACCTCGGTGGTTCGGCCTTTATCCTTATTGCCTCCGGTGACCACCTTGAAGGAGTAGAGTTCAAGTTTCCTCTTGGAACCCTGATCGACCCCGGGCAAAGGCTGGTGATTGCCGCCAACAGCACGGCTTTTGCTGCACGCTACCCGGATGTAACGGTCGCAGGCGATTACTCAAACCGACTTGATAACAACGGCGAGTGGATCACGCTGGTTGACCCGGAGGGAAAAGTTATCGACAGCTTCCGCTACAATGATGCGGACCCATGGCCGAAGCAGGCCGATGGCGATGGCCCCTCCCTTGTTCTCAATGACCCGGGATCGGCTCCTGACCCGGCTGACCCGGCAAGCTGGAGCGCCGGTCTTCCTGATGGCGGCAGCCCGGGATGGGATGATACCTCAGCGCCACTGGAAATTATCAGCGTGACTCACGAGGGTGGTTTCAACGCTCTGACCTCCTTCACGATCACTTTCACCTCATCACCCGGCCAGATTTACGTAATTGAACGTTCAAGAGACCTCCTGGCATGGGAACCGGTATGGCAAGGGAATGTCATAGTTTCGGACGGCACGAGCGAATTCACTGATGCGGAGCCAATCCTTGACGGGAACATCGTGTTTTATCGTGTGCGTAAAGGAGAGTAAACCGACATCGCCAACGCTCCATTGCAGCCGTCAGGATCCAACTTCGGCAAACAAGTAGGCTAACCCCTGATCCCCATTAATGCCCTGACTGCAATTCCTGCGCCACCAACAACGAAAAGCCCCGGAAACCAAATCGTATACAATGGCGCCATTGAATCGTGCCTGAGAATAACCTCCTGAGGAGCATCAGAATCAACCCAGCAGATCGCAGAACTGCCTACAGGAAAATCCGCAAGCTTCTGCTCTGCCCTCTGGCGATGTGAAGTTGCCCCCTCCACCCGCTTAATGCGCTTTCCCCTGCGGGCGGTCCCGCGGAAAGTATATTCATATTCAACAGCAGCCAGATATTGCATGGGGCTATTAGGGGTGGGACGCCTCTCCGTCACCTCTGACTTTACAATCAAACAGGGCGTCTCAACCCAAGAGCGGGTCTTTCTTGCACGTTGCCCCCCCACATACAGGGCAAAAACAAAATACCCGCCTATCAACGCGATCAACAAACCGAAAACAAAACCGCCAATCACGGAAATAAAGCTTACAGATTTTCCCTCGTTCATCGGCAACTTTACCTCCTTTAAGCCTACCTGCGCGAGATGTCGCGCAAATTCCCCTCAATTTCACGCCAAAGAAGATGTTCTAAGCATGATTCAGGGTTAGACATCCGCCCCTTGTCATTGGAGAGTTGCGACATGTCACTTGCAGACCAGATCATGTCAGACTTGAAGGAAGCAATGCGTGCCAAGGACAGCACGTCACTAACCGTATTACGCTCCCTGAAAACAGCACTCACCAACCTGACAATTGAAAAACACGGCGCCGGGGGAGAACTTGACAACAATACTGAAATTGGCGTTGTCCGCACTGCAATCAAGCAACGCAACGATTCGATTGAACAATTTGAGAAAGCGGGTCGGCAGGATCTTGCCGACAATGAGAAAGCGGAGATCGACATACTCAATAAATACCTTCCCGCCACACTCAGCGAAGAGGAGACTGCACAGTTGATTGATGAGGCGATCACGGAATCAGGGGCAACCTCAAGGAAGGAAATGGGACAAGTCATGAAAATCCTTCAGGAAAAAGCCGCGGGAAGAGTAGACAACAAGACCCTGTCTGCAGGAGTTATGCAGCGCCTGGGTTGAAAAAGAATCGCACCAACACGATTGGTTGCTGACACATCAGGAACATTGGCAACTGAACACCTCACCGCCATCATTACCGGAGCAGGATCCGGTAACAGGATGGGCTTTGACAAGATGTTCGCCGAGATTGGCGGTCAGCCCGTCATCAGACACAGCATTGCCGCTTTCGAAAATACCCGGGCAGTGAACGACATCATTGTCGTCGCCAGAGATGAGCGCATCTGCGATGTCAACTCTCTCATCAAGGACGCAGGGTTCATGAAAGTGAAGAAAGTGGTGAAAGGAGGAGACACGAGGCGTGATTCCGTGGCTTGCGCACTAAAACATGTGGAAGATGATTGTCGCTTTATCTCCGTGCATGACGGAGCTCGTCCCTGGATCACACCGGGACAGATTGAACGCGTCCTCAATTGTGCCGCCAGCAATGGGGCTGCTGCCAGCGCTCACCCACTGACCGATACACTTAAGCGGGCTAATAAAGACTTGCGGGTTGAAGAGAATGTCAGTCGTGAGGGAATGTGGGGCATGGAAACCCCGCAAATTTTCCGCGCTGAAATCCTGAAACAGGCCTTTGCCAAAGTGCTTACTGAAAACCTGCAAGTAAGTGACGAAGTGTCCGCCGTGCAACTGCTAGGCATACCTGTTCACCTTGTTCAGAACGACACCCAGAACCCAAAGGTGACCTTCCCGGCGGATCTCCAATTCCCTCCGCCAACCCACTGATTTAAGCACAAATCCCTTGGGATAAGGCTACCAAGACGGTGCGCTATCCGCCTTATCGGCAGTGACCGTTAAAGACTCCGTTACAGGAAATTGAACTTCTTCTACGAAAAAGAGTCTAATAAAGCCCAGCACCCGCGCGTTTCACTATTCAGAACCCTTTTCACCAAAGACCATGCGCAAAGTCAACCTTCTCCTAGTCGCCTTGATCCTCTCGCTCCTCGCACCGGGCATAACCCTGCAGACTGCGCAAGCCGACGGATTCATTATTATTGACCATCCGGTACATATCCCGAACCACATTAGGCCTCCGCATCCTCATCCACCACACCCATGGCCACGACCGCGCCCCCCGCGCCCCATTAACCGCTTCCTGCCACTGGAAGTCCGTGAACACCATGTCAGCGTTACCATCAACGGACAGGTTGCCACCACCTCAATCGATCAGGTCTTCTTTAATCCCTCCGGTCAACGCCTTGAGGGAACCTACATCTTTCCGATTCCCGAGGGCGCACAGATCGACAAGTTCCTGATGGACGTCAACGGCAAAATGACTGCCGCTGAACTGCTTGATGCCAAAAAGGCGCGATCCATCTACGAGGATATTGTGCGCCGGGCAAAGGACCCGGCGCTTATGGAATACAGCAACCAGGGGATGTTCAAGGTGCGCATCTTCCCAATCGAACCCCACAAGGAAAAACGCATAAAAATCAAGTATACCCAACTGCTCAAACGCGACGGAAGAATCACCGAATACACCTATCCGCTGAATACCGAGAAATTCTCATCACGGCCAATCAAGAGCGTCTCTATGAAGGTGGACATCGAGTCCGAACACGAACTCAAGTCAATCTACTCCCCCAGTCATGAAATTGACACATCCCGCAAGGGCAAGCGCAAAGCCGTTGTCGGTTTTGAGGAGAATAACACCCTGCCCGACTCGGACTTTAAGCTATTCTTTGCCTCAGACACCGAAGACGGGCAGCCAATAGGACTTGAGTTATTCACCTACCGGGGCAAAAACAAGAAAGACGGTAAAGACGGTTACTACATGATGCTGTTATCACCGGGAGCATGGCAGGATGACGCGGTGGTACCCAAAGACGTTGTCTTTGCCGTGGATACCTCAGGCTCCATGCGGGTGAAAAAACTCGAGCAGGCAAAAGCCGCCCTGGAGTTCTGCCTCGGCAATCTTAACAAAGGGGATCGCTTCGAGATCATCCGCTATTCCACCGAGGCTGAAGCCCTCTTCGATGAATTAACACCAGCAAGTAAAAAGAACCTCAATGAAGCCAGTGAGTTTATTTCCAGCCTCAAGGCAGGTGGTGGAACCGCCATCGAGGAGGCATTATTGATGGCTGTCGCTCACGCCAAAACCCGTAAAAGTAAAGATGCTCTACCTCGCCCTTTCCAGGTCATTTTCCTCACCGACGGCCGCCCGACCATTGGCGAGACCCGCCCCGATAAGATCCTTGCTCGCTTGGCAAAGGTAACCGGAGGAATTAACACACCCGTACGCATTTTCTCCTTCGGTATTGGCACAGACATCAATACCAAGTTGCTGGACCGCATCGCCGAAGACACCCGCGCCGTCACTGAATACGTGCTTCCTGAAGAAGACATTGAGCACAAGGTCTCCCGCTTCTACTCCAAGATATCACAACCGGTGATGGCCAACATCAAGCTCAAGGCAAAGGGAGGAATTCGTCTAAGCAAGCGCCATCCCGGCCAATTACCGGATCTCTTCAAGGGGGATCAACTAGTCGTCTTCGGTCGCTATTCTGAAAAGAAGAGTGATGAGCGCAAACCGGAAATCACCCTGGAGGGAACCTTGGCAGGAAAATCGGAAGCATTCACCTACAAGGCCGACTTTGATGCCAGCGCAAAGCATAGTTTCATCCCCCGACTCTGGGCAACCAGGCGAGTCGGCTACCTGCTCGATGAAATTCGGCTCCACGGAGAAAAAGACGAGCTGAAGGAGGAAGTTGTCACACTCGCCCGTCGCTGGGGAATCGTGACTCCGTACACCAGCTACCTGATCATTGAGGATGAGGAAACCCGAGGAGTGCCACTGGCCCGCCAATCAATGGGGCAAAGGCCCTCCAAGCCAAGCTCAACACCCTCCCTTGCCATCGATGCCAGTAAAGCGTTCAACGCTGAATTCGGCGCCGGGGCAGCCTCCGAGAAGAGTGCAGCCCGTTACCTCAGGGATTTTGAGAAAAAGGCATTCGATAGTTTTGCCGACCAGGACACTGGCGGTGCTGCAGTCGCCGCGGCCCGATCAAGCGCCAAGCTTAAAGCAGCTATCAGGACCGGTGCCTCCAAGGAGGCTTATAATGAATCCCTGTACGGCAACCAGATCCGCTTTGAACAGCAAGCCACACGGGTCGTGGCAGGCAAGACATTCTATCAAAACAACAACTCCTGGGTGGATGCCGAGGCTGCCGAGAAAAACGGAGAAGAAGTGCACAAGATCACCTTCGGAACTGATGCCTACTTCAAGCTCCTCGCCCGCAACGCCACAATCGCCAAATGGCTTTCGGTGGCCGGCAACCTGCAAGTTCTCATTGACGGAGAAATCTACGAGATCACCAGCAATAATACGAAATAAACACGTTTTCTCTAACTCCATTTCCATTCAGTTAACATTACCCTTAACCCCCAGCATCCATCAGATCATGAAAGCCCTCCTCACTCACTCTCTAATCATTGCCCTTTCCTCAACCATGGCTTCCGCGAAGGCAGGGAAGCATCCTGGCGGCAAACCCATTGACACCCGGCCATCAGTCGAAGTCTGCTTTGTCCTCGACACTACCGGTTCCATGGGAGGGCTGATCGCCGGGGCCAAGGAAAAAATCTGGAGCATTGCCAATGACCTTACTGATGCTGATCCCGCTCCCCTGCTGAAAATTGGACTCATCGCCTACCGTGACCGGGGGGATGACTACATCACCAAGAATTTTGCCCTGACGGATGATCTGGACAGCGTCTACGAGAACCTCATGGGCTTCCAGGCCGCAGGCGGGGGAGATGGGCCGGAGTCCGTCAACCAGGCACTGGACGATGCCGTAAACAAAATCAAGTGGTCTCCCGGCAGGGAAACTCTGAAAATCATTTTCCTCGTCGGTGACTGCCCACCGCATATGGATTATAAAGATGACATCAAATACCCTGACACCTGTAAGGTTGCAGTCAGGAAGGGAATCATTATTAATACGGTTCAGTGCGGTAACAACTCGCCGACTACATCTGTCTGGAAAGAGATTGCGCACCTCTCCGAGGGATCCTTCGCCGCCATCGAGCAGGGGGGCGGAATGGCTGCCATAGCAACACCAATCGACGCCCGCATTGCCGATCTCACTCGTGAAATCAACACCACCGTTATCGCCTTCGGTGATGAAGAGAAGCAATCCATCGCCAGACAAAAGCTTTCTATCGCCAGCGGGAGCGGCAGCTCGGTTGCGGCAACTGCCGCGCGTCAGGCCTATTTCAGCAAGAACCTCAAGGGAAAGGCCATCAGCGGCCATGAAGATCTCGTTTCTGAAGTAACAGAGGGCAATGTCACCCTTGACGAGGTGAAACCAGAATCCCTTCCCGAGCAATACCGGAAGTTAAATAAATCCGAGCTCGCAGCAGCAATCAAGGAGCAGCAAGACAAACGCGAAAAACTGCAATCCAGAATGAATAAACTGGTCCACGAACGCAATGCCTGGCTGAAAAAGGCCATGGAAAAACGCAAGGCGGATAATAAGGATAATGGCTTCGATGCCAAGATCCGCCGTGCCGTGAAAGAGCAGGGAAAGAAAAAAGGGATTCAGTATAAGTCCTGAACCGTTAGCTGGCTTACCTTGTTTCTGGAGATCCAGAGGGCTTCCCCGGGTTGCCTTTTGGATAAAAACGGGAATACAGTCCATTTAGCCCTTGGCCTATGGTGTCTTTGCCGGTTGCCAAGTGGCCATTCCCCCCTAACATAAACGCCCCATGATTATCAACGTTGAAAAGCTCCCGGAATGCAAGGCTCTACTGCGTATCGAGGTAGCTGAGAAGGATGCCAAGCGCGAACGCAAGGAGATAGTCGGCCTGTATGCGGCCCAGGCCAAGATTCCGGGGTTCCGACCGGGGAAAACCCCCTCAAGCATTATCGAGAAACGCTTTAAACTCGGCATCGAGAGTGAACTCGAAGAACGCACTGTTAAGAAAGCGGTGCAGAAAGCGACGGAAACCGAGAAGCTCGATATTATCCGGGTCATTGAGGTCCGGGATCAAAACCACAACCCTGACGGCACCTACACTGCCACCATTGAACTTGTCACTGCCCCCGAATTCTCTCTTCCCGAGTATAAAGACATCGAGGTGCAAGTACCGAGCACCGAGATTACCGCGGAGCAACTCACCGAGGCCCTTGATCAAATCCGTGAACGCTTTGCCGAATACACTGATATTGAGGATCGCACGGCAGCGATGAATGATTTCGCGGTCATTGATTACAAGGGCAGCATCAATGGCAAAACTGTTGGCGAGGTGCTGCCCTCAGCGCCGGCCACCCTTGCCCAGAACAGCGGGTTCTGGTTACGCATGGCCGAGGACAGCTTCCTGCCCGGTTTCTGCGCCGATCTTGTAGGAGTAAAGACCGAGGACACCAGGGACATCACGGTAACCATCCCCGATGATTACCCTGCCGAGGAACTGCGGGGCCATACCATCAACTACGCGGTTGAAGTCAATGGCCTCAAGGAACAGGTCCTCCCGGAACTTAATGATGAGTTCGCCAACAAGGTCGAGTCCGGAAAATCACTGGAGCAACTGAAGGAGGCACTGCGTTCCCAAATGGAACAACAACGCGAAGGATATCGGAAGGAAATCATCACCAACCAGGTGCTGGACAAGATCAATTCCAACCTGGACTTCGACCTGCCAAAGGAGATCGTCATGCGCGAGACACAGAGCCGGGTAAACGATATCGTGAACTCAAACAGTGAGCGCGGTATCCCCGAGGAGGAAATCGTGGAAAACCAGCAACAAATCATCCAGACCGCAGGCGAACAGGCCAACCTGAGTGTCAAGACCAGTTTCATCCTCGAGCAGATTGCAGATGCTGAGGATATCAAGGTTTCCCGCGAAGAACTCCTGGGTCGCGTGGCTGAAATCGCAGCACGTAACAAAACCCCGGTAAAGAAACTCACCAAGCAACTCGAGAAGCAGAATGGGTTCGGTCGCATCTACAATGGGCTGCGCATCCAGAAAACCCTGGATTTCCTGCGTGACTCCGCATCAATCACGGAAGTTGATCCGGAAGATGCCCAAGAGTAAGGCAGACTACCCATACGCGTGGCACCTGTCCATAATACAAGGGCCATCCCGCGACAAGGATATCTGCTCCAAGCATGCTCCAGCCACTTGCGTCCCGTGCTGCCCTGCGCTTGATTATTAACTCTCGTGCATTTGCGTAAAAGAGCATCATTATACAGAACCAAACACCAAACAGCCTAAATGCCTGATTTTCCAACCTCAACGGCCACGCACTTCTCATCATCCGATACCCGCAACATGGTGATCCCAACGGTCATCGAATCCGAGGGGCGCGTTGAGCGCGCTTATGACATTTATTCGCGACTCCTTAAGGACCGCATTATCTTCATCGGCTCTGAAATCGATCCTTACAATCAGGTTTCCAACTCGGTAATCGCGCAATTGTTATTCCTGCAGATGCAGGATCCCCAGAAAGATATCAACATGTATATCAACTCTCCGGGCGGGTCCGTCTCCTCAGGCCTGGCCATCTACGACACGATGCAGTTCGTGACTTGTGACATCAACACCTACTGCATCGGCATGTGCGCCAGCATGGGTGCTGTCCTGTTAAGCGCCGGCTCCCCGGGAAAGCGCTTCGCGTTGCCAAATTCCGACATCATGATCCACCAGGTGTCCGGCGGAGCCAGTGGCACCGCATCGGACGTGGAGCGAACCGTTGAGCACATGTATTCACTGAAAAAACGCCTGAATAAAATTCTCGCCAAGCATACCGGAAAAACGGAGAAACAAATCGAGAAGGACGCTGACAGGGATCATTGGATGGGAGCAGCTGAAGCGGCGAAATACGGCCTGGTTGACAAGGTTCTTGAGAACAAAAAAGGACTCCCGGAAACCTCAGGAAAGTCCAAATAATCCTGAGTGGAACATCCAGCGGCCAACTGAACGCAAACAATCTGTATCCACTGAAGAATATCTCCCTGTTATATGGCCAGAGCCTCCAACCTCACCATGTGCTCTTTCTGTGGAAAGAGCCATTCCGAAGTCCGCAAGTTGATCGCCGGCCCCGGCGTATACATCTGTGATAGCTGCAT
>JAAESJ010000627.1 GCA_024229495.1 Verrucomicrobiaceae bacterium | reverse complement strand
TTCGACAAGCAGAGCAACGAAAGGGTGCATGCTGCCTACGCAGGGATGATCGAGAGTCTCGATGACAGCGTGGGTCGTGTCCTGGCAGCCCTTGAGGAGACGGGGGTGGCCGATGACACGGTGGTCATCTTTACCGCGGATAATGGCGGCACCTCCGAACAAAGCTCGGGCGGTTTGCGTGGAGCTAAGGCCTTGTCATACGAGGGAGGAACCCGTGAGCCCGCGCTCGTGAAGTGGCCGGGAAAGGTAAAGCCGGGATCCGTTTGCGACGTGCCGGCTATCGGGATGGATTTCTATCCCACCATGTTGGAAATGGCAGGATTGCCGTCCCGGCCGGAGGAACACCTGGATGGCATCAGCCTCGTCCCCTGGTTGACTGGAGCTTCCCGTTCACCCACCCGTGAATCCCTATTTTGGCATTATCCCCACTATCATAAAACCAAACCTTATGGGGCGGTACGCAAAGGGGACTGGAAACTGATCGAGTTCTTCGAGGACGGAAAGCTCGAGCTTTATGACTTGAAGAATGATCCATCGGAGCGCAGCGACCTAGCTGATTCCAATTCCAGGAAACGTGACGAATTATTGACGGAGCTGCGCAACTGGCGGAAATCCGTCGATGCTCAGATGCCCACCCTTAACCCGAACTACAACAAGTCGCCCGTCCAACCCAAGCCGAACAGGCGGAGCGGACAGGCAACCAAGCCGGTATCGACGCCCTTGGGGATGGTCTCCGCGTCGAGTTGCCAAGTCGGCAATCCGCCTGAAAATGCCCTGGATGGCAGGGCAGGCACGCGCTGGGCGGCTTCCGGTGAAGCCGTGCCCCAGTGGTGGATGCTGGAGTTTGCGAAAGCCCGCCAGTTGACCGGCCTCGAGGTGAACTGGAAGAATCCCACTTGGTACAGTCACAAGGTGGAGGTTTCTGATGACGGCAAGAAATGGCAGACGATCTCCGATGCCACCGGAAAAAAGACGGTTCCCGCCCGGTCCGCTCATTCCTTCTCTGCCAAGGCCAAGTTCCTTCGCGTTACGGTGGATGCTCTCGGTTCCGGGTGGGCGACATTCACCGAGTTGAAACCCCTCTTCAAAGCGGAATGAAAGCATCCTGTTAATCCTGGCGGCCATCACTTTATTGGAAACAACGGTATTGGTATAAAAAGCGGGTGTGATACCGTGGAAAATAAATAACTGAAGAAGACATGGGAAGAAGGCCAGTGATGAAGCGCTTGTTACTTGTATTTTTTTCCTGTGGCCTGCATCTACACGCCGCACCTCACTGGGTTCAGCCGGTTGATGGGACCAAGGGATTTCACCTGACCCAGTCATTTCAGGTGCCGGAGGGTATCAAGTCGGCACGCCTTCGCATGGTTGCTGACTTTGTGGACGTGCAACTTTCGATCAATGAGAGCAAGGTGGCAGTTTGCGAGATGTTTGGTCCGGTCGTGGAGATGGATGTCCGTTCATGGCTGCAAGCCGGCCAGAACGAGATTTCCTTGCTTTCTGTATCCCAATTAACAAATCCTGCCCCCGGCAACGCGAGGAGTGGTAAAGAGGAGATGGCGAAGGTTCGGCCGTTAAGCGGGGATGCTGTCGTGGCCTTGGAATTGGTGATTACCGATGATTCCAACAAGGAAACACTCATTGCCACTTCCCCGCGCTGGCAAGGCGTGAAAAGCCTGGGGGATCTTGGTCTGGAAAAATGGTGGCATCTACCCCCCCTGGTCATTGGCGAGGCTGATGACTATACCCAGTGGAAACGAGCCGGGAACGCCAAGGCCGGTACTGATCCTGCCACTTTCAAGCTTTTGCCGGGTTACAAGGCTGAGCTTTTGCGTTCAGCAGGCGGGGACGAGGGCTCATGGGTCAGCCTTGCCTTTGACCCGGAAGGCCGGTTAACCGTTGCTCGAGAGGATAAGGGATTGATTCGCTATACGTTTTCTCCGGACTACAGCAGGATCATCAAGGCGGAGAGCATTAATGATGAGCTCAAGGAATGCCGCGGCTTGCTCTATGCCCATGGCAGCCTCTATGCCAATGCCAACAATTCAAAGGGTCTTTACCGGCTGCGGGATTCCAATGGCGACGGTAGTTTGGATGAGCAGAAACTTCTCCATGCCAGCGAAGGGGGAGTGGGGCACGGCCGCAATGACCTGTCGCTCGGTCCTGATGGGAAAATCTACGCCATACATGGTGATTCTGTGCAGATGCCCAAAGGCATCACCGACCTTACGTCGTCACTACGCAGGAACTTCAAGGCCTTTCGCAATAACGAGGGTCATGTGCTGCGCATGGATCCGGACGGTTCCAACAGGGAAATATTTTGTGGCGGCCTGAGAAATCCCTATGGCATTGCATTCAATGCCGATGGTGAAGCCTTTACCTATGATGCGGACGCCGAGTTCGATATGGGCAATCCCTGGTATCGTCCAACCCGGGTGAACCACCTCACCAGTGGTGCGGATTTTGGCTGGCGGGCGCTCACCGGTAACTGGCCTCCCTATTATCCCGACCACCCGGACAATACCCAACCCATGCTGGATATCGGAAAGGGTTCGCCAACCGGCGTGAAATTCGGCACGAAGAGTCATTTTCCGCCCGATTACCGGAAAGCGCTCTTTATCCTGGACTGGACTTATGGGCGGATCCTTGCCGTGCACATGCGTCCGCGCGGTTCCACTTACATGGGTGCTGCTGAAGTTTTCCTGAGGGGGCAACCACTGAATGTCACTGATCTTGGTTTTGGTCCCGATGGGGCGATGTATTTTGTCACCGGTGGTCGTAAGACGAAAAGTGCCTTGTATCGCGTGACCTACACAGGGCCTGTAATAAAGCCCCGGGCGTTAACCAAAGCCGAGTCCAACCGTGAAAAACGCGCCAGGGAATTCAGGAGGGAGAGAAAATCCGCCGAATCTCATCATGGGTTGCCCACCGAGTTTGTCTTTGCGGGCTTTGTGGAACCGCGTATCCGCCATGCCTGGCGCATTGCCCTTGAGGAAAACCGAAGGGCGCAAGACCGGGAGGACCAGCTCAACTTTGAGAACCTGACTGCTGAATTTAATGTCAGTCTTGGCACGGGTTCCCCTGAGGTGAAGCTCATTGATGAGTGGACAAAACTGCTGCCATCAGAACAGCTTGCCTATATTGACCTGATTGCTAGAAACATGAAACACCACAATCTGGAGGCAAAGGTCCTGGCGGCGATCCGGGCCAACCTTGAGCCTCACTTCCCGGGTCATTCTCCCGCGATGAACCAGGTGCTTGCCCCACTGTTGATCAGTTTGGATCCGGCAAAGGCCGTAGGGCAAACAATTCGTTTACTGAATCAAAGCATTCACCAGCGGGAACGACTTCATTACCTCTACCATCTGAGGAATGCCCGGGAGGGATGGACTGCTGATTCAAGGGGAAGCTTTTTCCGGGCTCTGGGCACTTACGACACTTTCCTCGGAGGACGCGGCCTTCCCCAGGCATTAAAAAATATTCGGCGTGAGGCAATGGCAACGCTGACAGAAGATGAAAAGGTATTGCTTGCCGGGGTTATTGAGCACAAGCCTGCCATTCCCGGGTTCCCGGACCTTACCGGCCGTCAACTGATACGGCAGTGGCAGCCTGCCGACTTTAAAGGAGCGTTGGACTTCGATGCAGCCACACGTGATGTGGCCAATGGGAAGAAGGTCTTTACTCTTGCCCTGTGCAGCCGCTGTCACCGCCACGGCCGGAACGGATACCCGGTTGGTCCGGACCTCTCCCATGTTGCCGGCCGTTTCACACGCTCTGACATTCTTGCGGAAATACTCAATCCTTCCCGGAGTATTGCCCCGAATTACCGGGCCAGCGTCCTGCAATTAAAGGATGGTCGCCGGTTGTCAGGACAAATCATCGCCAACCTTGATTACAGGGTAGGGGATCTTCAGCTTGCACAAAACCCGCTGTATCCGGATAAGATCACCCGGATCAAAAAGGGGGATATCATCAGTCGTGGGCATTCCGGGGTATCCCTGATGCCTGCCGGCCTGTTAAACCGTTTCAGCAAAGGAGAGATACTCGACCTGCTGGCCTGGCTGGAAAACGCGCATTAATGGCGGGGGGATCATTGATACTGACGGCAACGACCGGGCTTCCTCTGGTTGTTGACGATAGTGCCTGTGCGACGGTAGATTTCATACTGGTGAACAAGAAATGAATTTACGCATTCATCTAGCTGCTCTCTTTGCTTTTTCTATTGTTGTGGAACCGATGGCAGCAGATTCTCCGCAGTGGAGTTTTGAGCCACTGGCAGTGGACGTGTTGCCTAGGCAGGTTGACTCCCGGTGGGTAACCACCCCGGTTGACTGCTTCATTCTCGAAAGGCTTAAGGATAATGATCTAAAACCGCAGGCTGAGGCTGATCGCTACAGCTTGATCAGACGGGTGACAGCCGGGTTGATCGGGTTGCCTCCAAGCGTGGAGCAAATTGAAGCGTTCATTGCCGATTCAAGTCCTGATGCCTATGCCAGGATGGTAGACAGGTTACTGGAGAGTCCGCATTACGGGGAGAGGTGGGGACGGCACTGGCTGGATGTGGCCCGCTTTGGAGAGAGTAATGGCATCCTTACCGTCAATGAGGACA
>JAAESJ010000626.1 GCA_024229495.1 Verrucomicrobiaceae bacterium | reverse complement strand
GTGCAGCGGCGCTGGTGCTCGAGAGAGTCTGCGCTGTTCCTGCGGTCACGCTCCATGTGTATGTGAGAGACTGGCTCTCTGGGTCGGAGCTCGATGCAGCCGAGAGGCTTACCGAAGCGCCCTCTGCGACCGATTGGTCGGAGCCTGCGTTGGCGGTAGGCGCGTCGTTGTCAGCGGTTACTGTGATCACGACTGTGTCGGCTGTTCCGGCTGCACTGTTTGCGGTGCAAGTCATGGATAGGGTCGTGGTGTATCCAGAGGTCGCCTCCACAGCGGTGAAGGTAGGTGCCGCTCCTGTCGATGCGCTCAGAGTCTGGCTGGTGCCGCTAGAGGCCGACCATGCGTATGTCACGGTCTGGCTCTCCGGGTCGGAGCTTCCAGTTGCGTCTAGGGTGACTGTTGCACCCTCTGCTACTGTTTGGTCTGGACCTGCGTTGCATGTCGGATCATCGTCATCGGCTGAGACAGAGATGACGACTGTGTCAGTTGCAGCGGTTGTGCCATCGGTCACGGAGACCTGGAAGGTCGTCGTGTATGCCGTAATTGCTTCTACTGCGGTGAATGTCGGTGCGACGTTGCTGGTGCTCGAGAGAGTCTGCGCTGTGCCGGCGGTC
>JAAESJ010000625.1 GCA_024229495.1 Verrucomicrobiaceae bacterium | reverse complement strand
GCGATCCTCATACAAGGTGCGGTCGGCGAAGTTACCATACTTGCCCAGGTCTTTGATGGCGCTTGGGTAGCCCGCCCGGGTGCCTGCCCGGCAAGCATATTCCCACTCCGCCTCGGTCGGGTAATCGTAAGTCCAACCGGTGTAAGCCATGTCTTTCTCCGCCAAGTATTTTTGCCATTTTCTCAATTCGGGAGCCACCTTGTCCACGCTGCCGATGCTCGGGGGAAGAAACTTGGCGTAGCGGTTGCCCAATTTTTGACCACCCGCATTGAACAGGTTCGCCTCGTCGCCCAAGGTCTCGAACTTGCCGATCCAGAACCCTTTGGTAATGGTAACCTCTACGGGCTGGGCGTCCTCGAAGGACTTATCCCCCATGGTGAAGGTCGCGGCGGGGCACCAAACGAAGCAGAATCCGTTTTGGTCAATCCACTGGTCGCCCGCGAAGCGTCCCTCACGCAAGGTTCCCGGGGGGGCACTCACTTTGGCCGGCTCGTGTCTCAACTCGAACTCGATGTCACGCGGTTTCACGGTGTATCCGACTTTCTCAATACTGGGTGGCATCGGACCGCCTTCCTGAAGCGACTGGATCAAGGCCTCGGCCATGAATGGGCCATACGAGGGCGCCTCCAAGCTGGGATGAAAGGCTGCCTTTCCCGGATAGAAGCTGGAAAACAACTCGCCCCGGAATTGTCCCGAGGCTTGGGCGAACAGGTCCACGGGTTTCAGGTCGGACTTGGCCTTGTCGTTGATGCCGAGGCAATCGATCACTACCATGTTGGCCCTGGCGGTATTCCTGCTTAGTTTCTGGGATAAACGTTCCAGGCTGAGCCAGGGCTTGTCCTCCGCCTGTGCTCTTCCCAAGCCCGGGTCGCGAGCCGGCGCAAGCACCTTGTAACCGCCGATTTGCATCGAGTAGCAGATTCGTTTTCCATCGGGGCTCTTCTCGGTGTCCAAGTGGCCCAGATAATAAAACAGACTGACCCCCATGGTGGGGATACTGCGAACCCATTTCTCGTAAGTGAGTCCGTCGGTCTTGGGGGCATTCCCGATGACCTTCACCAAGAAGCCTTTGCCCTCCAGGGATTTTACCAGTTCCTTGACCTTCCCGGCATGGGCCTTGTCGTTGCTGGCGTTGATCAGCAGAGCCCGTCGATGCTCTGTCCACTGGGCATGAGCTGCGGCCTCAAGCCATAGGCTTAAGATGAGGCTGAGCGAACAAATAGAAAACAGGCGCTTCATGAGAGCCTGAGTTAGATCACCAATTGCGGAATTGGGCCGGTCTGCATGGATTTCTTATCCAGATCCTGGTCAAGATGGCCAAAGGTTTGCTGATCTTGGCCAACGCCATTGAGGAAGGTTGTGTATAAGGCTCCCACCGTGTGGTGTCCCGGTTTCCCGTATCCGGGGAAATTGATGTAGCGGCCCCCCAGATTCATTTTTCCCTTGAGGTTTCCGACAATGGCCAGCGGCCATTCGTAACCGGTTGAGTGATGGGTGTCAGGAGCATCACTCATGTAAACGATAACCGTGTTATCCAGCATATTGCCGTCACCTTCGGGCGTTTTTTCCAGTCGCTGAGCAAGCTTGGCAATGAGGCTGAAAAGCCAACCGCGAGTCTTTTCATAATATGGGATTCCCTTTGCATCCCGTTTATTGCCACCCATGTGGCCGAATCCGTGGTTGCTGAGGTCCACCCCGATGCCCAGATAGGGCTGAGCGTTGATCTCAGTTGCGGCGCAGGTGAGGGTTGCCACGTTACTGAGCCCCCCGATTAGTGCCGATCCGGCAAGTTCAAACTGAGCTTCCAGCCTCTTGGTGGCAACCTCCGAGGTAAACCGGGCATCAAGCCTGGGAGCGGACTTCTTGAGAGCCCCTTTGTGTTCCAGGAGTTGGTACTGACGGGCGGCTAATTGGTCAAAGGCACCAAGGTAGGCATCCAGTTCTTCGCCGGCCAGTGACCCCAGGTGCTTGCGTGTCTTCTTTACATCGCCAACCATGTAGTCGAGAAGGTTGCGCTTCAGGTGAAAATTCTTTTCCCTCTCGCCACCGGCCGCGACGCTGAAGAACGAGTTATACGCTTTCTCAGGATTCAGGATGATTGGCATGGTCTTATGCGCCGCCCGTGCCGTGATATTCATCAAGGCATCACGCGCACCCGAGGCCATTCCTACACCGATCCAGGGCAGGATACCGGGAATTGCCTGCCCGAGTTGGTAGTCGATGGTGATATTCTGGGGCGATACATTGGCCCCGGATATTCGGTATTGGCCCAGAGAGCCACCCCAGGTTGAGTGCCCACCGCCGGTGCAGCGGCCCGAGAGCCCCTGCAAGATCGTGGTCTTTTCCTTTAAGGGCTCAAGTGCCGCCAGGCCTGCTGGAAGCTGATGTCGCGTCAGGTCAATGGATTCAAACTTCTCGCGATCGGAATATTTCTGGAATGGAATACTCTCCGGGCATGCCTGCACGGCGTCAAAACCGTTGCTCTGCAACACGAACACGAAGCGGGGCGG
>JAAESJ010000624.1 GCA_024229495.1 Verrucomicrobiaceae bacterium | reverse complement strand
GAAGAACATTTACCTGACCGGAAAGCGCAAGGGATCCCTACCGCAGCTGGATGCGGCTGTTGCCGGTGCAATCATCAAGGACGGTCGTGGTTGGAATAACAAGGATCGCAACAGCGCCTATGATAAGCTGGACACCGCCCAGCTCATTGAACGCCTCGGCAACTGGTCGCCCATCGTGCGCGAGCGGGCCGCCATGGCACTGGCACGCGGCAAAACCGTCCCGATCGCGACGCTAGTCAAGATGCTGGGTGAGGTCAGTCCCGAGGTACGCTACGGGGCCTGCCAGGCACTCGCCATGCTCAAAGGCAAGGCTGCCGAAGCGGTTCCTGCACTGACCAAGTGCTTGCAGCATGAAGACATGTGGCTTCGTATCGAGGCCGCCGAGGCCCTTGCCAATATCGGCAAGCCTGCGATGCCCGCCCTCCCGGAACTTCTCAGCATACTTGCCAGACAACCTTCCAAGGCAGACCCACGCGGCATGGAACAGCGCTACCTAAGCTTTGCCGTGTTCGGCACCCTGTTGAGGAACTCGCTGGATGGTGTCGACCGCAACCAGCTACGCACCGCGATCGAGGCCGGGCTGCGCAACCAGGACGGTCGTGCCAGGGGAACAGTGGGCCGGGTCTACAACCAGCTCAGCTACGAGGAGATCAAGCCCCTGCTTCCAGCAATCCATCAGGCCATCGTCAAGCCGGCCCCAAGCGGCATCATGTTCGCCAGCGGCATCCGCCTCAGCGGTGTCGAGTTGCTGGCCAAGCACCGCATCCGGGAAGGAATGGACCTGTGTTTCCAGATCCTGGATATCGACAAGTGGGGAAAACAGGACCGCATCAAGCGCAGCCTCAGGGCCCTCAGCCAGTATGGCGGTGCCGCCAAGGCCGTGCTGCCGCAATTGCGCCAGCTCGAGAAGGACCTGAAGGCGCACCGTGAAGCACGCAACCTCAAGCCCATCGTTGAGCAAATCGGGCAGATGATGAACAAGATCGAAAACTCCACCGAAAAAGTGGAACTACGCAGCCTCAAGTAAGCTAACGGTATCGGACAGTATGTCTTCGTGCATGACGTGGCGAGTGAAGACAAACAATCCCGAATGAGATGACGATGAAACGAAGCATCAGCGTGAGATCGCCGGTGGCGAGAGATTCGGGTATCTTTCAAGCCGGAGAAACTTATAGGGATGGTTGTCCAGGATCAGCGGATCCCAGCCCTTGACGTCTGGGTGGATCAGGTAGTTGCGTGTATACCAGTAGAGGGGAAGGATGGGTGTCTCGGAAAGGAATAGCGCCTCGGCTTCCTCCAGCACCCGGTAGCGTGCCTGAGGGTCGCCGGTATTCCCAGCTTTTTTCAGCAGGGCCTCAAACTCCTCATTGTGCCAGCCGGTGCGGTTATTACCGCCGTCCTTCATCCACATATTCAGGAATGTCAGCGGATCCGCGTAGTCACCGATCCAGCCCCCCGCCGCGAGGCCGTAATCTTTCTCGAGCATAGTGGCGAGGTAGGAGGTCCATTCCATTTGCTTAATTTTGATACT
>JAAESJ010000623.1 GCA_024229495.1 Verrucomicrobiaceae bacterium | reverse complement strand
TGCATACAGGATGTACTGTAGCTATGCATACAGGGTGTACTGTAGCTATGCATACAGGATGTACTGTAGCTATGCATACAGGATGTACTGTAGCTATGCATACAGGATGTACTGTAGCTATGCATACAGGGTGTACTGTAGCTATGCATGCAGGACACACAGCAGCTATGCATGCAGGGTGTACCTGTAGCTGTGCATACAGCAGGACCATCGTGCAGAGGTACTGCGCTATGCATGGTACCCATCCATCCACCTGTGGTGTGCGGCAGCAGACACCCTATCCCTGTAGCAGGAGCACGCTACTACTGCCCGTCAGCGGAGCAGCAGCAGCAGGTACTCAGGCCACTAACGGATAGGGATGGTGCCGATACCCTGTACCACATACTGCTCATGCAGTCTCTAAGCACCAGCGTATCATGCCCATACACACCCTCCCTCCTGTCATAGCTACTGGCACAGCAGCATGCAGGCAGGATGGTGCCGTACCCTGTGAGGGCAGAGAGGCCCGATGGCCCGGTGGACCAGGCATCCGACCCACGTGGTGTGCGCGAGGACCTCATCTGTTAAACCCTACTAAGGGTACAGGTGTATATCACGAGCGCGCATGAGGAGGAGGGATACGGTGGATACTGGTAGTCACCACAGACCCTTCCTCACCACGGTGCCTCTACATCCTATGTAACCACGTACAGCCATCCATGGGCGCAGGGCGACACCATGATGGTGGGTACCCATAGGACGTAGCGTGTATCTACACCATGGACTGGTGGTCATCCCACACCCTGATACTGTGCACTACCGCTATGGTGTTATGCCCATACCTATGGTCTACAGGACACCACTAACGGTGCATGCTGTGGAGGGTGCACCCCTCATAAGAGGGTGGCCCTAACAGCTACAGTATTGGGGGTTGGTGAGGTGCTGATATCGGGGTACCCCCACCCTATACGGTCGATATCACGCATGACCCCTTATCCATGCACCCTCAGTAACACCGTTATTGAGGGGTGCACCAGCCCCTGCTCCTGAGGGCCCCATCCTCCGTAGATGAGGGCGCACGAGCGGAGATGCTGGCCCGAATGGGGGTGCCGAGACCCCCCAATATCGGGGTCCCCTGAGCCCATATCCGGACATCCCGGAATCCCGTGCTCTTGTAAAACACCCCTAAAAGTGAAGTATTCCGACAGGGGTGTCTGGCCACGAGCAGATGGGGGTCCGGATTCGGGCCCGGATCCGGGGGTCGGATGGGCAGGATTATGCGCTCGTAGGCCCTCATCCTGGAGATCCAGACCCTCAGATCCAGGGTACAGATCAGGCCCCAATATCAGGCCCACAGGGTACCGACCCTCAGTCGCTTACAAGGGGTCGACCGGTAGTCGGTCGGTCCGCTGCCACGACGGATGGGCACCCTGGATAGCCCATATTGAGTACCTGAATGCCCCCATTATGGGATGGGTTATTGGACGTTAGGTGGACAGGTAGATGGAGGGTGGACCCATGGTATGGCCCCATTCCCTCATACCTACCATCCATAGCATGTCCAATACCGGACCACGGAATCACCCTAATAGTGACCCCCGATACCACCCCTGACCACCTCCTCCGGGCGGATGGTCGGGATCGGTCTGAGGGTCTATGGGGTGACCCCCCATATCGGGCCCCTGGAGGACCCCATTATGGAGTGGTTATTGGACGTTAGGTGGACAGGTAGATGGAGGGTGGACCCATGGTATGGCCCCATTCCCTCATACCCACCATCCATAGCATGTCCAATACCGGACCACGGAATCACCTCGTTGGCGAGCTGCTATCGTGCCCGCAGACCACCTACTCAGGACGGGTGGTCTGGGGGCCGAGGTCAGCACGACCGATGCGATGTCCCGGACCCCATCCGTAGATGTCCTGTTAGCGGCTACCCTCAGGCCCTCAGGCCCCATGTGGGTAGTGGCTATCAGGTACTTAGCGTTATGGGGTGTCCGGTAGCTGCTGTCCTGCGGCCCACAGGGTACCCACCCTATGACCCTCCATGCCCATGACCACCACGACGACGACGAGCGGCACGACGACGACGACGAGATGATGTCCTGTGGGCAGGGGGTCAGGGTGGATGCCCTAAGGGCGATGCCCTGGTCAGCAGCTACGAGGTGAGTATCGGTATCAGCACATACCGTAGGTGAGTACTGGCCCTGAGGCCCCGTACCCTACACCCTGTATGCCGTGATCCCGTTATCCACCTCACCACCATCCTGCATGTCTCCATCAGGCCATCGGCACTGGGCACCTATGGGCTGAGGGTCATGCTACGGATACAGCGGGTCTGCTGTTGGTGGTCACCTATCCACTAGCAGTAGATAGGCAGGTACTGTACCCTGCACCCACGGTACACAGCATCCATGGATGTCCTGTGGTGTGGTGGTGCAGAGCTACAGGATGTACTGCTGGCTGGTGCCCACCCATCCACCTGTGGTGGAGCAGCAGGGTACACGCCACCCACGGTGTATGGTCTCGTGGAGGTACTGCAGCTCCCGCATGCAGCGGTGGGAGGGCACTGTGGGTATCCACCCGCAGAGGGTATGCCATCCTCTCTCAGCTACGAGGTACCTGCGGATGCACCTAAGGTGGGTGTACTGCTGCTATGCATGCAGGGTGTACTGTAGCTATGCATACAGGGTGTACTGTAGCTACGCATACAGGGTGTACTGTAGCTATGCATACAGGGAGTACTGCTGGCTGGTGCCCACCCATCCACCTGTGGTGGAGCAGCAGGGTACACACTACGGCATCATGCATGCATGGATAACGGGTGTGCTCTGTTAGCTGGTAGGTACGCTGCTGGCCTGGTACCCATCCACTACACCTGTGGTGCGCAGCGGAGGTACTGCTACTGCTGTGCATGCAGGGTGTACTGTAGCTATGCATACAGGGTGTACTGCTGTATGGTACCCATCCATCCACCTGTGGTGGAGCAGCGTAGGTACAAGGGATGGAGGGTGCGTGCATGCTGCCCGTAGAGGTGAGGTACTCTGCTAGCTACGCTACACAGGAGAGAGGACAGGATGTACCATCCACCCACAGACCCACAGTGCACCACCACCCTGCATGCATGCATGATGGTATGGTGGATGCATACAGCAGCTCTGCACCAGCCATGTGGGCTATGCCTGCATGCATACACAGACACAGGGATGCATCCATCCACCTGTGGTGTGTACAGCAGCAGCATCCATAGGCACACACTGTATCCTGTACCTGCACAAGCAGCAGCATCCATAGGATGTCCTGTAGTGAGGTGCATACACAGCAGGCACTGTAGCTATGCATACAGGGTGTACTGTAGCTATGCATACAGGGTGTACTGTAGCTATGCATACAGGGTGTACTGTAGCTATGCATACAGGGTGTACTGTAGCTA
>JAAESJ010000622.1 GCA_024229495.1 Verrucomicrobiaceae bacterium | reverse complement strand
GCCTGGCTCGACACGGTGGGGGCCTTCGGCGTGTCGTGGGGCGCCGGGTTCATCGCCCTGTTCGCCCCCCAGGGACTCGGGGTGTTCGAGGGGACGCTGGTCGCCGTCATGGACTGGGGTGCCGAAGCCGTGCTGCTGGTGGCCGGGTTCCGGGCCGTCCTGCTGGCCCGGGATCTGCTGCTCACCGTGGCGGCCGAGGTGGTCGCTCGCCGTGGCCGATCCGGGAGCTAGCTCCCCTCAGGCATCTCGTCGAGCATCCGGACCAGTACGTCGACCACCTCGGCGGCCGGCCGTTCGCCACCGGTCCGGGCGGGTCGACGCCACTGCTGCGGATCGGCCAGGAAGGCATCCACCTCGGCCGGGTCGTACCGGCTGACCAGCACGTTCTCCCCCACACCGTCGTCCCGCTCGGTGCGGTCCCGCCATAGCAGGGTGGGCACGCCCAGGCGGGCGCACTCCTCCTGGATGGACCCTCCGTCGGTGATGACGAACGGGGCGGCGGCCAGCATGGTCACGAACTCGTCGTAGGGCACCAGGTCGGTGGTG
>JAAESJ010000621.1 GCA_024229495.1 Verrucomicrobiaceae bacterium | reverse complement strand
TATCGGCCCTGACGCGCCGAAGAGTGAACCCGGACGTTATCCGGACATGAAGGGGCGCTCAGGGTTTCAGTTCACGGATGCGCAGGTTGCGGAAACGGTAGACTCCCTCCTTGGAATTGTGCTGCAGGCCGATCACGCCACTCTTGTGCTTGGCATCCTCGATGTCACTGCATAGCTGGCCGTTTACCCAGGTGCGTATCCTGGACCCCTTGCATATGACCCGGATCTGGTTCCATTGACCCGGCCTGAGAAAGGTCCCTGTCCGGTTGACAAAATCGTTTATTTTCTTTTCCTCTTCGGGCGGATTCATCCAGCCGACCCCGATATCGAAAATGCCCCCATTGCGGATGTCGGAGATCTCGCTTTGGTATCCTTTGGGCAGGTTTTTCCCCTTGGGCAGGACGCAGCGAAACCCTACCCCGGAATCAAAGTTCTTCTTGGGCATCCTTGCCTCCAGCTCGAGGATAAAGTCGGTGAATTCCCGGGTATGCAGGTAAAACACCTGCGGATCGGGGGAGATGTGGATTTCGCCGTCGACCACCTTGATACCCTTGGGCTCGGCGATTTGCGATATTGGTTCCCCGGGCTTGGATGCGAAGGGCTGGCGCCAGCCTTTCAGCGACTTGCCGTCGAATAGGGAAATCCATCCCTTGTTGCCAAGACCCACCTCGAAGGTGCCGAACTCGGGCCATGGAGGAAACAGGGTCTCGCCCTTGCGCAGTTTGGGGGCGGGGGGAACTTCATATTGCTTGCGCAACTGGGACAGCTCACCCTTCATGTGCTTGAGGGTTGCGGCATATTTTGGGTCGTCGTGGACCGACTTCATTTCCTTGGGGTCCTTCTCAAGGTCG
The DNA here is from genome assembly GCA_024229495.1 of Verrucomicrobiaceae bacterium. Classification (GTDB taxonomy): domain Bacteria; phylum Verrucomicrobiota; class Verrucomicrobiia; order Verrucomicrobiales; family DEV007; genus CACIUL01. Next base: position 2,626 of record JAAESJ010000621.1, on the reverse strand, counting down.
AAGAGTTCCCATTCGTTGATGTCATAGAAGTGAATCAGTTTGTAGCGACTGTTGCGCACCCCGTCATGCCGGCGCACCGCATGATACTCAGGGAAGCAGTAGTAGTGGTAATAGACCGAGTCGCGCCAGTCCTTGGGATTATTGCCCTCGAGCAAGGGCTTGAGGCTCTTGCCCTGCATGTCGGCAGGCAGGGCGATACCGGCCAAATCGAGGAAGGTCTGGGCGAAGTCCAGGTTGGAGACCATCTGTTTATTGACCGTGCCGGGCTTGGTGACACCCGGCCAGCGAACCAGTAACGGGGTCTTGAAGGATTCCTCATACATGAAGCGCTTGTCGAACCACCCGTGCTCACCGAGGAAGAATCCCTGGTCGGAGGCATAGATGACCACTGTGTCCTTTGCCAGTCCCGACTTGTCCAGATAGTTGAGCATGGTGCCCACCGAGTCGTCCAGTGAGCGGATACAGGCAAGGTAGTCGGCCATGTAACGCTGGTATTTCCAGCGCACCAGGTCATCGCCCTGGGGACGCTTCCGGAGAACCTTTGCCCGTATTCTGTCGTAAACATTGTTCCATTGCTTGCGCTGGGATGCGTTCATGCGGTCCTGGCGGAAGGGAACCATCTTGTTGTCCAGTGCCAGATCCATGGTCACCTTCAGCGTCATGTCCTGTGTCTGTGCCGGTGTGCCTCTGCCCTTGTAGTCATCGAAGAGGTTCTTTGGCTCCGGATAGACCTTGGAGGTGTATTCTTCCAGAAGATGCACGGGCGGGAGCCAGAAGCGGTGCGGTGCCTTGTGCTGGACCATGAGCATGAAAGGCTTCTTTTTGTCCCTGCCTTCCTTGAGCCACTCGATGGACTTGTTCACCACGGCCTCGGTGACATATTCTCCGGGGGTACCCGGGACCAGTCCCTTGGGAGTCCGGAAGTCGGGCGCGTAGTAGGTTCCCTGGCCGGGAAGGACATTCCACAGGTCAAAGCCCTGCGGATCTGAACCGAGGTGCCACTTGCCGATGACTGCCGTTTGGTAACCGCCCTTTTGCAGAAGCTTTGGAAAAGTCTGCTGGTCGCCGTTGAAGACATGCTCATTTTCCATGAAGCCGTTCAGGTGAGAGTGCTTGCCGGTCAATATCACCGCACGGCTGGGACCGCAGAGTGCATTGGTGACAAAGCAATTGTCGAAACGGATGCCTTCCTTGGCGATTCGGTCCAAGTGTGGTGTCGGGGCAACGTCCTTTAGCCGGCCCCCGTAGGCTGAAACCGCCTCAAAGGAGTGATCGTCAGAAAAAATAAAGACAATATTTGGGCGTTGCTTCGAGAAGAGGTAACCTGCGGTACCGAAAAATTGAACTGCCAACGCCAGTATAATCAAGAGGGCCTGTTTCATGGCGATTATTCTACGTCACCAGTCAAGCCTGCTCAATCCCCAACAATGCCAGGGAGCCTGTTTCTCAAGATCACCGCACCAACATCATGAAAGCACCGTTCGGAATTCTGATTATCCTCTTGGTGACAATGTTTTCCCGGCCGCAAGGGCTGCAGGCAGGGGAGCAAACCCCGGACGTGGCCAAAGAGGATTCTCAAGTCTGGAGCTTTGTCAGCATTCCCGACTTCCTCAATTTTGACATCGAGTATCCCCAAAAAGGGTGGGAGGATGCATTGGGGTTCATCGTCGGTTCCATGAAAAAGGAAAATCCAGCTTTTGCCATGGTGGCCGGTGACCTGGTCATGGGTCACTGGGGAACGAAGAAGGAGGGAATTGATCAATGGGCCCAAAAATATTATCCCGGCTGGTTGCAGCGTTTCAAGGATCACGATCTCAAGGTCTATGCCGCCCTCGGTGATCACGAGGTTGCCGATAACCCGTGGCGGGGTGCGGTGGCCACTGCCGTGCCTTTTTACAAGGATGCTTTTCGGCGTCATTTGGGCATGCCCCTTAATGGCCCCGACCACATGAAGGGCACCGCCTTCTACTGGCTTCACAGGAATGCCTTGTTCGTCTCGGTGGATGTGTTCGAGAAGGGCAAGAGCAACCAGGGGGAGATCGCGGCCGGGGTGACCGGAAAACAACTCGAGTGGTTCGATAAGGTGCTCGGTGAGCATGGCCCCAAGGTGGACCATATCGTGGTCATGGGGCACACCCCCATCCTGAGACCGGTGAGGACCTTCAGCTCATCCGGTATGTTGACCGTCAAGGGGCGTGACTCGGACTTCTGGAGATCCATGGTCAGGCATGATGTCGACCTCTACCTCTGCGGCGAAGTGCATGCGGTGACCTGCACTCAACGCGATGGCATCCAGCAAATCGCCCACGGGGGCTTGATCGGTCGCACTACCAAGCCCAACTACATGGTCGTGACGGTGCGGGAAGACAGGCTTGATCTCAACCTCAAGGAGATCGACCTGATCAACGGCAAGGGAAGGCTGTGGCAAAAAAACAAGAGTCGCGGCCCTTGGGATACCATCACCATCACTGCGGAGCGCAAGAAACAGGGCTTCACCTCGATAGGCAAAGTCACCATCAACAAAGAGAAAGATGCCAAGAAGTTCGAGGCCGCCTCCGGCTTCTTTATCGAGAAAGACAACCCGAAGAAATAAGGATCAATCCTTTGGCTGGTCCCAAAGGCGGTG
>JAAESJ010000620.1 GCA_024229495.1 Verrucomicrobiaceae bacterium | reverse complement strand
TCATGCAAAAGTCGTTCCCTTATCCAAACTGCACGCTTAATTGGGTGAGAATCTGCTCCATTTGACCCGGCCAAGAGCGTCGAAGCATGGCCAAGCACTCCACCTGGCCTGCTTGTTCCTTTGAGAGAAACCCTTTCAAATCGTTGGGATTTGGGTCCCTCCAAGCCGTAATGCTTGGCCAAAGAAGCATTTAGCATAGTAAATTCCGCATCAATGAATTGCAACGCAGATGTGTTACTGCGCAGAATCTCCCGAAAGAAAGCTTGAGTCTCACCCACCATGTCTGGCTTCAACTTGTTATCGAAACCCTTATAGTATTGTGGATTGATAGCAACACGATCGACCCCCTCAAGGTCGAGCCATTGCATGCTAAACTGTTCAGCGAAACGATCAGCCTTTGAATCTGCCAACATCCTATCAAATTGTTTCCGCAACACGGAAGGCTCTAAGAGTCGGCCCGAGTCGGCCAATTCAAAGAGTTCCTCATCCGGCATTGAACTCCAGAGGAAGTAGGATAGGCGAGCAGCCAACTCATGAGCATTTAGTTTTCTCGATTTATCAGAATTGAATGGCTCACTCAGGTAAAGGAAGTTGGAGGACGCCAAGGTCGCGGAAAGGGTTTCCTTGAGGGCCAAAATAGGAGAATCCCCCTGCTGCAGCATTTTCTGGTAGTGAGCCATCCATTTTTTTATTTCTTTCCCGTTAACTGGTCGGCGCCATGCCCGCCGAAGAAAACGGCTCAATAAGTTTTCGACTACCTTCGGATCGGACACGTCCTCTCCTTCATGAATGATTCTCCGATGCAATGCGGGAGGCCAGGACGGGTAGTCATTGCGAACGAACTCGACGGATTCAATGATGATGCGAGGAAAATCAGGATCCTCAGGGAAGACCTTAACTTTTCTTTTCCTGATCTTTCCTTTCTTGTCCTTCTCCTCAATTACCTTGTTAATGGCTTGGGTAGGAGACTCGCCATCGTCGAGAGCATTTTGCAAGGTGATGATCCCATTGAGCTTGGCACCTGGCACATGAGATTCGGGGAGCGGAAAAAATTCGGGTCGGCCCGAGATTTCATAATACTCAGGATTGTTCGAAGTGATCGCAACCTCCCCGGCTTTTTCCATTATGTTAAGGGTCAACCCTGAAACGAAATATCCATATTGGGCAAAAAGGATCGGAGCAGGCTGCCCAAGTTTGCGATCTGTGTAGGCCTTTACCCGAATACTAAATTTTCCTGTGCGAGGCAGATCCTTGAAGGACCCGTGCCAAAAATTCACCCGTCCCAGCCGTTCAGAAGAGTTTCCGGTGAAACGCCTACTATTAGGACCTCGGATTGGTCCTTTGTTTCTATCAATAGCTGTAACGCTTTTTTTTTCCTGTTCTCCTTCCACGACCACAAACTTAAAAGCCTGCCGAGCAATCTTGATATAATTCTCAATCTGAAGAGCCGTCATCCCCAAGGAAGCTCCGTTGTTTTTGAATCCCTCCGAGGATCGACCGTCAGAAGGAAAAACTCCACTGTAGTCCATCTCTAACCCAAGTAGATCCGTCATTGTGTATTGATATTCCGTCCGGTTAAGACGACGCATCACCAATTGCCCTCCAATGCCTTGGCGCACCTTGGCAGCTTTTTGCAACTCTCCTGTTAACCAATCTACAAGTTTACGGCGTTCGCTTGGAGAAAGTTGCGGTTCATCCTCAGGCGGCATCTCTCCAAGATTGATATTATTAAGCGCATCGTGCCACCGCTCCGCCGAGGCACCCTCAACAATATTCGGGTCAAGCAT
>JAAESJ010000619.1 GCA_024229495.1 Verrucomicrobiaceae bacterium | reverse complement strand
TGCAAGATCAGACGGCTTACCGCTTAGGAACATCTTGGTAAACAGGTGTGATGGCCGAAACTCTGCAGGGATCATTACTCCGCTACCGGTATAGGACTGACTCTTTGGACCGTCACTGCTGAGCGACACCGAGGGGAACCTGGTCACATAGCCCAACTTGGATGCCATGTACTGGTCAACAGAAATAGAATTGCGAAATCCATCCATCCCGGGATTGAATGCAGCACTGAGCCAGGTCATCTCGCACTGGTGCTCTCCACCTTGGCCCGGGTGAGAGAGCCCGGAGAAAAGTGTTAAATCTTTGCGGTGCTCCTTCAGTAACCCCAGATAATCTGTCGTTTCATAATCCCGGCCGGATTTTTTTGGAAACAAGGCAGGTGCATGTAGGCCAAGGGTATTACACAGGAAAACCGCACGCCTAGGAGCTTGCGCATTCTTTGCCTGTACCGGGCTCATCGATTCCAGAAACGGTAATGCCATGCCAACTCCAGAGGCCTTGAGCAAGGTGCGGCGGTTCATAGTGGTTTTCATTTTACTGGTGGCT
>JAAESJ010000618.1 GCA_024229495.1 Verrucomicrobiaceae bacterium | reverse complement strand
TGTCCGTGAAACTCTTGGAATCGTGGACCGTGCCTATCTTATTTATGAAGGAAAGGTTCTCATGGAAGGTTCACGCGATGCGCTGGTAGGAAATCCGGAGGCGCGTAAGCTTTATCTTGGAGAGCGTTTCAGCATGTGATTCACGCGTTTTGGGGCCAGAGTAATGCATATTTTACATTAATTCGCGGGTTGTATCTTTGCATTTTGGGGCTGCGTGACTAAGTTATAAGTATGCAGGTTCATAATGCTGATGTGGAGATCAACGTTGTTGGCCGGAATGTTGAGGTGAGTGAGGCGATGCGTGAACATGCGCTCAAAAAAGTGGAGAGTCTGCATCTGGACTATCCGAAGATCATTGAGGCAAGGGTAGTGCTTGATGTGCAGGTACACCACAATCGGCATATTGCTGAGGTTATTCTTTTTTGCGCCAACCACATTACCATTGAGGCCCATAGCGAGACTCATGACATGTACGCCTCAATTGATGAGACCATTGGCAAGATCGCCCGACGTATGAGGAAGCGTAAAACGCGTCTACTCAAGAAGCATCGGCCAAGAAAAGGGGAAGTGAGCAGGCTGGCTGAGGCGGTATTTGCCATCGATGCACTTGATGGTCTGGATGAGGATCCCGATGATGAAGAGGAACTTGAGCCGGTGATAGTGCACAAGGAGAATTATCGTATCAGGCCGCTTTTCCATGATGAGGCGATGGTGGACATGGAACTTAGTGACAGGGATTTCCTTGTTTTCAAGAACGCCGAGAGTGGCGTTTTGAGTATCCTTTTTCGCCGAAAGGATGGCGATTATGGATTGATTGAGCCGGAGATTTAATTCCTGATGTCGACAAAAAGAGGAAATAAAAAAAAGCAAAATAACATCCTTTCGGTGGGGGAGTTTTTTGAGCGCTATGGTGGGGAGCTTGGCCTTTCTCTCCATGGCTCAGATATCGGCTTTAATCGACTGATTAAGGAACCCACGATTAATCGTCCAGGGTTGGCTCTTGCGGGATTTTTTACCTATTTTGCGTTCCGGAGGATCCAGGTAATAGGTAATTCAGAGAGCTCCTATCTCAATAACCTGCGTATCGAGGATCGGGTGAAGCATTTTAAGGATCTTTGTAACCGGAATATTCCCTGCATCATTGTTTCCCGAGGCAAGAAATTACCGGATGAGTTGATGGCAATTGCCGAGGCAAGTGGAATCTCGGTTTTTAATACCAATATGATTTCAATGAAGTTCATTAATGCGGCTACCATTCGACTGGAATGGCACTTTGCCCCAGTCACCAGTGAACATGGATGCATGGTGGATGTACAGGGTATTGGAGTGATGGTGCGTGGTAGCAGCGGTGCCGGAAAAAGTGAGTGCGTGCTTGGCTTGATTGAGCGTGGGGCAAGCCTTGTTGCTGATGATATTACCCGGTTTCGGGCTATTGAGGGACGTGAATTGATAGGATCAGCGCCAGATGCAGGGCGTTATCATATGGAGGTGCGAGGACTGGGGATCATCAATGTTCCTGCCCTTTTCGGGGTGGCTTCGATGCGAGTTGAGAAGCGACTTGACCTGGTGGTTACGTTAAAGCCGGTAGAGCAGGCAAATGATCTCGAAAGGGTGGGAATTCGCAAGAAAACCTATGATATATTGGGGATTAAGGTTCCTCATGTGGAACTTCCCGTTGGTCCCGGGCGTGACATGGCGGGATTGGTTGAAGTGGCTGCTTTGGACCAGAAGCTCAAGACTTTTGGGCATGACAGTGCCGTGGAGTTCGACAAGAAATTGTTGAAAATTATGGCTGAGAGGCGATTAAGTTAGCCTCCCATTGCCGGAGGCCCGTCTATCGGGTGGATTTACCGGAAGCCTGTTTTTCAATCATGGAGGTTAATCAGAATTCTCTCCGTAAGGAGTTCATCATCAATAATAAGCTTGGTTTGCATGCCCGCCCTGCGGCTATGTTTGTTAAGCTTGCTAATCGCTTTACGGCTGAGATCTGGGTAGGTCATGATGATGATGAGGTTAACGGCAAGAGTATTATGGGATTGATGATGCTGGCTGCTGCGAGTGGCACGAAGATATCAATCAGTGCAGAGGGTGAAGATGCCACGGCTGCGATATCGGCTCTTGGTGATCTTGTTGAGGGAGGGTTTGAGGAGAATTAGCAGATAAAAAGTCCCGTGGCTTTGGCATTGGTTTTCTTGTCAGTGTTGATGTCCGGCGGGTTTTCTTGATGTCCGAGATTGTACAGAATGATCAACCTGCTGAGGAGAGGCGCTTCTCTGGGCTTGCCGCGTCCCCTGGCATTGGTATCGGGAAAGCATTTGTTCACGGTGGGGTTACCGCGGAGCCCGAGGCTTACAGGGTTGAGCAGGGGGATGTAGAGGGGGAGATTGCAAGGTTGGAAGTGGCCCTAGTGGAAACCAGAAAGCAGATAGAGCAGTTACAGGAGCAGGTTGGAAGAACTGCCAATGGGCATCGAGAGGCCAGTATTTTTGATGCACATCTACTGATGCTTGAAGATCGCAGTGTCCTGGATGAGGTGATATCCATTGTTCGCGGGGAGCGGGTGAATATCGACTCCGCGTGCTATCGAACCATTAACAATTACATCGCTGTTTTGAGGGTCAGTGACGACGTCTACTTAAAGCAGCGGGTCGTTGATTTCGAGGATGTCATGCGCCGCATCCTGAGGAATCTGTCGCTGAGGCATCCTGCCGACCAGAGGGTTCGGCATCCGCATGTCCTGATTGCTCACGAATTGACCCCATCTGACACGGCCGCGATGGATCGCTCGCTGGTAATGGGGTTTGCCACCGAAGTTGGAGGTAGCACTGCCCATACAGCTATTATTGCACGTTCACTTGGTTTGCCGGCGGTTCTCGGATTACGAGGGATCTGTGATGCAATCCATACCGGGGACTCCCTGCTTATTGATGGCTACGATGGTATACTGATCATCAATCCATCACCTGAAACCCTCACGGTATATGATGCCCTTGCTGATGAGAAAAATTCAGCTGCTAAGCGGCTTGAGGATATCCGGGACAGTAAACCCGAGACATCCGATGGCCGGGAGATTACGCTTTCTGCCAATATTGAGTTTGAGCATGAAGTCTCTATTGCCAAGGAAAACGGTGCCCAGGGGATCGGACTTTACCGCACTGAGTTCTTCTACATGCATGATGGGGATATGCCCAGTGAAGACCATCAGGCAGAGAATTACAGTCGGGTGGTCAGTGGGATTGAACCTGATGGAGTCATTATACGCACTGTTGATATTGGAGGTGACAAACTTCCGGCGGGGGTTTCGGAACCCGAGGCTAATCCTTTTCTGGGTTGGCGAGGGGTTCGGCTTACCCTTGCAAGGGTCGAGATGTTCAAGGCACAGCTGCGGGCGATTTTACGAGCCGGAGCCGCGGGAAATGTAAGCGTGATGTTCCCGATGTTGTCGACCCTTGATGAGATGAAGCGGTGTCGTCTCTTGCTTGAGGAGTGTGCTGATGAACTCGTGCGTGAGGGAGTTGAGCATAGCAGGGAAATAGATGTTGGGGCAATGATTGAGGTTCCCAGCGCAGCCTTGATCTCCGACCAGATTGCCGGTGAGGTGGATTTCTTGAGCGTGGGAACCAATGACCTGATTCAGTATACGATGGCTGTTGATCGCGATAATGATCAGGTGGCCAGTCTTTATCAGCCTTTAAACCCGGCAGTTATCAGGCTTTTGAGAATGACCGTGAGTGCTGGCCATGAGAAGAAAATATGGGTTGGCGTTTGTGGTGAGATGGCTTCGGATTTGCTGTGCATTCCCTTGCTTGTAGGATTGGGATTTGATGAGTTCAGTGTCAGTGCACCAAGGGTGCCATCCGTGAAGCATGCATTAAGGAGTCTCTCATACGATGAGTGCAAGGCTATGGCGACAGAGGCCCTTAAATATTCCGGGCAGGAGGATATTCTTGCCAGTTGTCGTGCATTGGCAATGGAGAGTTACCCTGAATTATTGTCGCGATAAAAAAATTGAGGGTAATATTTATTTACCCTTTTACATTGCTTAATAGAACCGGAGTAAAGTTACCAGGCGGGTGTTATTGTCTGCTCGCTTGTCGGTGTGGTTCGGGGAATCTGCGTCTGTTAGTGTAATTAGTGAATGAACAGCAGGAGGATACGCCGTCAAATCAGTGTGCAAGGGATTTGCGTATGCAGTCAGTGGGATCAGGAGCACAAATGTGGCTTGCAGAAATTGGAATAAGTTGTAAGTGTTTGCACCCCAATCTAAAAGCTCACGTGGCGGAATTGGTAGACGCGCTAGATTCAGGTTCTAGTGGGGGCAACCCCGTGGATGTTCGAGTCATCTCGTGAGCATTTGTTCACCAGCCCTGCAT
>JAAESJ010000617.1 GCA_024229495.1 Verrucomicrobiaceae bacterium | reverse complement strand
GGGGGCGCCGCGGTGGGCGTGTACCACACGTGCTCGCCAGAGGAGGTCGACTGGGTCGTCGGGAACTCCGACTCGAAGGTCGTCTTCGTCGGGAGCAACCCCATGGACGGGGGAGACGCATCGAAGATGTGCTCCAACAGGCTGCTTGCCGTTCTGGACGGACTCGAGAAGGTCGTGATTGCAGTCGTCATGGATGGGGTCGAAATGGAGCACGAGAAAGCCATCTCGTGGGCTGACTTCATCGCAATGGGGTCGTCGGTGGAAGACTCTGCCGTCATGGCTAGGATTGCAGCCGTTAAGCCCGATGACACCGCCTCCCTGATCTACACCTCCGGGACCACGGGCAACCCCAAGGGAGTGGTCCTGACCCATGACAACATGGATTTCGAGATCGCAGAGGTCCACAAGATTGTCACCCTCAATCAAGGGGACGGCTATGTCTCATGGCTTCCTTGTGCCCACGTGTTCGGGCAACTTGCTGACAACCACATCTGGATCCGAGACGCCATACACATGAGGGTCGTTGACAACCCCCTGCACTCCATAGACTACTGCAAGGAGGTCAATCCCCACCTTTTCATCGGAGTCCCAAGAATCTATGAGAAGG
>JAAESJ010000616.1 GCA_024229495.1 Verrucomicrobiaceae bacterium | reverse complement strand
TCGGAAGGCTCGGATGGTTCCTACTTTGGCGGCGTGTTTACCACTCCTGTCTTGATCGAGTCACTGGGGATTGTTGCCGATACGCGTGCGGATTTCAGCGGCGTGCAGGGTGAGGGTGGCTGGACGTATGGTTACCTTGAGGGGTTCGCCAACAATCAGCCCGCGGCTGGGGAGGGCCACGGCGGCACTTTCAATGCCTTTGACGCGAATTTCTGGAACGGCACCAAATGGGATTTCCCGAGTAATCCCCCGTGGACGGAGATCAGTAATGGTGCCGGCCACCCCGCAAGCGGCCCGACCGAGCAGTGGGCCACGCAGCGCTGGACGGTTCCGGCAGATGAAAGCGGAAGCCTGCTCATTGATTTTGATCTTGCCAAGTCGAACAATGCCGGTGGAACCACCCTTTTTATTGTTCACAACGGCGATGTGGTTGACAGTGTCCAGACCAACGGTGCGCTGGTTGCGGGGCAAGTGGAGGTATCCGATGTTGCCGCCGGTGATACCATTGATGTCGCCCTCTCGCCATTGTTTAACGGTGATGCGGGTGATGGTTCTGATGCATCTCAGTTTGGAGCCAAGATCACCCTTCTTGCGAATCCCATTCGCAGCGCGCAAAATGTTGCGGACTCGCGTTCGGATTTCAGCGGAGTCCAGGGTCAGGATGACTGGACTTACGGTTACCTTGCAGACTTCACGAACAACCAGCCGCTGGTTGAGGATGTTCACGGCGGTGAATTCAGTGCATTTGCTGACAATCTCTGGACCGGCAGCAAATGGGATAACCCAGCTAACCCGCCCTGGACGGAGGTTACCAGAGATGGCGGCCACCCGGCCTGTCCAACCTGCCCGACAGAGCAGTGGGCCACCCGGCGATGGACGGTTCCCGCGACGGAAAGTGGAGACCTCGTGATCGAGTTTAACCTTTCCAAGCCAAATAATGGCGGCGGAACCACGCTTTTCATTGTTCACAACGGGGAAGTGGTCGGCAGTGTGCAGAGCAACACCAGTGACGGGGTGATCGACACGGTGAGCATTGACGGGGTCATTCCCGGTGACACCGTTGACATTGCCCTCTCACCCCTGTTCAACGGGAACCTGGGTGAAGGTGGAGACGGTTCGAACTTTGGGGCTGAGATCTATCTTTTTGCCCCCGATGGAAATCCTGACACGGATGCCGATGGGTTGCCTGACGTTTGGGAGGAGATTTATTCCCCGGGTGATCTGGCAGTGCTCAGTGGCCTTAATGATGCGGATGCCGACAATGACGGAGCTACTGACTTGGTCGAATACAATGCGGGAACGAACCCGGTTGTTGCTGACAGCGATGGTGACGGGCTTAGTGACGGAGCTGAAATTGCCACCCACAATACCGACCCGCTGAAGGCGGACTCGGATGGTGACGGGCTCAGTGATGGTGAAGAAGTCAACACGCACGGCACCAACCCGCTTCTGGCGGACAGTGACGCTGACGGGCTTTCTGATAACGACGAGTTGAACACCTGGGAAACTGACCCGGTTGTCTCGAACCTGATCGGTGACTCGAAGGCGGAATTCAGCGGCGTCCATGGACAGGAAGGATGGAGTCACGGATACCTGGCCGATTTCTCGAACAATCAACCTCAAGTCGGTGATGTGCATGGCGGAACCCTCAATCTTTTTCCCGCTGACGGCACCACCACACGGAGTGTGGATAACCTCTGGAACGGTACAAACTGGGATTTTGTGGGCAATCCTCCCTGGACTTTCATTTCTGCCACGAGCGGTCACCCGGACGGCACCAACCAGGCGGTTGGTGAGCGCTGGGCCACCCGGAGTTGGACTGCCGCCGCTGATGATACCGGCGACATTCTTGTTTCCTATAATCTTTCCAAGCCGAACGGTGCCGGAGGAACGACACTGTTCATCATTCACAACGGAGCAGTGGTCAGCAGTGCGCAGAGCAACAACGTGGCTGGTGTCAATGACTCGGTGCGGGTGAACAATGTCATTCCCGGCGACACTCTCGATATTGCCCTTTCACCCCTGTTTAACGGCAATACTACGGATGGTTCTGATGCTTCGGATTTTGGCGCGCAGATCAACCTCCTTGTTGCCAGAGAGCCATCGGATGCTGATATTGACGGTCTGGAGGATTCCTGGGAGAACAGGTATTTCCCCAATGACCTGACAAAACTCAGTGGGCTTAACGGTGCTGATTACGATGAAGACGGCTCAAGTGACCTTGCGGAATTTGAAGCGGAAACGGATCCCACCGATGCTGACACTGATGGTGATGGGCTCAAGGACGGTGCTGAAAATGTTGCCGGAACTGATCCGCTGAATGATGACTCCGATGATGACGGGCTCAAGGACGGGGCTGAAGTCAACACCCACAATACCGACCCACTCGATGCAGACACGGACGGTGACGGGCTGGCTGACGGTGCGGAGGTGAATACCTGGGACACCGACCCGAACAATGTCAACAGTGACGGGGACAGTGCCAACGACGGCGACGAGGTAGCCGCCGGATTTGATCCTACCGATCCCGCCAGTGACCCGGCGACAGTCATTACCGACTCCCGTGCCGCCTTTAGCGGTGTGCAGGGTGAGAATGGCTGGGAATGGGGATATCGAAACTTAACCGCCGATGGTGGTGCGCAGGACTATGACGCCCAGGCTGACTTTATTGCCTTTCCCGGTGATACCTGGAATGGCACCAAGTGGGACTTGAGCGGGGGCGCACCCTGGACGGAACTTGGCAAGGAGGCGACCCATCCCAACGGCAGTAACAATGCCGCCAATGGTGGTGGGCTGCACTGGACGGTGCGTCGCTGGGCTGCCGGGGCTGATGTTGGTTCCACCAAGCCGGTGGCACTACGCTGGAACGTTCGCGCGGCCAACCTC
>JAAESJ010000615.1 GCA_024229495.1 Verrucomicrobiaceae bacterium | reverse complement strand
TTGCCGGGACTAACCCTTCTTTCCGTGACACGGACAGGGACGGTATGTCTGATGGATGGGAACTGCAGAACGGTCTAAACCCCATTGAAGCTGATGCCCTTGGTGATCCTGATGGAGACAGCCTAGTTAATCTGGAAGAGTTTGAAGCGGGGGTTTCTCCTATTGTCAGCACCCCGCTGATGGGCTCTTTCCCCAATAAAGGGCTTACCATGTGGTTGAAATCCAATGCAGCGTTATCGATGGATGCGTCCGGGCAGATTACGCCATGGTCAGATTGGCGCGATGTTGATGGCTTGGAGATGAGCAGGCCATATAATCACAGGGCGCCTTTGGTATCGGAGGAATCCATTAAAGGTTACCCTTTACTGGCTTTTGGCCCGGGTGACCTGAAGATCAGGGGAGGTTTGGCCTTCGGTGATGTGTCATCAGAAGGCTGGACACTGGTAATGGCATTGAAGCCACGGTTGAGGGACGGATCTGCTGATGCATATGCGCTGGCAGGCAATAGTGTATGGCGCGAGAGCGGATTCCGGCTCACCGTCGAGCAGGGCTATCTGCGCTTTTATGCCACCCAACCGGGAAACCGACTCTCGCTTCGATCTTTCAGGAAGTTGCAGGATGAGAGCCTTGTTATTGTTACCTTGATCTATGATGGCCTGAATGAAGAGGGCCGATTGTACATCGACGGTGAGGAACAGAGCCGGGGTCGCGGCAGGATTCCTCCTAATGAGATGCCTCTGTGGATCGGGCATATCGGCGGAATGGCTTATCAGCCGGCTGATTATGGTGAGGTGATTACTTTCTCCCGGGCGTTAAGCCATTTGGACAGGCGTGAGGTGGAGGCGATGCTACTCGGCAAATACCAGTCTTCGGGAATAGCTACAGCGGATTCCGATGGCGATGGGATGGCCGACTGGTGGGAGATTGAATACGGCGAAGTTGCTGAGCCCGGGGAAGACGATGATCATGATGGATTAACCAATATCGAAGAATTCCACAATCGTACTGACCCGGCTTCTGGTGATACTGATAGTGACACGCTTTCTGATCGTTGGGAAATTGACAACAACTGGAACCCTCGGCGCGATGACTCGGCGATTGATGTCGATAATGACGGCTTGAGCTCCGTTGCCGAACAAGCAGCAGGCACCCTTCCTGATAATCCGGATTCAGATGATGATGGTTTGCCGGACGGGTGGGAATTAGGTTATGGTTTAAATCCCTTGGTTGATGATGCAGGGTCCGATACGGATGGCGATGGTTTAACCGGAATTCAGGAGTTTGAGCATGGCACGAGTCCTGTGCTTGTTGATACGGACAAAGATACCCTGGATGATTTTTGGGAGATCGCCAACGGATGGAACCCGCTCAGGAATGATTCCACCGTGGACACGGATGGTGACGGGGTAAACGATGTTAAGGAAGTGCATTATGGAACGGATATCTTGTTAAAGGATACCGATGGCGATGGGTTTGATGATGGAGAAGAGTTGGCTCTCGGAACTGACCCTAATAATCCGGACAGCATGCCGAACGTGCCTCCTATTTTTGATGCCAGGGAGTTTTTCATCTTCAGGGACAGCAGGACGGAAACAACCGTTGGAAATTTCCCTTCTACTGATGCCAACGAGGATCCGGTTGTCTATAAAATTCTGGATAACGTGGATCTCGATCGTGACGGAAATGATGCATTCAGGATTGAGGGGAACCGTCTCCTGATTAATGATGGTGGGGACCTGCGTTATCAGTTAAGAGAGGTGCCGATTGCAACCGGCGCATACCATAACCTTGCTCTTGGTCGGCAAGGAGCCGTGTTTGGCTGGGGGCGAAATGGCAGCGGGCAGGTTAACATCCCGCTACAACTGGGTCAGGTCTGTGGCCTTGTAACCGGTTCTGAGCACAGTATGGCATTGGATGTTGAAGGGATGGTGCACAGTTGGGGAGGCAACGATTTTGGTCAGGGAAATGTTCCGGACAGTCTGGGAGCGGTGAGTGCCCTTGCTGCCGGCGCCTATCACAGTCTGGCCTTGAAGCCCGACGGCAAGATGGTTGCCTGGGGCCGCAATAATTATGGGCAGGTCAATATTCCTGACAACACGGGTCCGGTGATTGCGATCTCGGCGGGAGCATGGCATTCGATGGCACTGCTGGAAGATGGCAGTGTAATTTCCTGGGGGATCAACAATTGGGGTCAGAGGGACGTGCCGGCAGGAATGGATTCGGTTATCGCCATTTCTGCAGGTGCCCTGCACAGTCTGGCTTTAAAGACTGATGGCAGTGTTGTTGCCTGGGGACAAAATACCCATGGTCAAAGGCGGGTGCCTGCCGGGTTAAGGGGAGTCGTATCAATATCTGCAGGCGGGTATCATAACCTTGCCCTGAGGGAGAATGGCACGGTTATTGCCTGGGGGCGTAACGATCATGGACAGGCCGGTGTGCCTCGGGGATTGACAGGTGTGATTGACATTTTCGCCGGGGGTTATCATAGCCTTGCTCTAAAGTCTGACGGCACAATGGTTGGATGGGGGCGCAATACGGATGGTCTGTTGTCTTTTCCTGAGGGCTTACTAATTACCCCACCGAAGGTGATTAGGCCGGACACACTTCGAATCAAGGTCCAGGCAAATGATGGAGTGAACCATGTTGATGCGATTATCTCCGTAGTTCTGGTTAGTGATCCTCATGAGGATGTTGACGGTGACGGTTTGTCATATGAAGAAGAAGTCCTTGCAGGAACTAATCCACTGTTTCCGGATAGTGACCAAGATGGCATGCATGACGGATGGGAGGTTGGTAATAGGCTTGATCCCTTGTTTGATGATTCATCCCGGGACGATGATTTTGACGGTGTGGCCAATATTGATGAATTAGCAGGGGGAAGCAACCCGGCCGAGTGGCTGGATTTTGATAATGACGGCATGCATGACCGCTGGGAGTTGCAATCCGGTCTTGCAGTGGGAAGGGCGGATGGTGCTGAAGACAATGATGGCGATTTGCAATCTAACTTCATGGAGTTTATTTTTGGTGGGAATCCTTCAGATGCGGGTTCAGTCCCGGGGTTACATGCATGGCTTGAGGACATGAAATTCCCTATTATAGAATTTAAGAGGTCGTTAATTGTATCCCGGTATTACTATGATACATATCTTGAGGTGCTAACCGATGAGGACAAATGGCAGCCGCTTTCCGCTGCAGATTTAAAGCTTACTCATGATAGCGATGGAATCGAAAGGGTCGTTTTCCACCCTCCCTTGGGAGGCAAGGGATTTTACCGAATAAAGGTGACTCCAAAGTTTTGAGTTTTGTGTGTGACGTCACGGAAACCGATATGACTAGCGTCAACAAATGAACATCCAATTTATCATAGCGATGATTGTTGGGTTGATCATTGCCTTATGGACAGGCCTTGCCATTGGCAATGGTGAATACGGCAAGGCCGGGTTCGTTGGAGGCGGCACCATATTGGCTGTTCTGATGGCCGTTATAGGTCAGCGTTACCGGTTTGAGGGATGGTTAATTGCAATCATCGTGGCCTGTTATTTTATCGGAGGCAAAGGGTTCTCTTACCAAAGATTGGTTTCTGTTATTTTTGTTGGTGAAGCCACCCTTGCGATGCTCGTCTTCTTCCACTTTTTTCGGGTATTGTCGGGTTCCGCACGATTGCTTCCCCCTCATCGTCTTGCCACCCCCTTATTCTTCTTTCTTGTTTACGGGTTTATTCACCTAATTTTAGACGGCAGGGCATTTCCCTTGGTCATGGTGTTGCGGGATACCGCGACTGTTTATTATGCGTTGTTTTTCTTTCTTGTGTATAACTCGATGCAGCACAAACCAACACGCGAGTACATATTAAAATTACTTCCGATGATTGCCGCCATTTCTATGATCCTATACACGGTTACAGTCTTCGGAGGGTTAGCGGTATCTATAAGCAATGCCACTATGCTTCGTGGAGCCCCGGTGATTTTGCAGACAATAGATGCCATGATTCCGATATGTATTGGTTTTTCTGCTTTTGCCTATTTCAAGTCGTTGCAAACTTCTGGCATATGGAAGTGGATGTATCTCCTTTCGTCGATTTTGTGCAGCGCTCCATTGTTTGCTTATGGCAAAGCTGTATTCTATTTGGCATTTGCTTCATATTTGGGCGCTCTTTTTGTTGCCGGGCAATGGAAGATCATTGTGACAATCATTCCGATTGGGATATGTTCAGTGTTCGTATTGATTGCCCTTGTTGGGTCAGGCATAATTAAAGATGAACAAGGAAGGTTAAAGAGGTTCATGGATGAGTTTTCATCATTTGATGTGGTGGGTGTCGGGAACCAGGCAAGCCGGAAAAATGCCCAGCGCAACGTGGATTGGCGCTTGACCTGGTGGAAGACGGTGACCGAGGACACGATGGGCAGCAGGCCATTTTACGGGTTAGGAATGGGAGCTGATATTTCTTCGAAGTTCCACGCTGAGTATTATAATACTTCTTATCTTAATACTAACGTGAAAATAGCGCGTTATCCGCACAATATCATCTTTACCATCATCGGCAGGATGGGACTAATAGGCTTAATAATATTTATCCCGATCGCAATCCTTATCACGCGTGAATTATGGATTGGGATCCATGTATTACGTAGATATGGAAGCCAATCTAATCCGCGCTACGCCTTTACATGGGCGTTTATATTAGCCGGTTTTGTAAATGCGTTTTTCCAGTCGACTTTTGAAGCACCCTATACGGCAGTCATGTTCTGGACCATCCTCGCTCTTTTATGCGTCATGAATCAGGTTGAGCATGATAAGCTCTTTGCCACAAAGGAGCACGAAGCTGAAACTCCAGCTTCTTCTGGAAATCTGCAATTATCTAAACCTGTGGCAGTTATGCGCCAGGAATCCTAATTGTTCCCAGCCAAAAAGATGGCGCCACTTGCCCCAATTGAAAATTCGTTCACAAGTCAACCGTTGATAAGGAATGCAGAATGACAGAACTTGGACCGGACTGGTACCCAAAATTTATGGCCGGATGTATCCGGTATTTAGGCGGAGGCGCGTTAAAAGATTCCTAAGCATTTTGTCACCAGAAACAGGGGATAAGATCATTGACTTGGGAGGAGAGCCTGATTTTTGGAAATCGGTGAATCGCGAGTTGGATGTGCATTGTATCAATCTTGAGTATCCTGATTCCGATGATGAAGGCTCCAAAGCGAAAGTTCGCTGCAGTATAGGGGATTGTTGTGAGCTTTCAGATGAGGGCGATGATTCCTACGACATTGTCTTCTCAAATAGCGTTATTGAGCATGTTGGCTGCATCGAGCGACAGGCTGCATTTGCCAGGACGGCGATGAGGCTTGGTCCCAAGTTATGGATCCAGACACCGGCGCGAATTTTTCCCGTTGAGCCCCATTGGTTTGCGCTATTTATTCATTGGTTTCCAAAACGCATTCAACATCGGTTGTTTGGGTTTGCGCTTCGTCATCGCTTGGCTGGGGTGAGATTGACAAGAGAGGAAATCAGGCAACAGGTGGACGATGTTCGCTTAATGACAAAGAAAGAACTGAGGAAGATGTTTCCTGGTTGTCGGATCATCACTGAACGTTTTTGGCTGTGGCCGAAGTCATATATTGTCGTTCGCAACGACGAGGGATCTAGCCCTTAACAGAAATGCCAGCACGGCAAAATCTTCTTCTTGTTGGTCAAACGCCACCTCCGTATCACGGGCAAGCTGTAGCGACCAAAGTAATTTTTGATCATGATTGGCCCGGTTTCCGTGTCTTTCGCTTGCGTATGGCATATAGTGGAGGTGAGGCTAATGTAGGAAAGTTTCGCATTGGAAAGCTGATGCATCTGGCTGCATTGATTTTTAAGTCCTGGTGGGTTCTTCTCAGGAACCGCCCTTGTTGTCTTTACTATCCGCCTGCCAGTCCCAATCTGATACCAGTATTGCGGGACATTATATATTTGTTTGCAGTTCGACCATTCTCCAGCGGTGTCATTTTCCATTATCATGCCGGCGGGCTACCCGCATATATAGCTAACTTGAATCCGGTCTTGCGTTTTTTTGCGCGATTCGCATATGGCAGAGCTAAGGCAGGAATTGAGATATCCAAAAGTGTTGGCGAATCAGAACTGACTTTTGCTCCGGTTAATGAATTCCATGTTGCCAATGGCTTGGATGTTCCAAGTTTGCCCATTGCGGATGAGAGACTGCGTGATGGGAACACCACCCGTATTCTCTATTTAGCTGGCTTGCGAGCAACTAAGGGGGTCATGGATATTGTTCATACCGCTGAAGAACTTAAAGGAAGGGGAATTGATTTCATCTTTGACGTCGCCGGGCCCTGGCAAGAGGAGGATACGCGTCGTCGTTTTGAGGAGGCCATGGAGGAAGCAGACGTTGCAGATTGTATTGTGATGCATGGCCGGGTCACCGGGGAGGAGAAGTGGAAGCTTTACCAAAATGCTTCTTTGTTCTTTTTCCCCTCTCATTATGAATCAGAGAATTTCCCCCTGGTCCTGATTGAGGCGATGGCCTTCGGGTTGCCGGTAGTTGCGACCAGATGGCGGGGAATTCCAGAGATGGTAATGGATGGGGAAACAGGTGCTTTGTGCGATGTTAGCTCACCTAAGCAGTTTGCGGCTGCGCTTGATAAAATAATCTCCAGCGAAGATTTACTCAAGGCTATGTCTTTAGCCGCACATGACAGATATGCGTCCAATTACACGCGGGAGTCCTTCCTCACGAACATGCGCAGGGTATTTGATACGGTAATCGGGGCGGAGGGCGGGGTGCAATGATGAGGGGATTGCTCATCTTCTTGTTTGCCCTTGGTTATCTGTGGCTTGGCGTTTTCGGCACAGGAACCAAGGTGGTATTTCAGTGGCCTGGCATGCTGCTCTTTGGCTGTGGGTTTGTATTGCTACCCTTTACTCGCAGGGGAAGCCTAGTTAATTCTGCATCGGCACCCTGCTTCATGCTCGTGATCGTGTTGCTAGCCTATATGGTTGCCCGTGCGTGGCTCTCTCCTGTGTTTTATCTGGCACGGCTTGATATCATATTAGTAATTACTATTTTCGGAGTATACGTGGCATTTTCTACATGCTTGTCTGATACCCGGGCCCGCCTCATTTTTCTATTATTATTCTTATTGCTTGGCGCAGCGAATACCTTTTGTGCTGTCTATCAGCTAAAGGTGGATCCGGGCTTTACGATGTTGCCTGGTTATGAGCGTCAGGGGGCAGGCGGGCAGTTGAATATGCCAGGTGGATTTTATAATCTGCATCCACATTTTGCCGGATTTCTCGAGGTGTCTGTTCTTTTGGGAAGTGCGATAGGGTTTATTGCTCGTGGGTTAGGTGCAATACGCGTTTTAGCATTGCTGGGTGCAGCTATTGCATTCATCGGAATTGCTTTAAGCCAGAGTCGCGGGTCGATTATAGCAACAGGTGGTGGCGGATTAGTGTTAGCGGGATTTCTGGTAATGCATTTTCGTCATCAAGGGAGGTTGTTTCAGTCTAAGAGAAAACTCATTTTTTGGATTCTTGGGAGCACGGCAGCATTGATTGTCAGCGGTATAATCATTTTCAGCAGCTATAACAAAAGGTTTGGTTCAATAGATAGTGCCTTTTCGGATTCAGGCCGTCAGAATTTCTGGGTAGGCGCTCTAGATCAATGGCGCGAATCTCCTGTTTATGGCAATGGAGCCCGCAGTTTCCATTACTTATATTCTACGTATCGTCCTCCTGAGGCTCCGTTCCATCAGCGCAATCCCGAGTTTGCTCACAATGATTATTTTCAACAGGCAGCCGAATATGGGTTAATAGGGGTATTGTTGATATTGTGCATTTTGTTTGCACACATTACGCATGCCATGCGAGGCATCAGTTCTTATGCGCGCTCGGAAAGTAAAAGCGATCCGGGAGATTCAACATCTTTACGGTTTGCCCTTCTGGCGGGCGCCGCGGCCGTAATCTCAGCGCATGCCATACACGCCTTAGTGGATTTCAATATGCGGATGGTGGCAACGGCAGTGCCGGTTGGATTCTGTATGGCCATTCTCGCAAATCCGGGACTTGGCATTAATCGGTCTAATCGTGACTGGGGAGCTTTGGGAATGCGAGGGATCACTGCGTGTTGCGGTATTGGCATCTTTATGTTTGCAGGGAGCTTCGGCATGGCTAGCTGGGAATTGGAAAAAGCTCATTTACAGATCAAGGGCGGGAAGCCGGATATGGCAGTTTCTCATTTAACAAAGGCGATAGATTCAGACCCGGCCAGTGCTGAACCTCTGCGCGCTTTGGCATTGATCCGTTATTATAAAAAGGATGCTAACCTACCTGTATTTATCAAAGTACAGTTCCAGTCCAAGGCCTTGGATGCTTACCAGCAAGTGATCTCCATCAATCCTTTTGATTGGGACTCTCAGATTGGCGCCGGTCATTGTGAGATGTTTCTCGCGTGGCATGGCGGTGCTGACAAGGCTGGTGCTCACTGGGAGAATGCCAAGCAGTATTTCGCCCGGGCAATCCAACTGGCGCCAACCGGTTATAAACCGCGTGAAGCTCATGCGCTTTACCGTTACAACCGCGCTTATTACCTGCGGGGCATTGGCAGTTTAGTTGCCGCGAGGCATGAGGCGCGTTTGGCACTAGAGGAGTTTGAAGCCGTTCCCGGGTATTTTGTTCAGGGAGCTCCACGTGGACATCGTGCCAATTCCGGAATAAAAGGTGCGCGTGCCTTGTTGAAAACTCTTAAAGATGATGCCGCTAGCGGTGCTTCCGGAAAATAATGGCTATAAAGCGGTTAACTCCCGGAGCTAAGCCCTGAAATTCTGGATCAGTATACCTGATTAAATCATGAAACATTCTTGCTTTTTACTTTCTTTGAACAATGGCTTTGATGTTGCCCATTGGATAAGGTCAACGCAGTAAATTGCAGATACACCTAAGGGATTATTAATTACCTTGTTAACCAGGATCATAACCAGTATTGCGCGGATATTTGAGATATCCCGTATAGTCACTGTTTCTGGTATTGTTGAGTTACGGCACCTTTTCATGCGATATCGGCGTGGTCCGCGTGAGCGGATTTGTGATATTGATGTGGTGTATCTCTGGAGTGATCCTAGTGATCTTCATTGGGCAGAGCGCCGACAACAGGTCCTTGACGGGGAGAATCGGGATGATTTTTGTCGCATTGGTATACAGACTAAACGGCCGACGAATTCGCTGGACGAGTTGCGTTATTCACTGCGCTCGGTGGATAAACATCTGAAGGGAGTCAGGTTGATTCATATCGTGGTAGACGGACAGCTACCCGAATGGCTGGATGTGGATCATCCGAAGGTTCGCGTAGTGGAGGCAAGGGACATCATTACCAACCCCGATCATTACCCGAACTATAATACTCAGGCAATCGAGTCATATTTCTTTAACATTCCCGGATTAAGCGACCGGTTCATCTATTTCAACGATGATTTTTTCCTGCGTCGGGAAATGGACGTTGGCGATTTTTATGCTTCTGACGGCTTGATAAGGGTGCGACTTGGCCGTGCCCTTTCGCCGAAGGGGGTCCCCACGGCGGAGGAAGAGGGTGACTCCGCCGGGCACAAGAACGTTAACCGATTGTTGGATTCATGTTTTGGTAAGCATACGCGCCTCACAGTTATGCATCGTCCATATGCACACAATAAGCTGTTACTGGAGTTTGCCTCAGAGCGCTTCCCAGAGGCTTTCGAGGCTACCCGTGCATCTCGGTTCCGATCAACCTCGATGTATGCTTTACATAGTTTCCTTGTTCCCTATCTGGCCTGCCACGCCGGGTGCGCGGATCTGGTCCCGCCGAAATTGCTCGAGAAGGACATGTTCTGTTGGGGGGTCTCGAGTTCGGAGAATTCCAGAGTCGCAGCGAGGATTGGCCGGATGAAGGGCAGGGCTTTCTGCATTCAGGAGGAACGTGGCGTGGATATACCCAAAGGCGAGATAGAGCATTTCCTGCAATTCATGGCGGAACTTTTCCCGGAGCCCTCGCAGTTTGAACTTTCTGACTCCGGGAACTAACGCAGTTTATTCAGTATCCTGTATCCTTTCTTGCCAAGGCGCGTTTCTGCCCGTTGGGGATCGCGTGTGGCCAAAAAATTTCCCAGTTCGTAAAGTGGAGTGCCTGGTGGCATTAGCATTGGTTTCAGCAAGCCTTTGCGTATCAGATAAATTTTGTAGCCGAATTCCTCCAGATATTTGCTGACACTGGAAGGATATCCCGTCTCACCCTCATAGATGATATCGCGGATCGCACCGCGTTTTAACAATCCTGCCGCGCCTGAGAGCGCGGTTTTTTCATGCCCTTCAATGTCAATTTTGAGCATTCCAACTTTTGACTGGGTATCACGAAGGAAATCATCGAGCCGTATTGTTTCTACCCTAATGATCTCCGCAACTTCTTCTTTTGATCCTGTTGAGTGACTTATTCTGGCCGTTCCCCTGTTTCCATTGAATTCCCTAGGAATCTCAAGCTCTGCAGTGCCGTTTGCCTCTGAGACGGCACTCTCAACGGCCTGTACAGTTCCAATGGGAGGGGTGGCATTTTGCCATAGCTCGATATGTTTCTGTAGGCTGAGAGCGATTTCCGGGTGTGGCTCAAAAGCGATGACTTTGCCTTTTTCTCCCGTGGCGATTGCCATCACGCTGGTCATGAGGCCGAAATTGGCACCGACATCCAGGCAAAGTTCTCCTTCGTCTACCAAGCGGTAAAGGCATTCCAGAACTGCGGTGTCGTAGGTGCCGGTCTTGAGGATTGAGGAACCTATCCGGTCATGTGGGGAAACACTGACATGTAGCCCCCATGGCAATTGCACAACGACATTCTCTTGTGGACGCTTTAATTCCCACAAGATCCTCCGTATCATTTGCAGTGGCCTGAAGAATAACTCAGGCCGGCGAAACAGGCTTGGATGAAATAATCGCATTGGACGGGGAATGATAAAAGGAGGGTGGTAAGCTAGGAGCCAGAAGCGTCCCATTTCCCGTCGAGTTGCTCGACTTTATGAATCTCACGAAAGATTTTCCTGATAAATTCGGCAAGCATTGCATTGGTATATTTCTCATCATGTGGCGTTAGCGGCGGTTCGCCATTTAGAAACGCGGATACTGTGACATATGCCCAGCGCTGATTGGTGCCGGTTATCAACCTGTCCCACATGTCAGTAAGTGTTCTTTGGTAGTGACTAGAAGTGATCACTTGAGCGCCTGTAAACCAGTAGTAGGAGACTTGCCTAATGCCGGATGAACGATGTTCAGAGGTAAGTCGTTGGGCAGGTATTTTAGCGCCTCCGCCAACATCAATGTTGATAAGTCGTGAATCAAGGACTTCAAAACCCTGCGCATAAAGGCAGCGTTCTGGCCGGTGAATACTATTGTTCATGTCTTCGCCTGACAGGACAATGAAGGTCCTGATCAAGTCCAGCTTGCCAATTCGTCCGGGCGTCGTCCGATAATAGATGCCCTGTTCATGCGCAGTATCATCTGCCAGGGAAGCAAGCACCTGCTTTGAGGGCTCGGATGGCTTGAAGCTCCAGCCTTCCATGCTTGAGGGTAGGCTCATGACAATGGCCGACTGCCTGATGTTGTAGGTCTTGGGCAGCAGATAGATGCCACTGAGGCCGATACCGATAACGGCTTGGGCGATGAGCAGGTTACGAATCATCGATTAATCCCT
This sequence comes from Verrucomicrobiaceae bacterium, assembly GCA_024229495.1. Lineage (GTDB taxonomy): Bacteria > Verrucomicrobiota > Verrucomicrobiia > Verrucomicrobiales > DEV007 > CACIUL01. Next base: position 36,124 of record JAAESJ010000615.1, on the reverse strand, counting down.
GTTCGTGTTGTCTTCATTACCTGATTGAATCATCCTGCTGGTCGTTGTCAGGCGTTCCCTTTTCCAGCCGCCATTGATCAGGAAGCCACAGAGCAGCAGCCCTGAAAGCCCCAGCGGGAAAAAGATGAAGCCGGAAAAATTGTGGTATGTCTTGGCAGCGAATTCAGCATTCCAGTATTCGGCGATCAGGACAATCGTGGTGACCCGCATGGAATTGGCAATGATTGCCAAAGGAATAGACACGACCATCAGCACAACTTGTTTCCATAACCGGTCTTGAGTCAGGTGGCCGTAGACAGTGGCAATGAAGGTCAATGCGATCAATGACCTTACCCCTGAGCACCCCTCGGCGATTTCAAGCGCATCCCATTCCCCGGTAGTTGACTGGATATTTGTACCTGCGGCAATGATTTCGGCCCCACAGAGAGATGAGATATGATATGCAACCTGCGTGGCGATTACCTGTAAGCCGTTGGTTGCCTGGATAAGCCCGGGCAGGGGAATGGCGAAATAAATCAGTGCCAGCGGGAAGATGAAATGTCTGGCCACATGCCGGCCCCAGATAAAGGCGATGAGCCCAAACAATACAAATGGAATCGACCCTGCCGCTACCCTGGCCTGAATGGTGCGATAGGCAACGATATAGAAGAATATTCCCAATAGCAGGATGGCCAGTCCCCACCATTCACTTGAGCGTGGCGCAGAGAGAATCTTTTTTCGTGACCGGAAGACCAAAAACGCCATCGCCAATGGCACAAACCGACCATGGTCATAGTCATATTCGGTTTTACCGCAGATTGCCCATATCCAGTAAATTACCGTCTGCTCGCGAAAATTACCGAATAGCGGGATGGCACAGTAAAAGTAGCAGAGCGTTGCGCTAATGCTCAGCAAAAGGGCAACCGTGATTGGGTTTTTCCGCAACCAGTACAAAGGATTGTGATGCCAGGCAGTGTTCATGACCGCATTAGGCGGGGATTTTCTGAGCCATGGTTATTTTGAGGATAGAAGCAAGCTGCCCTCAGGATCGGAACGAATGGCAAGAATATTTTAAATTATTTCCCGGGGAATGCAAGGTGGAGCAGATGTCAATACACAGCAAATCTGCATTGCAAAGTGGGTAGCTTTCGTGTTGCATCCATCGAAGAAAAGTCTATTTCATTTCCATCATGAAGATCATATCAGGCAGCGCGCATCCCAAATTGGCTCAAAGTGTTGCTGATTATCTTAAGGTTACTCCCTGTGATGCCACGGTAACGGCATTTCCAGATGGTGAGACATTCGTGAAGATTAACGAGAATGTTCGGGGCAGTGATGTTTATATCATTCAACCAACATGTCCGCCGACCAACTCCAACCTGATGGAATTGTTGATTACTGTGGATGCAGCCAAGCGCGCAAGCGCGGCGCGCATAACGGCAGTTATCCCATTTTTTGGCTATGCCCGGCAGGATCGTAAAGATCAGCCCAGGGTGCCTATAACGGCGAAGCTGGTAGCCAACTTGCTAGCTGCTGCGGGAGTTAACCGCGTTCTCACGATGGATCTGCATGCCGGCCAGATTCAGGGCTTTTTTGATATTCCGGTTGACCATCTTTATGCAGCTCCAGTTCTCATCAATTACCTGAGGGAAAAAGACATCAAGAACCTCACCGTCGTCTCGCCGGATGTTGGGGGGTTGAAGATGTCTGATGCTTACGCCAAGGCTCTTGATGTGCCACTTGCCATTGTGGGTAAGCGACGCATTAGTGCAACCAAGGTAGAGGCTCTTAACGTTATCGGTGATGTTGAAGGTTGCGATATTCTCTTGGTTGATGACATGACCGAGACAGCTGGAACCTTATGTGCCGCGGCGGAGTTGCTTAAAGAACGCGGGGCGGGTAAGATCTATGCGGGGGTTTCACATGGCGTTCTTGGTGAAATTGCCAGAAAGCGACTGGCAGACTCGGTGATTGAGGAGCTGATAACCACTGACAGTACCCCGATGGCTGCAGGCCCTAAGGTGACCACTATCAGCATCGCCGGATTGATGGGGGAGGGAATCAGCCGAATCCATAATGATGAGTCGGTCACTTCTCTTTTTGACATCGGGGGGAACGAAGAATAGGATTGCCACCCCTCGCGCTTATCGTTGATTTAGCGCAAGTCTTCAACAGACAGATAGTTATGGCAGATCAGATCAATCTAAAGGCAGAGAAAAGAGAAGCAGTAGGCAGTGCGGCAGTGGGTCGCTTGCGTCGAGCAGGCTTAATTCCAGGCGTTGTTTATGGCGCTTCACAGGACAATTATGCAGTCCAGATTAATTCCAAAGCCTTTGAAGACATCCTGCGTCATAGCGCCAGTGAGCAAATCCTGGTGAACCTGCAGATTGAAGGCGCTAAGGAATCTGACAAGCTGGCACTTATCCAGGCCGTCCAGCACAACTCGATTTCCGGTAAGATTCTGCATGTCGATTTCAATGCGGTCAGTGAAGATAACGAGATACACGCAAGAGTGCCGGTTGAACTTACAGGTGAAGCCATTGGCATTAAGCAAGGGGGCATTCTTGATACACTCCTCCATGACATAGAGATACACTGTCTACCCAAACACCTTCCATCAGTTTTGTCTTTTGATGTCAGTGATCTTGATATCGGTGATAGCTTAAGCATTGGTTCTGCTGAGTTCCCAGAGGGTGTTGCCGCGACTTTAGATTCTTCCGTTTTGATCGCTATTGTTAATGAGACACGGGCAGCATTGTCCGAGACTGCTGATGAGGGTGAGACTGAGGGCGATGATCAGACCGGGGAGGACGGCGAAGCCACTGAGGGCGAGAGCGAGGGCTAGTCATTTGGGCGCGGAGCCGTTTACTGGATATGGCAACGAATGACAATCGTTGTTCGATGAGCATGATTGTTGGCCTTGGTAATCCCGGGAGGGAATATCTGGATACCAGGCACAATGCCGGATTCATGGTGGTTGATCAATATGCCAAGGACTTGGGGCTTAGTTTTCATAGTGAAAAGAGGTGGCATACGGAAATTACCAGGGATGGTGACCTTTACCTGCTGAAGCCGCAGACTTTCATGAATGAGAGTGGTTCGGCAGTGGGAAAAGTCGCTGCATTTTACAAGATTAAGCCAGCTCAGATACTGGTCCTTTATGATGACATGGATTTGCCTCTTGGTAGGCTACGTATACGGCAGGGAGGCTCGGCCGGCGGGCATAATGGGATGCGCTCTGTGATTAACCACCTTGGAACTCAGGATTTTCCACGCCTACGGGTTGGAATTGGCACGGGTGGCACGGGTGGCAATGGGACAATTAAGCATGTTCTCGGGAAATTCCGTGATGAAGAGCGATCAGAACTTGAAAAATCGGTAAAAAAAGCGGTATTAGCACTCACAGTGATCATGGAGCAGGGCCTACCTGTTGCCATGACACGTTTTAACACTCTGGCTGAGACGAAAACGAAGCAGAAAACGCAGCCCGGAAAACCATCAAACGTTCAAGATTCATTGTCCGAGACCGATTTACCGGCTGAAGACAGAAAAACACATAACAAATGAAAAGAAATTACGAAGGGGTGATTGCCCTCGATACCACCGGTCACGAGGCAGATGTTGACCAGCTTGTACAAGTTATTGGGCGAGCAATTGAAAGTGAGGGCGGTGCCCTGGAGCAAATTGAGCAGCTTGGCCGCAAGGACTTTGCCTATAATGCACGTAAATTAGCCTCCGGTCATTATGTCAGTTATCATTTTTCAGCTCTTCCTGAGGCGATTGATAAGATAAAGAGTGCCCTGAAGCTTAATGCAGCGGTTCATCTTCAGCACTATCAACTGCGATAGTCTTCTTGATTGATAATCCTGGTGCATTGTCACCATTGGGAATTACCTTCCGGGCGTTGCGAATTTTTCTACGGAAAAAGGTTTCTCTCCACGCTGTATTTCTCTACCTTCTATTTCTATGGCATCTGTAAATAAAGTCATTCTTGTTGGCAATTGCACCCGTGATCCAGAAGTTCGCTATACCCCCAAGGGTACAGCAGTAACTGACTTAGGCTTGGCAATGAATCGGTACTATTCCTCTGATGGCGGAGAAAAACGCGAAGAGACTACATTTGTTGACGTTACTCTATGGGGTAGGCAGGCTGAGGTTGCTGCTGAATATTTGAAGAAAGGTCGTCCAGTATACATTGAAGGGCGCTTGCAGATGGATAGCTGGGAAGACAAGAACAGTGGACAGAAGCGCTCAAAGCTGAAAGTCGTTGGTGAGCAAATGCAGCTACTTGGAAGTCGTGAAGGCGGCGGTGGTGGCGGTGGCGGTGATGCTGGTTTCCAGCAGGGTAGTGGAAATGCACCTGCGCAACAGGGTGGCCAGGAAAGCGGTGGTAACGACGGTGCCCAGTTCGCCTCGGGTGATGATGATGATATCCCTTTTTAGGGACCGGTAGCGAGCAATGATTATTCCACAGTGCTGTGGACCTTGCCGTCTGAGAATCTGGAAATGATTCGATCGCCGGTCTTAGTGGACTTGGCTGACTCTATAAGTTTTCCATCTTCATCAAGGGTTATAGAGTATCCACGTGCGAGCACCGCATTGGGACCGAGATTTTTCAGCGCAACCGCGGCACTGGAGCAGCGTTCACTGAGATTACGGCAAGTTGCCTGACCTGAATTTGTGAGCCGGGCTGCCAGTATAGATAACCTCCCTGAGATAGTTTCCAATCGGTTAACGGGATGAAGGAGCGTGAGCTTATGTCGCAGTTCGCTGATTAGATCTTCATTTATGCTGATTGCACCCTTAAACGCAGACCTCAACTTTTCGGCTACCCGGTCATTGTCCTGCGCAAGGTCAGACACTATTCGTTTCGGCTCCTTCAGCAAAGAGCTGTTACTCATGAATTCGAGGTGATCAACATGGCGGTCAATGGAATTACACAAGGTTTTTTGGAGGGTGCTACCCATTTGTCCGAGCCGGGTGCGCAGGTCTTCTGCTTCTGGCACGATGAGCTCTGCGGCGGCACTGGGAGTGGGAGCCCGTAAATCCGCAACAAAATCAGCGATCGTGAAATCGATTTCATGGCCTATTGCAGAAACAACGGGGAGGCGACATTTGCTGATGGCCCGTGCTACTTGTTCCTCGTTGAATGCCCAGATGTCTTCAAGGCTGCCGCCGCCACGCGTGATGACCACTGCGTCGATCTCCGGTTTACTCTGAGCGTTCCAGGTTGAAAGGTGCTCCAATGCCGCAGAAATTTCCTCTGCGGCACCTTTACCCTGGACTCTGACCGGATAGATAAGAACCCTTACCCAAGGTGCCCTGCGTCCGAGGACACTCAACATGTCGCGTAATGCAGCACCGGTAGGCGAGGTGATCAGGCAGATTGTACTTGGGAATGAGGGTATGTTTTTTTTGACTGATGAATCAAAGAGTCCTTCTTCGTCCAATTTGCGCTTTAGTGCCTCAAACTTAGCCTGCAGGGCGCCAAGCCCCTTATCCTGCACCAAGTCCACGATGATTTGGTAATTGCCTCGTGCCTGGTAAACGGATACCTGGCCGAGGATTTGCACCTTTTGTCCATCATCAAGGGGAACAGTAAGCTTTCTGGCATTGTTGCGGAAAAGAACACAGGAAATCTGAGCCCCTTCATCCTTCAGTGTAAAATACTGGTGACCTGAAGAGTGCTTGCGCAAGTTGCTTATTTCACCCTCAACCCATACTTCACCGATACGCTGTTGTAGCAGATTGCGAATCTTCCGTGTTAGCTGGGTTACGCTGAATATTGAATCACCAATGCCTTGGGCATCTTCTTCAGAGTCGGGAAAATCAAATAGATCATCCATTATTTTCATTTGTTGAATTCAGTTCTGAAGTCGAGCAGAACTTTACCTGAACGTTTATTTTCTGAAGACCTGGCTATGGCATTGGAGATATCCTCGGGAGGGAAAATGGCATCCACGGGCTGTTGGAGTGTTCCTGCCAGCATTAAGTTGCAGAGATTGGAATACACGGCTTCAATTTCCCTGTATTCGGCGCCCTCTAACCATTGCGTTAGCCATAGCCCCCTTAATTGCAGGTTTTTTAAAATAATTAGGCTGTTTGGCACCTTCAAGGGTCGCTTGCCCATTGCTCCATAGGTAATGTGTGTTCCCCCCTTTGAGAGCATCGACATAATACGAAGGGCGCTTTCGCCCCCGACGGCATTCAGGGCCAATGCCACGGGGTCTTCTCCGATTGCATCCAGGGCGGTTTTTTTCCCTTCGTCATTATCCATCACAACAATATTTCCGCCAGCCTCAAGTAGAGGCTGTATTAATTCCCCGCGACGCACAAGATTGATCGTCTGAAGATTCATTTCCCTGGCAATTGCAATCACGGCTCTGCCGACGCCTGAGTTGGCGGCGTTCTGTACAATCCAGGCCTTGGGGTTGGTACTGTCTTCTTGATTGAGTAAAAGCCATGCCGTTGCCGGATTAATTTTTAACATGCAGGATGAGTCAGTCGGGAGTTCATCGGGAAGTTTGATAATTTGATCTCTTGTGCAGGTTACGTAGTCCTGCCAGCAGTCACTGCGGGATAAATAAAAGACATGGTCGCCTTCATCAAGGTCTGGGACATCGGAGCCCGTGGCGATGATTCTTCCGGATCCTTCAGTGCCGATGGTAGCCGGCAATACGGGTAGATTGCCATAGCGTCCTTCCAGTATATTGATATCCGCAGGATTGACGGGGGCAAATGAAGTCCTTACCAGAATTTGTCCCTTGCTCGGCTCAGTAATTGTTCCGATTTCAAGTGTGGCGGCCGTTGCGGGTTCCCCAAAATCTTTAATTACGATTTTCCGGTTATGGTCAAGCATGGCAGTAAAGTCGGCGGTTGAGTCAGTATAGCAGGAGGATTTTTTCGGGATTCCTGCAGACAACCTGTCGATTGGTCATCGAAAGGAAATTTCAAGGTCTCCATTGTTTGCATGGCAATAGGCCAGAGCTTATTCTAAGCTCCAGCAATGAAAATCCGCAACCTGCTTAGTTTATTAGGTATGCTTTCGATGGTTTGCAATGCGGCTGATGATTACCAGATTGGGCCTGATTCCCATCGCAAAGAAGCGGTTCCAGTCGGGGAGGTTACCAAGCATCGGTTTATTGAGAGCAAGATTTATCCCGGAACTGAACGCGATTACTGGATTTATGTTCCAGCGCAGTATGATGGATCCAAGCCTGCTTCGTTAATGGTTTTCCAGGATGGCCAGTGGTATCAGAATATCCGCGGGCATTCTCGGGTGCCCATTGTTTTTGATAACCTTATTCACAGCGGGGAGATTCCTTTAACGATTGGCCTGTTTATTAACCCTGGAGTTATTCCTGCCGCCAAGGAAGGCGCAAAGCCACGCAGGAACCGCAGTTTTGAATATGACACCTTAAGTGATCAATACGCCCGGTTCCTTCTGGAAGATATGATGCCAATTTTAAAGCGAGAATATAATATCACAGATGATCCTGAGGGGCGGGCTATTTGTGGCATCAGCTCAGGAGGCATTTGCGCTTGGACCGTTGCATGGCAGCGCCCTGATGCCTTTCGAAAGGTGATCAGCTACGTGGGCAGTTTCACCAATATCCGCGGAGGGCACCATTATCCTGCACTTATACGCAAGACCGAACATAAACCGATTCGGGTATTTTTGCAGGACGGGGAGAATGACTTGGACAATCTGCATGGCAGTTGGCCGCTGGGAAACCGTCAGATGGCTGCGGCCTTGAAGTTTTCAGGTTATGATTTCAAATTTGTTATGGGAGATGGAGGACATAACGGCAAGCATGGAGGGGCCATTTTTCCTGACATGTTGCGCTGGTTGTGGCGTGATTACCCCAAGAAGTGATGGTTCCCAGTATCTATTGCATCTTGTTTGCCGGCGTGTTTTATGCCTGCAGCACTTTAGCTCAGGACATTCCCCTTAACCGGGTTCTTATAAAGGACGAAGGATGGGAAAAGGTTGTCGGGGGGATGAAGTTTTGCGACGCCTGTTGCTCTGACCGCCTTGGGAACTTTTATTTTTCCGACGCTAAAGGTGGTGATACAGTGATGAAAGTGACTCCTTCGGGGGAGGTGTCCGATTATATTAATGGAGTGCCGGGTATCAGTGGCATGCAATTTGGCCCAGGTGGAAAGCTCTATGCCTGTCAGGGGCGTTCACGGCGGATTGTGGCCTTGAGTCCGGGTAAGATTCCCGAGCTTATTGTGGCGGAAATCCGGCCAAATGATCTTGTTGTGACAAAAGATGGACACCTTTATTTCACCGAAACCTCAACCCGCAGGGTTTACCACTTGGATTTGAATAAAGCGGGGAAAAGGCTGCGTATCGTTGCATCTGACATTGCAAAGCCCAATGGCATTGCGCTTACAACTGATGGTGGCACGTTATTAGTCTCTGATCATATGGACAAGGAGGTATGGGTTTTCAGGATCGAAAAGGATGGATCTTTAGGCCATCGGGCTCCTTATGCATGCCTCAGGTTGCGCAGCAAGAATCATCCCAGTAAGGGCGACGGTATTGAAGTTGATGATCAGGGCTGTTTCTACGTGGCTTCTGATCTGGGATTGCAGATGTTTGATCCAACCGGGAGAATTTCCGGGGTTATCCTTTCTCCGCAACCCGGCAAGCCGCTTGTGAGCGTAGTATTTTCCGGTAAGCGTCTTGAGTACCTTTATATTGCCAATGGCGATGCGGTTTTTCGTAGAAAGATTCAATCCAAGGGAGTATTGCATTGGTAATGAATTTATCGGGATTGGTTGTCATTCTGGCGTTGGGTTTGATTAGCGGCCTGTTTGCTGCTCAACGACCTAATATTGTATTGATTATTGCAGATGATTTAGCGTGGGACGATTCCGGCCCATATGGCAATGAGCAGGTACGTACACCTAATCTGGATAAACTTGCAGCAGAGGGCATGAAATTCACCCGTGCAATACTTACCGCGAGTTCCTGTAGCCCGAGCAGGGCAAGTATAATTACCGGTCGCTATCCACATCGAACCGGAGCGGAAGAGCTGCATTGGCCTGTGCCTGCAGAACAGGTGACCTTCGTGGAGAAGTTGCGCACTGCGGGTTACTGGACTGCGGCTGCAGGGAAATGGCATCTCGGAAATGAGGTTCGTGATCGATTTGATGTGATCCGTGATGTTGATACATCAGGGTTTCAACTTCCGAGTGGCAAGGAAGGTCAAGCAGGTGTCTTTAAGGAAACTACGAAAGGTGATGCCAAAAGCGGGTGCGCTGATTGGGTTTCCCTGATCAGGGAGCGACCCGAAGGCAGGCCGTTTTTTCTCTGGTTGGCTGCTCTTGATCCGCATCGTCCATATGATGAGGGTATTCTTGAGCAATCACACCTTCCTGCTGCGGCCCGCGTGGCACCTTACCACCCTGATACCTTTGGAGTCAGAAGAGAGTATGCTCTTTACTATGATGAGATTTGTCGCCTTGATAGATATACGGGACTGGTGATTAGCGAGTTGAGGAAGCAATCTGTGCTTGACGAGACTCTCGTTATTTTTTTCTCCGATAACGGGAGGCCTTTCCCAAGGGACAAGACAACCCTTTACGACTCTGGTATTCGGACTCCGTTTATCATACGCTATCCTCCCCTTGTGGAGTCCGGAAGCATTTGCAATCGGCTTATCAGCGCGGTTGATATTGCCCCCACACTACTGGAAATAGCGGGGGTTAAAAAGAGCGATACATTTGACGGTGTCAGCTTTGCCAAACTGTTGGCCAATCCCCAGGGATTAGCGGTCCGTAGCTATGCGTTTGCCGAGAAAAACTGGCACGATTATGAAGATCATTCGAGGGCTGTCCGTGGCACGCAGTTTAAATATATTCGTAACTATTATAATGACCTGCCGCCAACACCGCCGGCTGATGCAGTAAGGGGAGTGACCTATAAGGCGCTTAGCAAGTTGCATGATTCGGCGGATTTGTCAGCTTCGGAAGGCCAGTTGTTCTGGTTTCCCAGACCGAGTGAGGAGCTCTACGACTGCAATGTTGATCCCCATGAGCTAAAGAATCTGGCTAAGGATGCTGCTCATTCGAAGACGCTGGCGCTGATGCGTGAAGCCATGCATAAATGGGAACGAGAAACGGGAGACCGTGTGCCCAAATTGCGCACAGCTGATGAATTTGACCGCCGACATGGCAAGCCAACCCCTGCTCGGGTACGCCCCCGATTGTCAAAAAAGAAAATGGTGAAGGCTGGACTCACGGCGCCCTGAGTTTCGGGGGGGTGCGTTAGGCTTGTTCTCTGATGGCCTCACGGAGAATCAGGCGGCAATTGTCAGGAGGTTCTCGGCATGTTTGCGCGCTGAGGTTGTGCTTCCTCCGAGCATGCGCGCAATTTCGCCAATTCGCTCGTCGTCTTCGATTTTGCAAAGGCGCGATCTTGTTCTGCCATCACTGCTAAATTCCTTGCTTACAGCGTAGTGGCAGTTAGCGAGTGAGGCGACTTGGGGCAGGTGCGTTATGGCTATGACCTGGTGATGACTACCCAGGCATGCCATTTTTGCCCCGACAGCCTGAGCGATTTCGCCACCAACATTGGCGTCAATTTCGTCGAATACCAAGATAGGTACGGCATCCTCATTGGCGAGGGTGCTTTTTATCGCAAGCATGATACGCGACATTTCACCGCTGGATGCGATCATCCGCAGTGGCTTGGCCGGCTCACCCGGGTTCGGGGAGAACATGAATTCGATATTTTCATTTCCGGTATGAGCAGGCTTATCGAGCGTCTCGAGGGATAGTTCGAAATGCGCCCGCTTGAAACCAAGTTCTTCCAGATGACTGCTGATTTTCTTTGCTAGTCTCGGGGCTCCACGTTTTCTCTTCGTGGATAATTTTCTCGCCGCTAACTGCAGGTTGTGCTTTGCCGTGGCAATTTGCATGGAAAGTTCATCCAGTTCTTCTCCCCGGCTTTCGATCCGCTTTAGTTTGTTCGCGGCACGATTCTTGAATTCAAGAACCTCCGAAATATTGTTGCCGTATTTGCGTTTCAGTGTTTCAACGAGATTGACGCGATTCCTGAGAGCCTCTATTCCGGTCGCATCGACTTCCAGGTCCTCCACATAATTGCGGATGTTACTTTCCAATTCCTCAAGCTCGATCAGGGCGACATCAAAGCCACTGGTAAACTGGGTCGTTGAGGAGTCATTTTTTTCAAGGTCTCTTATCATGCGTGCGATTGCAGAGAGGCCTGGTATCGCTGCATTTTCACTGCCACTCAGTGCCAGCGTGATGTGACCGGCGGTTTCCACAAGGTGACTGCTGTTAGCCGCCACCTTGTAGCCGTGTTCGAGTTCCTGTTCTTCTTCGGGTTTCAGGTCTGCATCTTCAATTTCTGCAATCTGGTGTTTTAGGAGATCGATTTCCTGCTCGTTCGCCCGTTCGGAATTGACCAACTCATCGTATTGGGTTTGAAGGCTGTTTAATTGGCGGCATGCCTCAGCGCAGCAGGAAGCTTCCCGAGTGGCGTGTGTGTAGGCATCGAGTAGTGCAAGTTGACGTTCACGAGAAAGAAGTGACTGGTGGTCGTGGGGTCCGTGCAGATCGACGAGAAGCTCTCCAAGCTTTTTTAGCACGGAGAGTGTTACAGGGGAGCAGTTAACGAATTGTTTATTGCCGGAGGATGTGTCAATTACCCTTCTGATGACCAGTTGATTGTTTTCACATGAGGAAAGTCCAGCAGCCTCGAGAACAGAATTTACGGCTTCTGATTTCTCAAGGTCAAAGACCGCCTCGATAGAACACGAATCACAACCGGTTCTCACCAGGCTTTGGTTGGCGCGTTCACCGACAATTAGCTTGAGGGCACCGACAATGACTGACTTGCCGGCACCAGTTTCGCCGGTAATGCCGATAAGACCGGCGCCTGTTTCCCACGCGAGATCCTCAACGAGCGCGAGATTGTTTATTTTCAGTAGTCTTAGCATGAGCCTATACAGAAGGGTTTACTTTTCTCTTCCCGTGAATATACGTTCCTTTGAACAGCAGTTCAAATGAACAATTCCATTTGTGGAAATTTATCGTTTCGAGTTCCCTCTTAAGGGAAAAGAGGCGTATTTATTGCCATTTTATGCCATTACTTCAGTGGCTGATGAAGTTCGTCCTTGATGGGAAGGCTTTGTTGCCTAATGAGCGGTTGGCAACTCTTCCGGCTACCTTGCAATGTCAGGCTTCCGATTCACTTTTCTTGGTACTGGGACCTCGGTAGGGGTTCCAATGATCGGCTGTGCTTGTGAAACCTGCTCGTCTGAGGATCCCCGTGATCAGCGGTTGCGCTGCTCGATCCTTGTCGAGACACCGGAATTATGCCTGTTGGTGGATGCAGGTCCTGATTTGCGGCAGCAATGTCTGCGAGAAGGAATCTCCAGGCTGGATGGTGTGTTGATTACCCACCCCCATGCCGATCATGTCATGGGTCTGGATGATTTACGGCGTTTTACTGCCGGGAGGGATGATACCCTGCGGGTTTTTGCCAGAGCATCATGCCTGAGTGCCCTGGAAAAGATGTTTTTCTATGTATTTAACGGGCAAAATCGCTACCCTGGCTATTTTAAACCCGATCCATGCGTCTTGGAGAAGCAACTCAACATTGGCGATTTAGAGGTGGTTCCAATTGGGGTTGAGCACGGCAATGTTGAATGCGTGGGGTTTCTTTTCCGCTATGCCGGGAGTTCTGTTTTAGCTTACTTGCCTGATTGTAAGCACATCCCTCAGGCTGCAATGGAGGCGCTTCGCGGGGTCGATTGCCTAGTGATTGATGCATTGCGTCAACGACCTCACCCTACGCATATGAGCATTGATGAAGCGGTTGCTATTTCCGCTGAGCTTTCTCCGGGGGAGACCTGGTTAACTCATCTTTCCCATGATGTTCTGCATGCCCGCGAACAGGAGACTCTCCCAGCCGGGGTGAACATCGCTCATGACGGGCTCAAATTGAGTCTGTAATTGGCGGTTTTGCCAAAAGGATTTCCGATGCGGCATGGGAGGTGATGATCTTGGTTGTCGCCTGCTCAGCATGATACTGATGCAGTCAAACTGCGACGTGGAGTATGTCAACTCCATGCAGGCTGCCTGACAAAGCTATTGGCAGACACCAATGCTTTTCCCTGCGCCTCCTAAAGGCAGCGGCTCTTTTTACAGAGAGCCGGTTTCAGGGGTTGCGGCAGGGGCTTCTTGAGTCCCGGTGTTCTGGATGTGCGGCAGGACGTTGGCTACTCGTTCCTTCATTTCCTTGCCCGGCTTGAACTTCACGATCGCACGAGGCGGTATGATCACATCGGTGTCCGGCTTATTGGGATTGCGTCCGATTTTCTGTTTTGTTTCACGAACCTGAAAAGACCCGAAATTCCGAAGAACAACCTCATCACCACCGGCAAGTGTCGTAGTAACGGTATCAAGGGTTTTTTGGATGACATCGAAGACCTGCTGCTGAGTCATTCCTGTTTCGTTGCTTATTTGCACAACTAGGTCGCGTTTTGTGACAGTCTTCATTAATTGATAAAAGGATAATATTGGTGGGTCTATATGCGGTTATTGGAGAAGTTTAATGTATCTGTTAACTAAAGCTTCTTCGGGAACCTCAAATGATCGTGGGGGCTCAAACACATAGCGATCTCAAGGGGTTTGGCAAAAGAAATTTTACCCTTCTGTGTAATTGTTTTCGATAAACAACTTACAACCATTCCGAGGCAGTCCGGAAATGCGTTTTTGCGATATCAAAAAGGATGTCTTTTCCGTGTTTTTCCACCAATTTCCCGGCAGTTTCCCTCACTGTGCTTGAGGCTCCTTTGGGGACTGTCAGCCCGTATTTCACTGATGCCTGCTCAATCCACCAGACGAATTTATCCCGAGCTAAGATGGAAGCTGCCGCTACGGTGATATCCGATTCCGCTTTGGTACGCTGTTGCAGCTGGATTTCCCGTCCGTTTTTACCCAAGGCAGATCGAAGGCGTGAAGGATTGGCAAACTGGTCACTTAGTGCCCGCTGGCAGTCCGGCCGCTTGGCACATAATTTTTCGATCACCGCTGCATGCCCCCATGCGAGCAGCTTGTTAAGGTTTCCGATCTTCTTGTAGAGTTCGTTGTATTTTTCCGGTCCGATCATAATGACCTCGTGGTCGAGTCCCGGGGTTTTGCGTATTAAGCTGGCGAGCTTCTTGATTTTCGGGTCCGCGATTTTTTTGGAATCCATCACTCCCGCGTCAAGTAGTGTGCGGGCAGAGTCCCGGTCGGTATATGCACCGGCAACAACCAATGGCCCGAAAAAATCACCCTTACCACTTTCATCAATTCCGAAATGAGGCTCGAACATTTCCGGGTTTCTTTCCTCTTCATAGCCCAGTTCAGCTGTCCCGAGAACTTCAGGTTCAAGGGTGAAGCGCACGAACTCCTCGGTATTCTTTCCCTGTATCAATACCTTGGGTCCTTTTTCATAGACGGTAACATGGAGGTTTGTTCCGGTTGCCGCGAACAAGGCATGATCTTTCTTTTTGAAAATAAAACCGGATTGTTCCAGAATCATGCGCAGGTTATCAACCTGAGCATTGTTGAGTGAATGAGTATATGAGGTAATCGTTCGGGCCACCCCGTGAATTAAACAGCAAGCCCACCATGGCACAACAGGCGAAGGAGCAGAAAGTTAAGGAAAACTCTCCAATCAAGGATGTGGAAGGGTTGCGGAGCGCAATGATCTCGTGGTTCTCCCGAGTGGGAAAGGAGTATCCCTGGCGGATGACGGAAGATGGGTATGAGATCCTGGTTTCCGAGATGATGCTACAGCAAACGCAGGTGGCAACGGTGATAGGGCGTGGATACTATCACAGGTGGCTGGAGCAATTCCCGGATATTCATACCTTGGCAGAAGCGGATGAGGAGTCAGTTCTACGGGCCTGGGAGGGTCTTGGGTATTATTCACGTGCACGCAATCTACAGAAGGCGGCAAGGTTGATTGTCGAGGAGCATGGAGGAGTTTTCCCTCGCTCTTTGTCACAGATCGAGGCTTTGCCCGGCGTTGGCCGCTATACGGCCGGAGCGGTTGCGAGCTTTGCCTTTGACGCTCCTGTGGCCGCCGTTGATGCCAATATTGCGCGTGTATTGGCGAGGCTGTTTGATTTTCGTGAACGCGTTGATACAACACACGCCCGGAAGCAGCTACTGGCATGGGCGTGCTCACTGGTTCCTGATTCGGGTGGCAGGATCTGGAACTCGGCATTGATGGAACTCGGGCAGCATGTTTGCAAATCCGGGTCCGTTGCCTGTCACCAGTGCCCGGCGGTTTCGTGGTGCCGGGCAACAGATCCGCTCCTCTTGCCGGCAAAGAAAAAACGCAAGGCTCAGGTTGCAGTCGATGAGCATGTCTTGCTGGCTTTTCGGCGTAACAAGCTCCTGCTGGAGCAGGAGGTTGGGCGGCGGCGGCGGGGACTTTGGAAGCTGCCAGCACGCGCTATTGAGGAGATTCCGGATGTTTCTCCGGCATACAAGGAACAATACTCTATCACGCGCTATCGTGTCACGATGTTCATCCATGAATTACAGGATGTCATAGCACAGGAAAACGAGCGGTGGTTCCGGCTTGAGGAGATTGCTGACCTTCCTATGCCTTCCCCTTATCGCCGTGTTGTAGTTGATTTTCTTGCCCGGCAGGGAAAGGCCATTGAATCTCGGTAGTGCCATGAAGGATATCCAGCATCAAGGGAGGACTGAGCAGTTCATCAAGGATGGTTCTATTGGAGATGCTTGCGGCATCCCTTTCGTCGGTAACGTGGTTTAAGACAATGCCGGCCACCTTCAGCCCCATGGCCTTAATGGCATTGACCGTTAAGACTGTATGATTGATTGCGCCCAATCGGTTGTCGACAACCACCAATACCGGCAAATCCAACTCCGCAGCCAGGTTGGCCATCGAGTATTCCGCGCTTATAGGCACGGCCCAGCCTCCGATTCCCTCCACCAGGACATGTTCGTACTGCTTGGAAAGGGCGTGGTAGGCACTCTTGATTGCAGGGATATCGACCTTTGTTGCCTCAATCATAGAGGCCGCCATCGGGGCAGCCGGATTCTTGAAGAATACCGGGTTCACGTGATCTATTGATGGAGGGACGGGATAACTGCATGCAGCAAGCTCCTCAGCATCCGTGCGTTCCCCACAAGCTATTGGCTTGAACCCCACTGCCTTACACCCGAGCCTTTCTAGGGAGCCAAGCAGGAGCCTGGTGACGTAGGTTTTACCAACTTCTGTGCTGGTGCCGGTGATAAAGAGTTTCAAGGCCTGATGGATAGAGGGTAATTCAGGATAAAGTCCGCTTTCCTTCAGGTTCACCTTGAGGGGGGAGGTGTCAATTTTATTGGCGGAATAAACAGCGGCTACAGGCCAATCTGTTCTATTACTGCCTCAGCGATTTTTTCTGCTTGGGTCGTTATGAGGTCTTCATCCTTGCCTTCGACGAGGATGCGTATTTTAGGTCCTGTGCCAGAGTAGCGTATTAGCACCCGGCCGGTTTCACCAAGTTCCTTTTCTGTTTGGGCAATGAGTTGCGCGGCTTTCAGGGTTGATATGTCCGGTTTTGACGCAACGGGAACGTTGATAAGTTTACTTGGGAATTTGCGCAATACCTTGCGTAATTCTGAAAGCGGTTTTCCGGTTTCCTGCATGACCTGCAGTGCCGCCAGGGCAGCGAGGATGCCGTCGCCGGTGGTGTTGTGGTCACGGCAGATGATATGCCCGCTTTGTTCGCCACCGAAGTTAGCCCCTATTTCGCGCATGCGGTTAACCACATGGCGATCACCGATCTCGGTGCGCTCTGTTTTTCCACCACATGCCGCGATACACTCATCCAGGCCGAGATTGCTCATTTTTGTGGCAACAAGGGTATTAGCTGCCATTCTTCCTTTTTCCAGCAGATGACAGCCGATAAGTGCCATTAACTCGTCGCCATCAACCGGTTCAGCATTCTCATCGCACATCAGGATGCGATCAGCATCGCCATCATGGGAGATGCCGACATCTGATCCGTCGGATTTGACCTTTGCTGCAATGACCCCGGGATGAGTGCACCCGCAATTGACGTTAATGTTATCACCGCTGGGGGCATCAAAGTGCGTGACAATATCAGCGCCTAGCTTTTCAAGAATTTGTGGGCTGGTGAATGAGGATGCGCCGTTTGCGGTATCCAGGCTGATTTTCAGGCCGGTAAGGGGGCAATCTCCGGCATCCCGGGTAAGGGAGGATACCGCCATTGATATGTAGCGTTGAGCGGAATCCGTGAGGGCTTTGATCTGGCCTACCTGGGAATTGCCGACGAGGCTGCTTTCCGGGAACTCTTCCCCTGAGAGCATAAATGATCCGATGTCCATTTCCTGCTCATCAGAGAGCTTGTATCCATCTTTCCCGAAGAACTTTATGCCGTTGTCTTCCGGGGGGTTATGGGAGGCGGAAATGACGATTCCCAGATGTGCGCCGGTTTCCCTGACCAGCATGGATATTGCCGGGGTCGGAACGACACCCGCCAGCATGACATCCATGCCCACGGAGTGCAGCCCGGAGGTGATGGCGCTTTCAAGCATGTCCCCGCTGCGCCGGGAGTCTTTACCCAGAACGGCGTGTGGACGGTTTGCCGGTTTATGATCCGCTGGCGTGCTTAACTTGGTTGCAATGACCTGGCCAAGAAGGAGTGCTTTTCCGGGAGTAATGGCACCGGTGTTAACGCAGCCGCGGACTCCATCAGTGCCAAAGTATTTCTCGGAGGATGACATTAAAAATCTGGATGTATCTGTATGCCTAAGGAATTCAGCTGATCAGGGTTATGTCCCTGTTAAACTCAGCCTTCATTAGCGGGAGCGTTGTGTTCAGAGGGCTTGCCGATGGCGCTTTTCTTTGTGCCTTTTGGCTTTGGGGGATCAGCAGGGCTGGCCACCGGTTCCGGATGGTTCTCATTTTCGCTTTCCACTTCGAGCAATTCAAGGAGGCGCTTGTGAAATGTTTCAGGTTCAAGACCGCGTTCTAATTCTCCTTCATGTGCCAGAGAAAGTTCCCCGGTTTCCTCAGATACGATAATGCAGATAGCATCTGACTCTTCGGTTAATCCAAGCCCCGCCCGGTGTCGCAAACCAATGCTGTGGTCACCGATTTCCTTTTGACTTAACGGTAGAACGCAAGCGGCACTAATCACCTTGCCTTCGCGGAGGATAACGGCGCCATCATGCAGTGTGGTTTTTGGATGAAATATGGTGAGCAGAAGTTCCGGGGAAAATCTGGCATCAAGGTTAACTCCTGTCTCAAGGTGGGGGTTGAGACCTACACGACGTTCGATAGCGAAAAGTGCGCCGCAACGCTTAGCTCCAAGCTGGCGGACGGCGTCGGCGAGGTCATCAATGAACTCCTTGTTTTTACCCTCAGAGAAGAACAGGAATCCGCGACTGCCGAGATCGGCCAGCGCTCGGCGCACTTCCGGCTGGAATGCGATAATGATGGACATGGCGAAGAAAAATGCGAAGCCGAGAACCAACCAACGGATGACGATCAGCTCGAAGGCAATGGATGTCAGGTACAGCAGGATAAGGATGGTGCCGAGTAATGTCAGCAGGCGAGCCCAGTTTCTTGTCATGAATCGCCGCATGATCAAATACATGGCGATTGAGACCAACAGGATCTCTATGACCAGCGGTAAATGCTCACGAATGGACTGGAAAATTTCAAGCACGTCTTTTCAGGATTGCCACTATAGCTCAAAACAGCGCTCCTGTAATGCATGATGCAAGAGATGGCCGGCAAAAACAACTTCCCCCCTGTTTAACCGAAGAGTATTGCCTCACTCATGCGCATAGCCTGCAGGTTAGTGCCGGGATCATGAACCCGCAGGATTGCGGCACCTTGCTGCCTTAGATAAGCGCTTAGCGCTACTGTTGGCCATTCCCTGTGGCTGATGTCTTCCTTGTCTACCAGTGAGGCGATGAATGACTTGCGCGAGACTCCCATTAACAGAGGTCTGCCGCATCGTTGCATTTCAGGCAATGATTGAAGGAGTTCCAGATTGTGCGCGAGGGATTTTCCGAAACCGATTCCGGGGTCTAGGACAATTCGTTCCGCAGCGATGCCATCGTTCTCACAAAGGTCCAATTGTTGCTTCCAGTATGACATTACTTCCTCCAGGACGGAATCATACTGTGGCTTTGCCTGCATGTTACGTGGATTGCCGAGCATGTGCATTAGCACCAGCCCACAAGTTGAACCTGCCGCTATCGCTCTCATTGAGGGATCTGAGAATCCGGTCACATCGTTGATGATATCCGCTCCGGAGGCGAGCGCCGCTGAGGCAACCTCCGGTTTTGATGTATCGACGGAAATGAGGGTCTTCTCAGCCCGCAGGGCGGCAAATCTTTCTATGGGGGGCAGGACTCTCATTAGCTCGGCCTCTATACTTACTGTTGCAGCACCTGGCCGTGTTGATTCCCCCCCGAAATCAATAATGGCAGCACCCTCGGATTCCAGATGCAATGCATGTTCTGCTGCTGCATCGGCATTCTGGAAATTTCCGCCATCTGAAAAGGAATCAGGAGTAACATTGACGATTCCCATGATCATCCCGGCCTTCGATAGATCATAGCTACGTCCCCCTATTAACCAAGTATTGGCAACGGAGGGAGGATTGATACTTGCCGTATGATGAGCCATATCCTATTCTTCCCCCGTAATACCCTCAACTCAAATCATGAAGACCTTCGTTCTTGCCGGTGCAATTATTGCCTCATTGCCATTGGTTTCTAGGGCTCTGCCTCCTGGAGCCCATGTCGATGACGCTGACCAGATTTCCCGTACTGTCATTCACAAGGACGGTACCTATACGACAACGGCGCGGGATCGTCATTCCCGCATGCTGGTTCGGGAAACCAAGCGGCGCAATGATACCTTGGTGATGCGTAGCGAGTTTGCCCTTGATCAGTTCGGACGTGAGCGTAAGGGCAGGGTTTATGATGGTCAGAAGAATCTGCTTTTCACCAGTGAATTCATCTATAATAGCAAAGGGAAGGCACAAGAGGAGCGCGTTTACAATGCACAGGGAAAACTGGTGCGACGCTTGATGTATCAGTATGACCGGTTCGGAAAATCCAAGCCGTTTTGTGCCACATATCAGAATGGACGCCCCATAGGTGATCTTGTGCAGCTCGATGACGCATCGGAGTTGAGCACGACTTCAAACCATGCTTATTCGCCAGGCGCTGGAAATGGGGGTGATGCGGGGAAGATTATCCGTTCACAAGATGGATCAACGGTGCGGCTAAATTCAGGAGCGCTACAATACCCTGGATTGAAATCGGCAGAACAGACCAAGAAACCCAAACGCAGGTTTCGTATTTTCAAGTCCCGCAAGTAGTGTTGCTACTGGTGTCAGCCAGTTGATTTGATGAACTCTTCAGCCGCTCTACTGTCAATTCTTCTTGCCTTGGGCTTGGCCGTGGTGGGTGTTTTCTGGGGCTTGAATGAGCGTAACGTGGCAAACAAGGCCAAGGATGAGGAGGTTTCCGCGATCCAACGTCAGAGCCAGAGCGATTTCGGTTCCCTCGAGAACAAGCTTGAAAACAGCAGAGCAGAGGTTGCTCGGCTTGAGGATGAGAACCGGAACCTTCGCCGAGAACTGGACATTGAACGGGATGGGAGTGCCGACTTGATCCGCCAGAAGGAGCGGCTTGAATTGCGTCTCGCGAATCTTCGTGATGGGGATTTGCCGGGAGATAAGATCAGGGACTGGACTGATGATGAACTGGACCGGCGCAAAAGCAGTCGTGAATTGACCTTGGCGATCCGGGAATTACCCCTTAAGCGACAATTGCGCTTTCGGTTTGCTGACGAGGACGGGATGCGCGAAGCCCTCGCCAATGGGCCGAATCTTGTTTCCCCTGAAAGGGCAACAATGCAAGCCCGCGCCTTTGCGGCAATGGGCTTTGTCAGCGCTGAGACTGATGTGCGCGCCAGGATGCTGGATTTGCTTGAAGGGCAGCTTGGAGCTGCCTTTTATCCCGGAGGGGACGTGATTCTCTTTAACGGCAAGGGAACCACAAACAGCGTAAATGATCGCACCTCCCTGGCTGTTGAGATTGTGCGGGCCTTGCAGGATCAGCATTTTGACTTGTTTCCGGCACTTGAGCAATGGCCGTATAATGATGATGCCAAGCAGGCTCTTTGGTCAGTTGCTGTTGGCGATTCCAGCCTGGTCAAGATTCGTTTTCAGCTGCAGGACAATACACCAGGCGCTGATCAATTTATTCAAAGTGCCACCAAGATGACTCGTGAGCAATTTGAGAGGATCCCTTCCTTTTTGCGAGAATATTACCTTTTCCCATTTTCTCTTGGTGATGGGTTCTGCCAGAAGCTCCATGAGGATGGGCGCTGGAAAAGGATTAATGAGGGGCTCTCCAGTCCACCCCAGAGCACTGCGGAGATCCTCCATCCGGAATTGTATATGTCAGAGGAACCGTTTCGACCGGAGCGTTATCACTGGGACATCAGCAAGCTGTCCGTGGCCGGCGTGATGCCTATCTGGAACAATGTTGCCGGTGAACTTGGTATTGCCCTGTTACTCAATCAGAGCGATTTCCTTGAGCAGATGGCCGAACTTGGTCAGCCGGATATTCTGGACATGCCTGAGTTGGTATCCAAGGGGATTGAACATTTCTCTGCCCGGGATGGCTCCAAGGCGGCTGCCGGATGGAATGGTGATCGATACCTTGTTTATCCCAATGCTGATGGTGAGGTTGGAACTGACCATGTATACTGGAGGACCAAATGGCGCAGTGCAGAAGATGCAGAGGAGTTTGCCGATGCCATTACCCGATCTCTTGCTTTCCGCCGGGGAGATAAAAAACCTGCCGCTGGGCAGCGTTATACATCGGTGCGGTTGCTTGAAGGCAATCAGGTCAGGGTGATTGATTCGGCCACTAGGGAATTTGGCGAGGCGCTCGTGGAGAAATTCCCGGAGGCAGCAGGCCAAGAGGGAAAGGCCGGCAGTTGAACATGACGGTTGCCAGGAAGGCTTTCTTTGCCGGTCGAGTGCAGGGCGTGGGATTCCGCTATGGGACAAAGCAATTGGCGATGGGCTTTGATGTCACAGGCATGGTGCGTAACCTCGTTGATGGCAGGGTCGAGCTCTGCGTGATGGGAGAGCTGGATGAAGTAGAGGCGTTTTTGCTGGAAATCCGGGAGGAATCAAACCTTTCTCACCATATTCTGGAGTATATGGAGGAAGAGATTGCACCAGAAGAGATGCAACAGGTAAAGGGCTTCTCGATTACCGGTTGAGATTGAACTGTCGCAATTCAGCAAGCCGGGTTGCTACACATCGCGGCATTAATTGGCGACGATGTTTATCAGTTTGCCGGGTACAATGATTACTTTGCGAACCGTTGCTCCTTCGATGAAGGGCTGGACTTTATCCAGTTGTTTTGCTGCAGCCTCGAGTTCTGCTTCCGAGGCTTCTTTGGAAACGATCATCTTGTCCCGCAGCTTACCATTGACTTGAACCACAATTTCCATTTCATCATCAACCAGGTAATCCTCGTTGAAAATGGGCCATGACGCGTTGGCAAGTTGTTCATCAGGGGCAACATCGGGGAATGCCGCGGCGATAATCCGGTTTAGTTCCTCGCTGATATGCGGGGCAAACGGGTTTAGCAGGTGCAGGAATGCAGCCAATGAGGACACCGGCCGACTGTCGGCGGAGGTAAACTCGTTTGTCAGCTTCATCATCTGTGAGATCGCGGTGTTGAAATCAAGCGACTCGATGTCATGGCCGACTTTCTTGATGGTCTCGTGAAGGATCCTGAGTTGTTTCTTGGTGGGTTCCACGTTGCTCACCTTGTCGCTCAGCTGCCATTTTCCTTCCTGGTCCTCCTCCATGAAAAGCCGCCATACACGTGCCAGGAAACGATATACTCCCTCAACCCCCTTCATGCTCCAGGGCTTTACCTGCTCAAGTGGGCCCATGAACATTTCATAAAGCCTCAATGAATCAGCGCCGTATTCATTGATCACTTCATCTGGATTGACAACGTTGCCACGACTCTTCGACATTTTCTGCCCGTCTTCACCGAGAATCATCCCCTGGTTGACCAGTTTCTGGAAAGGTTCCCGGGTTTTCAGGTAGCCCAGGTCATGAAGGACCTTGTGCCAGAATCGCGCATAAAGAAGGTGAAGCACTGCGTGTTCAGTGCCGCCGACATATAGGTCAACGTTCATCCAGTAGTCATCAGCTTCCCTGGAGATGAAATCATGTTTGTTGTCGGGATCGCAGTAACGCAGGTAATACCAGCAGGAGCCTGCCCATTGGGGCATGGTATTTGTTTCCCGGGTTGAGTGTTCATGCAGTTTCACCCACTCGAGGGCCTTTGATAGCGGGGGATCGGCTGTGCCGGTGGGCTTGAAGTCATCCATTGCAGGCGCCTCGACGGGCAGTTCCTCCTCGCTGAGTGCGAAGTGATTTCCTGCATCGTCCCAGGCCACGGGGAACGGTTCTCCCCAGTAGCGCTGCCTACTAAAAAGCCAGTCGCGCAACTTGAAGTTGATTCTTGGCATCCCGGCCCCGTTTTTTTCTAGCCAACCGGGTTCCTTGCCGTTGCCGATCATGACCGCCTTTGCTTCTGGAGTGCCAAGGCCGTCGATGAGTGGTGAGGAGTTGATTACGGTGCCTTCACCGGTAAAACATGAGTCATCCTTTTTCCCGGGATCGACCACCTGCCTGATTTCAAGGCCGAACTTACTCGCAAATTCATGATCTCGTTCATCGTGCGCGGGAACTGCCATGATTGCGCCTGTGCCGTATGAGGTCAGGACGTAGTCGGCAATCCAGATAGGGATTTTTTCCTCATTCACCGGGTTGATTGCAAAACTCCCGGTAAAAACCCCGCTTTTCTCCTTGCTGGTCTCAGTGCGTTCCCGCTCTGATTTACTGGCGGCAGTCTGCCGATAAGCGGTGACTTCCTGAAGCTGTTGGCTTGTTGTGATCTCATCGACCAGAGTGTGCTCCGGTGCCAGCACGATGTAGGTTGCACCAAAAAGGGTGTCCGGGCGCGTGGTGAAAACAGTGATCCTGTCCCCGGTGGAGGCACTTTCTCCTGCATCAAGGGTGAAGTGAACATCGGCTCCCTCGCTGCGACCGATCCAATTTTGCTGCAGTTTTTTTATGCCGGAAGGCCAGTCAAGGTCTTCAAGTTCTTCAATTAAGCGATCGCAGTATGCAGTGATGCGCAGCATCCATTGGCGCATCGGCTTGCGCTCCACCGGGTGATCCCCTCGTTCGGATTTCCCCTGAATAACCTCCTCGTTGGCGAGCACAGTGCCAAGCGCCGGGCACCAGTTAACAGCCACCTCGTCGATGTATGCCAGGCGCCGGGAATTGATATATGCGTTACGTTCCCCGGCGCTTTCCCCCGGAAAATCCTCTTCGCGGCTCTTGATGAGTTGTGCGATTGGCCTTGCCGCGTTGCTCTCCGTGTCGAAATAACTGTTATAGAGCTTGAGGAAGATCCATTGGGTCCAGCGGTAATACGAGGGGTCCGTGGTGTTTATTTCGCGATCCCAATCATAGGAAAACCCGATGCGCTGTAATTGTGCCTTAAAATGCGCAATGTTTTTCTCCGTGGTTTCCCGGGGATGCACACCATGCTCAATGGCATACTGTTCGGCCGGAAGACCAAATGCATCCCATCCCATTGGATGCAGGACATTGAATCCCAGCTTGCGCTTGTAGCGCGAGATAATGTCAGTGGCGGTATAGCCTTCCGGGTGTCCTACATGCAATCCCTGACCGCTGGGATAGGGAAACATGTCGAGGGCATAATACTTCGGCTTTTCGGGATCAAAGTCCGGGTCCCCCGGATTGGAAGCACGGAAAGTTTTCTGTTGATCCCAGAGACTTTGCCATTGGGCTTCAATCTCGTCGAAGGGATATTGTTTACGACGTTCAGACATTAGGTTAGCAGTGCTGTTTTATTTAGGCCTAAATCCCAAGATAACCATATAATTTTTATGTTAGGGACCCTGCGTTTGGTTGTAGCCAGCGGCAATGCTCACAAGACTGCCGAGATTCGTCGTATTCTGGGCGATTTTGTGGAATCGGTGGAGGATTTGTCCGGGTATCCTGAAATCGAACAGATTGAGGAAACCGGAGTCACTTTTGAAGAGAATGCCGAGATTAAGGCACTCGCCGTGGGGCGGGTGTTGGCTGACAAGGCATGGATCCTTTCTGATGATTCCGGGCTTGAGGTTGATGCTCTCGGAGGCGAACCCGGTGTGTATTCCGCGCGTTACGCGGGTGAAAATGCCAGCGATGTGGAAAACAGGGAGAGATTGCTGGAGCAAATGTCAGGGCTTGATGCCCGGTCCGCACGGTTCCGTTGTGTCATGGTGTTGGCCCGCGGCGGGCAGAAGATCACCATTTTTGAAGGAGTCGTTGAGGGGGTTATTGCCCGGGCGGAGAAAGGCGAACGAGGATTCGGATATGATTCACTTTTCATTCCGGAAGGGTATAGCGAAACGTTCGGGGAACTTTCCCCGGAAGTGAAAAACAGCATGAGTCATCGTGGTCGCGCATTGGAGCAGTTCAAGCTTTGGCTGACCAATATAGACCACGAATAAATTGTTCGCTTGATCAGGGAGAGGCAGAGTTTTTAGGAAGGCTCGATATTACTGAGCATAGAAAATAAGCGAAGTGGCTTCGGGATTAATCGTAGAGGCAGAAGTTGCGGGTTGAAGGAGGGGTATAATTCCTATTAGTGTAACCGGATGCTTACCCGGATGCGTTTACGACAGTTGATTTTCATGGTGATTGCATGCCCTGCCTTCCATCTCGGTTCCGTGAAGGCTGGTGACTGGCCACAGTGGCGCGGCATGCGGCATGATGGCATTGCCGATGCCGCCCGGATGCCACCGTTAAAGTTCAGTGCGACGGAAAATGTTCGCTGGGAAGTTCCGGTTCCCGGGCGTGGTCACGGATCGCCGATTATCCATGGCAAGAATATTTTCCTGGCAACGGCGGATGAACGATCCAAGACGCAGTCATTGATTTGCCTCGACCGTGATACAGGGAAGATTACCTGGAGCAGGGAGGTGCAC
Source organism: Verrucomicrobiaceae bacterium (assembly GCA_024229495.1). Lineage (GTDB taxonomy): Bacteria > Verrucomicrobiota > Verrucomicrobiia > Verrucomicrobiales > DEV007 > CACIUL01. The sequence continues at coordinate 9,996 of JAAESJ010000615.1, read as the reverse complement.
CGGGGTGGCTTTCCCAAGAAGTCCAACAAGAAGGCCAGCCATGCCTCATCGACGCCGGCTTGTGACGGCAAGAGTGTCTTTATCAGTTTCCTGAACGCCGGGGCGGTGTATACCACCGCCTTTGACCTCAAGGGGGAGCAGCTCTGGCAAACAAAGATCACTGACTACATTCTTCATCAGGGATTTGCCACATCCCCTGCGATCTATAAATCACTGCTTATTGTCTCGGCGGACAATAAGGGGGGAGGAGCCGTTTGCGGCCTGCGAAGGGAGGATGGAAGTGTTGCCTGGAGGATTGACCGCCCTAAGTATCCCAACTACGCCTCGCCGGTTATTTACCGTATCAATGGCAGCGACCAGCTGATTTTCCAGGGCTGCAACCTGGTTTCAAGTTATGATCCCGCCAATGGCAAAAAGCGCTGGCAGGTAAAAGGGGCGACCACCGAGTGTGTCAGCTCAATTGTTACTGATGGGGTACACGTTTTCACCAGCGGCGGGTATCCGCGCAATCACGTCTCCGCGATGAAGGCGGACGGTTCCGGCGAGGCGGTCTGGGAGAATATCAGTCGTGTCTACGTGCCTTCAATGCTGGTAAAGGACGGGTATCTTTTCGCGGTCATGGACAATGGTAATGCCATGTGCTGGAAATGTGACACTGGAGAACAGATGTGGAGAGAACGCTTGAATCGTACCACGAGTGCGTCACCGGTATTGGTTGGCGATCATATTTATGCCGTGGATGAACAGGGAAATTTCTCTGTCTTCAGGGCGAATCCAAAGAGTTTCAAGGTCCTGGCAAAAAATAAACTGGGCGATCAGGTTTTTGCCACGCCGGTGATCTGTGATGGCCGGATTTATGCCCGTGTTGTCGAGAGCACCGGGGAGGTGCGTCAGGAAAAGCTTTACTGCATTGGTGAAAAGTAGGGGTTGCCCGGTAATGCAGATGCTCAGGCAAGCATCTGCTTAACCACCTTGCCGTGGACATCGGTGAGTCGGTAATTGCGCCCCTGGTACTTGTAGGTGAGCTCCGCGTGGTCAATGCCCATCAGGTGGAGGATAGTGGCGTTCAGGTCATGCACATGCACCGGATCCTTAGTGATGTTGTAGCAGTAGTCATCGGTTTCCCCATGCACGTAACCTTTCTGCAGCCCGGCACCTGCCAGCCAGGTTGTAAAACAGCGCGGATGATGGTCACGCCCTGCCTTGTTCCCGGGATCCTGGGCATAGATGGTGCGTCCGAACTCCCCTCCCCAGACGATGAGGGTATCATCTAGCATACCCCGTTGCTTCAGGTCCTGAATAAGTCCGGCGGTACCATGATCGGTATCACGGCATTGTCGCGGTAGGGCCTCGGCCAGCTTGGCGTGCTGGTCCCATCCCATGTGGAAGAGCTGGACAAAGCGAACATCACGTTCTGCAAGGCGTCGCGCCAGAAGGCAGTTACGCGCATAGCTACCGGGTTTCCTGACGTCCGGCCCATAGAGCTTGAGCACATGTTCAGGCTCGTTGGAAATGTCAGCCAACTCCGGCACACTGGTCTGCATACGGAATGCCATTTCATACTGTGCGATCCGGGATTGGATTTCAGGGTCTCCGATTTCAACGTGTTGTTGCCGGTTCAATGCCGCCACATTGTCCAGCATGTTCCTTCGCATGGCATGATCGATACCCGGGGGGTTTTCCAGGAAGTAAACCGGCTCCTTGGTATTGCGCAGTTTCACCCCGGAATGTTCCGTGGGCAAGAACCCCGAACTCCACAGGCGGTTGTAAAGTGGTTGCGCACCACCTGCTGTGGCCCGTGAGGTCAGCACCACGTAGGCTGGCAGGTTCCTGTTTATGGCTCCCAGCCCATAGGACACCCATGATCCGATACTTGGCCGCCCTGCGAGCTGGAACCCGGTCTGGAAAAAGGTAATGGCCGGGTCATGATTGATTGCCTCCGTGTGCATGGAGCGTATCAGGCAGAGTTCATCAGCCACATGCCCCAGCCTTGGCAGCAATTCGCTGAGTTCCATCCCGCTTTTGCCATGCTTGGCAAACTTGAACATGGTCGGGGTCACCGGCAGGGATTTCTGCTTTGAGGTCATCGTGGTGATCCTCTGCTTGCCACGTATTGATTCCGGCAGCTCCTTGCCGCGTTCTTTCTCAATTTGCGGCTTCGGGTCGAACAGGTCCATCTGTGAAGGGCCTCCTGACTGGAAGAGGGAAATGACGCGCCTAGCCTTTCCAGGCGGGCTTGCCTGCTGTAACAGCGGTGCGCCCGGGGCATCCTCAAAGAGCAGGCATCCGAGGGCTGCGGGGCCGCAAATGCCCGCAGAGTTGCCAAGGAATGCCCGCCTGTTTAACGTGTTATTTCCTGTCATCAGGTCGTTGCGGTTTCTGCCGTTCATGCTTGTCATCCCCTTCATGGAGATGGGGAGGAAGCCACAAGCCAAGAAATAATCCTACTACAAACCCCAAGGCGGCTCCCGCTTCGCCAAGGATGAGGTTACCAAGGTATACGAAGACCATCATGATGGTTACCGTTGTGATTCCACCAACAATCTGTCTTACCGTAAATGGTGCACCACGGAGGGGGTCACGCAATCGTGAGTGGGAAATGGCTCTCCTCACCTTTTTCACACTTTCTGAATCATCATCCTGCATACAATCTCCTCAATTTCCTTGGCTTGTTCGATTAATTGCCCGCCTCATTTGTTGATCACCTCATCAAGGTTAAGGATGACATTGGCCACCGTGGTCAATGCAGCCAGTTGCGCTTTCGGCAGGTGGTCGGCCACATTGGATTCTCCCTGGCTGAGCAGTTGCTGGGCAGCTATTGGGTTTTCAAGGTAAATTGTGAGTCGGCTCTGGTAACCTTTCATCAGTATAGCCAGTTCCTTCTCAGCCGCGATCCGGGAAGTCGCACTCCGGAAGCCCCATGCCACCCACTCGTTGGCTGTTGTTCCTTGTAACATCATGCGCTCGGCGAATTTTTTTGAAGCTTCCACGTAGGTCACTTCGTTCATTAAGGCGAGTGCCTGCAGGGGGGTGTTCGTCTGGGTTCTTTTTACCGTGCAGAATTCCCGGCTTGGCTGGTCAAAGAGCCGCATCCCTGGTGGGGCCACGGTGCGACGGATCCGGGAATAAAGGCTGCGGCGGTAGAGCTTTTCTCCGTGATCCTGAACAAAACTGCCGCGTTTCTCCACCTCTTCCCAGAGCCCCTTCGGTTGATAGACCCACCAGCTTGGTCCGCCCAGCTTTTCCACCAGTAACCCGGAGATCATGAGCGCCTGGTCACGAACCATTTCCGCCTGCAACCGGGTGCGTGGACCACGGCTGAGGAGTCGGTTCTCCGGGTCGCGAGCCAGGCGGGCCGCTTCAACAACCGCACTCTGCTGATAGGAGGCACTCAGCACCATTTTCTTGAGCAACCCCTTGATATTCCATCCTGATTCCATGAATTCCACTGCCAGCCAGTCCAGCAAATCCGGATGGCTCGGCCAATCAGACTGCATCCCCAGATTCTCTGAACTCTTGACGATACCGGTGCCAAAGAGTTGTTCCCAGAGCCGGTTGACGGTGACTCGTGCAGTGAGCGGATGTTTGCCGTCAACCAGCCATTTGGCAAGTTGCAGACGTGTGATGACCTTATCGCCGGGCGGTGGGGAGAATGCCTCGGGAATCCCGGGAGAAACCTCCTCCCCCGGAGCATCATATTGACCACGATGCAGGATATGGGTCTTCCGCGGCATGTTATCGCGCATGATCATCACGTGAGGGTGTTGCCTGTTGAGCTGGGCAATCCTCTCTTCCCTTGCCTTCTTGTCCTGCTGCCCCTCATTGATTGCCTTGAGCTCTTCATCATATTGCTTTAGCCGGTACCTGATCTTGGGATCAGCACTGCCGCGCAGGTTATTGATAAAGCCTTTCTCATCCAGATTGTTGAAGAGAGAGAACAGCTGGTAGAACTCCTTTTGGCTTACAGGATCGTATTTGTGGTCATGACAGCGCGCGCAACTTAGCGTAAGGCCCAGAAAAACCGCTCCCATCGTCTCCACCCGGTCGATTACATATTCCGTTCGCCATTCCTCATCGATGGCTCCGCCCTCAGTTTGGATGCGGTGGTTGCGGTTGAATCCGGTGGCGAGAACTTGATCCTCGCCCGGGTCGGGAAGGAGGTCTCCGGCCAGTTGTTCAATGGTGAATTGATCAAAAGGCTTATTGGCATTGAACGATTCAATCACCCAGTTTCGCCATGGCCATTGAGCATTCTCCAGGTCATTGTCATAGCCGTGGCTGTCGCCATATCGTGCCCCATCAAGCCACCATGCGGCCATGCGCTCACCAAACCGCGGGGATGCCAGCAGGCGTTCAACCAGCCGAGGGTAGGCTTCCTGCGCATTGTCCGCCAGGAAAGTTTCCACTTCTTCGGTGGTTGGCGGCAAGCCGGTCAAATCGATACTAACCCGCCGGATCAGTCTTTCTCTGAGGGCTTGTTTTTGTGGTTGCAGCCCCTTTTCCTTGAGGCGAGCAAGCACGAAGCCGTCAATTTCATTATGCCCCCAGTTACCGGTTTCAGGCACCACGGGTTTCACGGGCGCCACAAACGACCAATGCTTTTCATATTTGGCGCCCTGTGCAATCCATTGCCTTAATACCTGTTTTTCGTCGGTAGTCAGTTGCTTTGTGTTTTCATCAGGCGGTGGCATCACCTCATCTTCCTCAAGGGAAAAGATGCGCGATATCAGTTCGCTCTCCTCTGGTTTCCCGGGGACAATTGAGCGCAAGCCATCACGCTGCGCATAGGCGGACTCCTGCTCATCAAGACGCAGCTTGGCTTTGCGCTTGGATGCATCCGGCCCATGACAGGCGAGACATTTATCGGCCAGGATGGGAAGAACATCCCGGTTGTATTGCACAGCGGCCTGCATGCTCTCCAGAATGCAGAGGGTGGCAAGCACGGAGCAGGATAACCGTTTCATCTATTGGTCCTGTCTGGCAAACAATAAGAGAGGCCTCGTCGGCTTAAGGGGGATCAGGTTTTTCTCCGGGATCACCGCTGTTCAATACACATGCAACAGCCGGGACAATCATTGCATGGTGGAAGCCGGTGAGTCTTTGCCGTGCTTAAACGGGAACTTTTTCTTGGAGCCGGTTTATTTGCTCAGCTCGTAAATTTTCCCGTCCCATGAAAGAACCCATAGCTCGCCGTCAGGGCGGATGGTAACGGCGGTGGGCTGGAAGCCGTTGCCCTTAAACGCACTTTTTCCTGCTGCGTTGCGTTTCCGCAGGACGGAGTTGGCGGTTTTCTTGCCGGCAGCATTGACTTTCAGTGCCCACATGAAGCCTGAGCCCCAGTCGCCGTAGATGTAGCTTCCTTTCAATGCCGGGAAAGCCTTGCCTTCATAGACCACGCCGCCGGTGATGCTGATGCCATCGGCATGGCTGTATGCGTGAACCGGGTCAATGAGCTTGACGGCATCCTTACCCCCGGTTTTCAGGGGCGGATTTCTGCTTAATGCAAAGTCATGGGCACCCTCCCGGTAGCTCCAGCCGTAGTTGCCGCCTTTTTCGATCAGGTTGATTTCCTCCCAGAGTGCCTGTCCCACGTCCGCGCACCAGAGTCGTCCGCTTTTATCGAAATGTAGCCCCCAGGGGTTGCGCATGCCGTAGGTCCAGATTTCCGGACGGATGCCCGGTTTCCCCGTGAAAGGGTTATCCTTCGGGATGCCGTAAGCGAGGTCGCCGGATTTGTTGTCGACATCAATGCGCAGGATCTTGCCCAGTAGGCTGAAGAGGTTCTGTGAGGTCATCAGCGGGTCGTTGCCCTTGCCGCCATCGCCGGTGGAAAGGTAGAGGTAACCATCCGGCCCAAAGATCATCTGGCCGGAATCGTGGTTCCAGAACGGCTGGGCGATTTCCAGCAGGACACGCTCACTTGATGTGTCCGGCTTACCGTTCTTGGCTGAAAACTCCGAGAGTATTGCGCGTTTGGGGTCCTGGCGTGAGTAGTAAACATAGAACTTGCCGTTGGCCTCGTGTTTCGGGTGGAAGGCCAGGCCGAGCAGGCCTTCCTCGAAGTCCTTGTCAATGACTACCCGGTTGGTCAGGTCCAGCCAAACCGGTGCGGACTTGGCCTTGCGGTCTTTCGGCAACTCATAGATCACCCCGCCCTGGGCGACGATCAGTTCCTTGTCACTGCCTGGGAGAACAGTGCTCCAGACCGGTTTTTTGATCGTCAGGTTGGGATAAGCGACGGTGAAGCTGACATTTTGAGCCGTAGCTGCGGTTACAAGCAGTGCAGTGCCCGCGATGAGTGAGGCGAGGAAGTGATGAATTTGCATGGAAAGTGAAATTTTTGGTTTCTTAATTCGGTAGTATTGATACAGAATGCCGTTACCAGATATGAAAAGAAAGACTTTTACCATTGTCCTGTCCTCATTTTTCTTTGTAAGCGCCCTGTTTGCAGCTCCCGGCAAGGGAGGGACGTATATTGACCCTGCCAATGTCGATGCGGACTACGCCCTTCAAGGGGAATACAGCGGCACTGTGGATGGCGAGAAAGCGGGAGGTCAGTTGATTGCTCTCGGGAACGGCAAGTTTGATGCTGTCGGCTATCCGGGTGGTCTTCCAGGTGATGGCTGGGATGGCGACAAGGAGAAGCGGATCAAGGGCAAAGGTGAGACAAAGGAGGGCACAACGATTTTCAGTATGTCTGATGGCTCGGAGGGCCTTCTGAAGGATGGGGTCATCACGATAAAAAAAGAAGGTAAAGAGATTGGAACGTTGAAACGCGTGGTGCGCAAGAGTCCAACCCTCGGTGCCAAGGCGCCGGAAGGTGCCGTGATTCTTTTCGACGGCAAGAAGCACGGTGCTGACTTGTGGAAAGGCGGTCGCATGAGTGAGGACGGACTGCTGATGGAGGGCTGCACCAGCAAGCAGACCTTTAACGATTTCAAGATTCATATTGAGTTCCGTACTCCTTACAAGCCCAAGGCACGTGGGCAGGGCCGGGGCAACAGTGGATTCTATGCCCACGGGCGTTACGAGGTTCAGGTGCTTGATTCCTTCGGCCTCGAAGGTCACCACAATGAGTGTGGCGGCATCTACTCGACCAAGCCGCCCGCCATGAACATGTGCTTTCCTCCCCTTACCTGGCAAACCTACGATGTCGATTTTGTCGCGGCAAAATTCAAGGACGGCAAGAAAATAGCCAATGCAACAATGACAGTGCGGCACAACGGTGTGTTAATCCATGACAAGACGGTTTGCGACCACGCCACTACGGCTTCGCCGATGCGTGAAGGCCCACAGCCCGGCCCGGTGTTTTTCCAGAACCACGGTAATCCTGTCAGGTATCAGAATATCTGGGTGCTTGCCAAGTAGCTTACCCCTTACCAGAGAGGCAGTGCTCTTCAGAGCAACTCGTGGGCAAGGATGCTCAGCGAGTAAATAGCGGCGGTCTCGGTGCGCAGCACGATGGGTCCCAGTGTCATGGGAAGGCAACCTGCATTCTGTGCCATGTTAATCTCGGCAGGCGTGTAGTCGCCCTCCGGACCGATGAGGATGAGGGCTGAATCCGGTGTGGAGCCTTCATTGTCAGCACGGTATCCTGAAAGGATGTCCTTGAGTCGGCGCGAGCCAGGCTGCAGGGATGCGACAAGTGGCAGGTGACAGTCGGGGAACCCGGAGGTAAAAAAGCTTTCCGGGGTCTGTGGGGTATGGATGGTTGGCAGCCAGTTCTGGCCGGATTGTTTGCATGCTTCAATGGCAACTCGTTGCCATTTTTCTCGCTTTCTCTCCCGTTCCTCCGCATCGAGCCTGATGATTGTCCGCTCAGAAAGCAGAGGGTGTATATCTGCGACACCGAGTTCGGTGGCCTTCTCGATGATAAGGTCCATATTTTTGCCCTTGGGAACTGCCTGACAGAGAGTGATGCGGGTCTGGAGTTCAGGTGTCTTTTGCGGGGGACAGCTGGCGAGCTTGACGGCTCCTTTTTGAGCCTCGGCAATCGTTGTCGTTATTTCATAACCTCTGCCGTTGAAGGCGGTGACCCTGTCTCCTTGGCCGAGTCGCAGGACGTTTAGGCAGTGATGGGACTCCGCTTCTGGAAGTGCCATATCTTCCGGAATCCATGCTTCAGGAGGAATATAAAATCGGTGCATTAGCAGAAGAAATAAGATTGCGGGGAAGATGGAAGGCGTTGCGTCACAGGTTGTGCGATTAGCAGCCGGGATCTCGCATTTCAGCTAAAGAACCTTTTTGCTTTCTTGAAGAAGCTTTCGTGTAGCGGAGAATTCTTAACACCGATGGAGTCCGCAAAGGACTGTAGGGATTCACGTTGCTGTTTATTTAGCTTGGTGGGTATTTCCACCTGCACTTGAACCATGAGATCGCCTTTGCGGGATGAGTTCAGGAATTGAATGCCCCGATCCCGGAGGCGGAACACGGTGGAATTCTGGGTTCCCGCAGGTATTTTGATCGAGGCTTTTCCTGTCAGTGTTGGTATTTCGAGTTCTCCTCCCAGCGTTGCTACAATGAAAGGGATGGGGACTTCACAGAAAAGGTCATTATCTTCACGCTCAAAAACATCGTGTTCCTTAATGTGCACGACAACGTAAAGGTCACCGCTGCTTCCTCCACGCCAACCGGATTCACCATTCCCGGTTGAGCGGATCCGGGAGCCATGGGCAATCCCTGCCGGGATTTTCAATGTGATCCTTGAGAGTTCTTCCAAGCGCCCTTCACCACGGCAGTCAGGGCAGGGATTTTCAATGATTTTCCCGCCACCTCGGCAATCCGGGCAGGTTTGCTGAACTTGGAAGAATCCCCTTGAGGAGATCACTTGGCCGTGTCCGCCACAGGTGTTGCATGTTGTGGATCCCGAACCACTGGAGGAACCTGAGCCTGTACATTTTTTACAGGTGACAGCCTTCTCCAGCTCGAGTTGTTTATCAGTGCCCGAGGCGGCTTCTTCAAGGCTGAGTTCCAGGTCATAGCGAAGATCGGCTCCACGGTTGTTGGCACCGCCCCCCCGTCGTCTACCACCGCCACCCCCGCCGAAGAGTTCCTCAAATATCCCCCCCCCGCCACTACTGCCACCACCGCTTCCGAACACTTCCCTAAACAGATCGAAAGGATCATGTGAGCGTTGTCCTCCCCCGGAGAAAGCCGAATGCCCGAAGCGGTCGTAAGCAGCACGTTTCTCCTCATTTGAGAGAATTTCATAGGCTTCTCCAACCTCTTTAAAGCGTTCCTCGGCCTGAGGGTCGTCGGGATTCTTGTCCGGGTGATGTTCTACCGCCGCCTTGCGGTAGGCTTTCTTTATCTCAGTAGACGATGCCTCTTTACTGATCCCGAGGACCTCATAATAGTCTCTTTGTGACATCAGGAATCTATCAGTAGGTAAAGATTAAGGAATATAGGGTGAGTGATTAAGGAATATCAGGGATTTTCCTGTTATTCTTTGGGCGGATCATTCTCTGCGGCATCGGGTCCTTTGGAGACAATGACATTAGAGGCTCGCAACAGCCTGTCATGCAACCGGAACCCTCTTCGAACCTGGTTGATAACAATTCCCTCGGAGACCTCGGGATGATGCTCATGGGATAAGGCTTCGTGCTGATTCGGGTCAAAGCATTCACCGGTGGCGGGTACCTCCACGACGCCCTGGTTGCTGAGGAACTCATCAAGTTGCCTCTGTACCATTTCCATACCCTGCGTGATTACTGAATCCTTGTCATCGATCCTGGCGGCATCAAGACCCATCTGGAAGCTGTCAATGACCGATAATAACTCACCGAGCAGGTTGGCATTTGCCCATTTGATTTGTTCAGCTTTTTCTCGTGCCATGCGTTTCCTGTAGTTATCAAGTTCAGCCTGATTGCGGGCGGCAACATCTTTCCAGTGGGCGGCATCGGGCTCTATGGATTCTTCAGGCGCCACTTCATTCTCGCTGGCTGTTATTGTGGGAGTTTCGCCGTCGGGATTGGCATCAGCTCCGTTATCGGGATT
>JAAESJ010000614.1 GCA_024229495.1 Verrucomicrobiaceae bacterium | reverse complement strand
CACAGAGCCGCCTTCTCACTCAACCTTAACAAGACACACGATTACCATGGCCGCATCGTGCTTATGCCTGCTATGAAAACTACGTGAAATGGTTCGAGGTGCTTTCCATGGAATCGGAATCCAGGGATTCAATTCCAAGTTCCTTTAGTTTCCTGTCGCAGCGGGCCGATTCACGGCCTAACTCGTTGATGAGGGCAAGCAGGGTGGCATTAAGAAAGAACTCTTTGAGGAGTGCTTTCTGTCTGGGGGATTTTTGCACTGTCATACTTTGTATGACAACAGGCCCAGCTTTACCGTTCAATAAATGTTCGCGTTTACGAGCATCATGATAAAAACACCGCAAGCCCCCCGCCCTTCCTGACCTTTATATGAACTGAACGTGAATGATGTGATGTTCCCCTGAAAATCTCCTTTCACTTAACCTTCCCGGAAAACAATTCGGATACCTGTGAAATCATGACCGCTTACATGAAAGATCCATGTTCAAGCACATAACGCCTGCACCAAAAGCCAAAAATTCATCGCCATCCAATTCTCCCTTCCATCTTTGTCGTTGCCGATAACCAATGGGACTGTTTTTCATCAATTCCGGGAGTATTTCCGGCACCCTGCGGAATTACTTGGTCTGCACCTGAAGGCATCGCCTCACCTAGGCAACCAATGATCGCCCGCTAGGATAGCAGGCTTGCGCCCACTGCCAGCTTGGTGTCCTATTTCAGCCGTGATCGGCTACTACCTGCACGACCTAAGTCCATTCTTGATCCGCTTCAGTGATTCCATAGGAATCCGCTGGTATGGATTGGCCTATGTGGCAGGTTTCCTCGCGGGGTTTCTGCTTCTAAGGAATTTCTGCCGACGGGGTTATTGTGAGCTACATCATTCGCAAGTCGGCGACTTCATCACCATGGCCGCGCTGCTCGGCGTCCTGATCGGCGGACGCATCGGCTACATGCTCTTCTATAATCTCGATGCATTTCTCCAAAACCCTTTAATCTTCTTTCACTTCCTGCAGGGAGGCATGGCCAGTCACGGTGGGATTCTCGGGCTGGTGGCCTTTACCTACATCTTTGCGCGGAAAAAAAAGATCAGTTGGCGTGGCATTGGCGACAACCTCTGCACGGTGGCCCCCATGGGACTTTTCTTCGGAAGAATTGCCAACTTTATCAACGGTGAGCTTTACGGCAGAAAAACAGACCAGCCGTGGGCAGTCCAGTTCCCGGAGGAAATCCGCGAAGAGGATTTCCTCTCCCCGGAAGGTTTAACCCGTGCCGACCTGGGGCGGGAACTTGCACCTCTAAAAATCCCCTCATCGCAATCACCAGATTATGGGGACACCGGAATTATCGAGGCAGCACGTGACAACGATACGGTTAAAGAAATACTTCGTGACTATCTCAATGCCCGTCACCCTTCACAAATCTACCAGGCGTT
>JAAESJ010000613.1 GCA_024229495.1 Verrucomicrobiaceae bacterium | reverse complement strand
GTTGTGGCCTTGCCGTCGATAATTAATTCCTTCAGGTTGCCATCGGTCTTGAAGCCTTTCTGCATGATCTCCTTGATGGAATACTTGCCTGCAGGCCCCGGTTTTGGAGGAGCGGTTTTTTCTTGTTGTGTCGAATCAGCAAAGCAGGCCCAGGTAATCATTAGCGAAGTTGCTAAACATACCAGAAATGTAACGTGCTTTTTCATAACCATGCTTTCAGTATGCGGTGCTATTTTGCCCCGTCAAACGGTCGCTTTCTGACATTGCATGGTGTTATGAGTTATCTTAACTGGTAGTGGGCGTTAATGACGCGTTAGAATGTGATGGAAAAGAAAAGAGGGCGCCTTTTGATTCTTTCAGGATTCTAAAAAATGGAACTTATTATGTCGCCCATAACCAGAGTAAGATGACCATGATTAATCGTTTGTTACCATTTTATTTCCGCTGCCTTTTTGTTGTCAGTCTTTCAGTAATCCTATGCGTATGGGATATTGCCGAAGGGTGCACGAACATTGTCGTTGGTCGGAGGGCTTCTGCTGATGGCTCCGTTATGCTGACGTATTCAGTTGATGGTGTTGGTATTGGCAACCTGCATATCATTGCCGGTCGTGAGAAAGTGGATCCTGAACTCAAGGACGCAGTTGAAGCTGACTGGGAGGGTCCGACCTTCCGCGTGGTTGGCTACATGAATGAGCACCAACTGGCAATAGCGGAAACGACCTGGGATGGCCGGCCTGAACTGAGATGCAAGGATGGATTATCCTATTCGCGACTGATGTTCTTGGCGTTGCGGCGTTGCAGGACAGCTCGTGGTGCCATTGCTGAGATTGACCGATTGACTCGGACCTATGGTTATTCGAGCAGTGGTGAGACTTTGTGCCTGGCAGACAAGAACGAGGCATGGATCATGGACATCATTGGCAAAGGGCCAGATGAGAAGGGGGCGGTTTGGGTCGCTGCCCGGGTGCCTGATGATTCCATTACCGTTTCTGCAAACATGGGGAGGATCACGACTTTTCCCATCGATGATCCTGATAATTGGCTGTTTAGCAAGGACGTCGTTGAGTTCGCCACAAGGAAAGGATTTTACGATGCGAGTTCCGGTGAAGCGTTCAGTTTTCGTGATTCCTATCACCCCGATATCAGTGAGTATTATGTGCGAGCCTGTGCCAGTCGCGTATGGAGCGTCTATCGGAGGGTGGCTCCTGCGAGGAATTTCAGTGATGAATTTTTTCGAGGGGTCGATGGTGCAGAGGAGTATCCGCTTTTCATTAAGCCCGACAAGACACTGTCCCTTCATGACGTGATGCAGTTGATGCGTGATCACTTTGAGGGAACGCCCTACGACATGACCAAAGGCATTGATGCCGGTCCGTTCGGAAGTCCATACCGTTATCGCGATTTGACATGGGAGGTAGACAAGAAGAAATACGGGTGGGAGCGCCCGATTTCCACCCAGCAGGCCTCCTGCGTCTGGTTGGCCCAGTGTCGGGCATGGCTTCCTGATCCGATTGGTGGTGTTTTTTGGTTTGCCCCGGATGATGCGTATACATCCTGCTTTGCGCCGTTTTATTGTGGCATTCGTGCGATCCCGGAATGCTACCTCAACGGCAGGCTTGATCGATTTTCATGGGATTCGGCCTGGTGGATTTGCAGCATGGTGGCTAACTATGCCTATGACCGCTGGTCACGGGTGTTCCCGGATATTCAAGTTGTTCAGCATCGAACAGAGGGGGAATTTCTCAGGACACAGGCTGCGGTCGAGAACGCGGCACTGCGACTTGCCGAATCTGACCGTGCCGCCCTAGCGGATTACCTGACTGATTATTCGCACTCCTGTGCCAATAAGGTGTTTCAGAACTGGAAGGATTTGGCAGGGAAAATCCTGGTCAAGCATAATGACGGCTGGCTGAAGGATCCGGGTGAGATGCCCAGGGGGATTGGTTACCCGGAGCCGTGGCGCCGCCGTGTGATCAAGGAACGTGGAGAGGATTACAGGGTTGGCGGGGGTTAATGATGTTCTTGTGATTGCCTCCTCGTCAGCATTTAAGAGTCAGTTCAAAGCGAAACAGGGAATTGATTATTCCTCACTGGCTTCGCAGAAGCTGCAGGGCGTTGATCAGTGGCATCTGCTTGACATCAGAAGAGCCTGATTTCCCCACCATACTCAGCGTCAGCTCTTTCTTGAGTGGCATGCTGAATTCCTTCCATAGGGCTCGATCAGCATGACCGGATTCCTTGATGATGTCAAAATCCTTGAGGACGGTTTTGCCGTTGAGTTTCACATCGAAAACACGCTGGCCGGGCTGGTCTCCGGGAAGTGCCGAGAAGCCGAGCCGGACGTTGAAAGTTCCACCGCCATTATCATTCTCGGCGATTGGGATTGTGGCGGTTTCCAACCCGCGTGCTGCTGAGGCAAATACGAAATCTACATCGGTATTTTCAATTGGTGTATAGACTGAAGAGCGCCGGCAGTGACCGGCTCCGTCAATGGACTTGATCTCCACCTGGTAGCTGAGCAGCAGCTTTCCTGCGTCTTTGCCCCGGGTTGGTGCCAGCCAGAGCCTGCCTTCGCTGTCGCGACGATCTCCTGTCGCCCCGAAGTCGAGGTAAAGGTGCTTAACCGGCAGGGGGGAGCCGGGTTGCGCGAAAACCTGGGGAAGGGACAACGGAGTTGGAACAGGCGCCAGAGCAAAAGTAAACGGCATTGAGACGTCACACTTGCATCCGATTGCGTGTGGGGGCTTGATCATCATTCCCCCTCCACTCGATGTATCCACCCAGCAACTCGATCGGCTGTTCATTATTGTATAAAGTCCCTGGTCACTGAAGAGATCCTGGTAGCCTACACCGCGTGACCGGCCGAAGAGGAAGTAGCGGGATCCGGCGAAGGTGCCGCACTGCTTGTCGTAGCGGGCAAATGCCCACTGTGCATTCGCCCCGGTGAGGGGGTGGACACGTGTTTTTGGTTCACCGCTGAGCAGGTGGAACCCCCAGGGTTCAGCATATACGAAATCCTGAGTGACAACAGGGCGAGCCCGATAATTTGCAAACCGATACCATAGAAGCTTGCCTGTCGCGCCGTCATAGACGGACAACGCCCGCCCCTTGTATCCTCCGCTGGGCCAAACCGCCCACGACTTGTCAGCCCCGGCTGTTGAGCCGAAGACAACCGCGCCGCCATTGGCGATCACTGCACCCAGTAAGAGTGGCTGATATTGTCGCCGCCCTCCGGTTACCACGCTAGTTGTCCAACCTCCCCCGGCGTTTGTCCTGTTGATGGCTTTCCTGTAAAGGAGGTTGCCGGTCTTGGTGTCAATGGCCTTGAGAAGCTCGAAATTGTGTTTCTTGATGTCATTGACTAGCAGCTTGTATTCCTCCCCGGGCAATTTTTTCAGCCAGGTCAGCATTTCCGCTTCTGCTTGTGCGCGCTCGGCATCTGTCGGTTTCCCGCCGACAATATACATCCGGCCATCACTGATGGCATTCCAGTCAGCTCCCTGCTCTGCCTTGCCGGGACCGCCGTGGTTCCAGAGCACGGTCCCCTTGGCTACATCATATGCTAATGTCACAAACCACTGTTTCTTGTCCTCACCGGTTTCTCCATAGGCTCGAAGGTAAAGTGTCTTGCCGTCGCGATCGGCGGTCATTTTTCCCCACTTGCCGTCAAATGGTGGCTGAACCGTCTTGATTTTCTTTCCTGTCCACGGGTCAATCTGGGTGATGTGCTCGAGGTAGCGCAGGAATATGGCGCCGTGTGCTGCCACGGTGTCAGTGACTGTTGCGGGAAGTCGCCACAACTTGCGTCCGGTATACTGATCAAATCCCTCGGTATATCCCTTGGTGTCAAACATGGTTGTTTTCTGGTGAATAAGGACCCCATCGGCAAGTATGGCGGGACTGATGCCGCGTGACCTGCGGGCTGAGAAGGGTTCGCCAACCCACACGACTCCCAGCGGGGGCTTCAGCACGCTGTCGTTACTGCACATGGTGTTGCCGGCATCTCCGAGTGCGTGGGTCCAACCGCCTGCGCCTTTCATCCTCGGTCCGGTTCGCTTGGCCCAAGAAAGCCCGGCGGCCGTGACAAGCTTCCAGTCATCCTGCCCGGCAGACTTGATCCATCTCCCCAGGTCGGATTCATTCTGCAGGCCGCCAATGATCGCCTGGCCGCGCAGTGGCTTAAGCAGTCGATTAAGTGCATCGCCGACCTGTGGCAGAGCCCCGCCGCTAACGGCACTCTCCGAAACGATCAAGTCGGCATATCGCGGAGGGAACGGAAGAGCTTCTCCGGGTTTGCGTAACCAGACGAGTATTCGCGAGAGGTGCATGTTTGCACGACTGGCTGCCTGGCGTGCTGCCGTTGCCTGGTCCTTATCATCAAAGACCGCGCAAATGTGCATCTTGGTTTGCAGGGCAAGCTCACGTGCGAGTTCCCCGGTTTTGCAGTCCAGAATCAGCGCGTAGCCTTCCTGTAGGCCGGATTGCCTGACAATCTCCCCGGCGGTGTTGGTAAGCGAGGGTCCGTCGCCGAAAGGCTCGATGTTGACCGACTCGCTGATTACCCCGTGTTTCTTCGCCCCCTTGGCGGCGTAGGCATAGATAGTGCCATCACGGGTGCTGACAAACACTCGGCCATTGGCGGCAATAACCTCATTGGGCCATTCCCCGATCTCCGATGTCCACAATTCCTTACCGTCCGCTGCATTGTGGGCAGATACTTTTCCAATGACTTTCTGGTCCTCCTGTTTTTTGTAACGGATGCTTATGGCGGCACCTTCTGTGGCGATGACCGCACAGAGGTCCGGGTTGTGAACCAGTGGCGCTCCACGTGCTGGAGGGTAGCCCTCGATGGAACCGGCATCCAGCGACCAGCCCGGCGTCTCGATTTTCCAGCCGGGAGAGAACGTAACCTTTTTCTGCTTTGAGTTTGGATCCACTTCCTCAATAATTGTCTGCATGCTGTTGCCGAGGTAGCGCTTACCATTCTTTATAGCCCCGGGAATGGTCCTGATCTGCTGGCCAAAGCCCGGGCTCTGGGGGTCGGCCCCGTCAAGGCGTCCATCAGCACGCTTAAATGAGCGGAAGAGTGCGAGCCTGAAGGGCTTGACGTCATTTGGAATATAAAGGTTTTCATCTGTTGCGTAGATATTGCCGTTGGGTGAGAGCACCCAGCGGAACGATGTTTCGCAGTGGGTGTCGTTTTTCCAGATTAGCCGCCCGGTACCGGCGTCGAGCGCCACGATGTAAGTGCCGTCATGGGGGAAGGTGCCGCATGCGAAATAAGCGACGCCTTTCTCAACGACAATGTTTGTCCTGACAGTCCATACAGAGCTTAGCTGGTTGTATGAGAAGAGCCAGCGGTTGGCCGGGGCGGCCTTGTATGACCACACGAGTTGCCCCGTCCCTGCATCAAGGCAATAGACGTGGCCATCGTCACTGCCAGCATAGATTTTCCCCTCATAATAGGTGGGAACACGGTTCATGCTGCCTTCAGCAAGGAATTCCCAACGCACCTTGGCAGTGGCGGCGTCAAGGCAAACAACGCGACCATCGGCGGCGCTGGTGAAGAAGAGCGAGTCACCTGCTGCTGAAATAGGAAGTTCGTAGCGGGCGCGTTCAGGGGAGAACTCCACTGTTCCCTTTTCACGCATTGACGGGGGGTGTTGTGACTGGCGTGAGCGAAAAACCCAGATGGGCTCGAGTGGCAGCGTGAGCCGTTCACTGGTGGCAGCCGTGAATTGCCGATCGTGCCTGAAGGTTGGCCAATCCTCGGCGAGGATCGACGATGAGATGACCGCTAATATGATGAAAGGGAGAACGGGGGTCGGTAACGCCGTTATTGATCCCTGTTTTCCGCACTTAAGGTTCCTTTGCTCCCGGTATCCAAACATAAAGATTACTAGCTAAATGATAAATTCATTTAAGCACCCTATTGACCAGTTACCCACAGCTAATTTCAGGAATAGTAGGAGTGGCATCGCTTTATTGAGCAAGGGTGACCAAGTCGGAGGCTGCATGATTGTCACGATACCCCCCCCTGTCGCGGAATACATAAACAAAAAAAGCAATGGTGCCCTGCGGAAGGTTTTTCTTGGAAATGAGATTTTTGTCCTGGATGGAGCATTCGATGAAGTTCCATTTACGGTTTTTCCATTTTCCGCGGGACTTGGTAAAGTATATCCAAGCTTGAGTGAATTTTCCTTGGCCCTCGTACGCGGTGTGAACCGCTTGGCTTTCTGGTATTACTTGCGGCTTATTCAATTTGGGAAGCGATGGGCTGCCCTTGACGACGCTGTCCGCAAACTGGCCGATTTCAGGAGCGTCATTCCATCCGTTGCCGTGTCCATGAATCATCCAGGGGCGGAGGCACAGGTGGCTCTCCCCGCCGGCAGTCCGGGCTGATTTTGCGAATATGTCGATTTGAAAAACCGGGTCGGCTACCGAGGTGACCCACAGCATTGGCATCTTGGCATTCGGCAAGTGTGCGGCTGGATCCCACTTGGCTTTATAATCGCCGAATTCTGACTTGGTCATGTTCCCTGGGGGAAACCATTGGGCCAATCCATCGTTGTCACTTTCATGGATGAATCCGCCTCCATAGACGGGAATCACGAAAGCAAACCGTGGATCAATACCGGCGACGGCACTGACGACTGTCCCTCCCCAGGAAATGCCAGTGAGCCCGATTTTTTCATGGTGTATCTCAGGAAAGGATCGGAGTAGTGAATTGGCCCTTATGACATCGGCTACCGCATGATAAAACCACTTTTCATTATCTGGCAGTGAGCGATCCCCGAACCAGTCGATGCGGGACGGTCCTGCATTGCGGTGGTTGACATTGGAGGGGTGATTTCCTTCCACTTGATGGGAACCACCGCCGGGAAAATGTCCCTCAAGATCCATGGCAAGAGCTGCGTATCCCTTCTTGTTCCAATGGTTCACCCACTCAGGGTAAGCAGTGCCTCCACCGCCATGAGCACATACGACTGCAGGCCAACCGCCATCAGGAGCTTTTCCTTCCGGGATTGCATAGTAGGCAAATACCCAGGTGGGTTTTCCCTTGTAGTCGGCACCTTCATAAAAGAATGAGCGCATGCCGCGGGCGGGGCGTTCTGCGGTATCATGGAGTGCCGGTTTCTCGAACAATGCTTTTGTGTTCCAAACCGCGGGCCGGGCAACAGGAACGGATTGTTTCTCTTGGCTCCATGTATTTGTCGCGATGCTCATGCACAGGAGCAGTATGAAGAAAAAGAAAAGTGAGCGCGATTTTCTCATTTTACATAAAGCTTAAGTTACATGTAATCGACGTCAATGTGATCAGTTCAAGGCAATCCCGCTAATGAGCGTGTTTACCTTGGCAGCTTGCGTATGAGCAGTGTCCTGACATCGAGGATCGTGTGCTTGGGGCCGTTGCATAGCTCGAAGCCTATTGATCCCTTTAACGGGCCGGGCTTGTGGTGCACATCAATGGTCTGCACGCCGTTGAGCCATGCCTTGATGTGGTTCCCCTTCGCGATCACGTAGTAATGGTTCCAGTCTCCATTCTTTACAAGGAGCCTGGCGTCCTTGCTCCTGAACTGCTGCACCATGCCTGCTCCGCCTTCCTCCCACAGGCTTCCCCAGTAACCGGGTCCCATATCAACCTGATATCCGGGGACGTTTCCTGGAGTTACCGGGGTGAGGCGGATGCCAACTCCTGAATTGGCCCCATCACCGTTCATCTTGACCACTGCATGG
>JAAESJ010000612.1 GCA_024229495.1 Verrucomicrobiaceae bacterium | reverse complement strand
GCAACAGGAACGGATTGTTTCTCTTGGCTCCATGTATTTGTCGCGATGCTCATGCACAGGAGCAGTATGAAGAAAAAGAAAAGTGAGCGCGATTTTCTCATTTTACATAAAGCTTAAGTCACATGTAATAGACGTCAATGTGATCAGTTCAAGGCAATGCCGCTAATGAGCGTGTTTACCTTGGCAGCTTGCGTATGAGCAGTGTCCTGACATCGAGGATCGTGTGCTTGGGGCCGTTGCAAAGCTCGAAGCCTATTGATCCCTTTAACGGGCCGGGCTTGTGGTGCACATCAATGGTCTGTACGCCGTTGAGCCATGCCTTGATGTGGTTCCCCTTCGCGATCACGTAGTAATGGTTCCAGTCTCCATCCTTTACAAGGCGCCTGGCGTCCTTGCTCCTGAACTGCTGCACCATGCCTGCCCCGCCTTCCTCCCACAGGCTTCCCCAGTAACCGGGTCCCATATCAACCTGATATCCGGGGACGTTTCCTGGAGTTACCGGGGTGAGGCGGATGCCAACTCCTGAATTGGCCCCATCACCGTTCATCTTGACCACTGCATGG
>JAAESJ010000611.1 GCA_024229495.1 Verrucomicrobiaceae bacterium | reverse complement strand
CTCCTTCCTGCCTGAAGAATATACCAGTTCGGCAATCGGCAAGTGGCACCTCGGTCTTGATGATGACTATCCGGAACTTAAATGGCATGCCCTGAACAGGGGGTTCAGCGAGTGCTACAAGTTCATGGGCAGGGGCGGTCACGACTACTTTAAGCTTCAGGGGGTAAATGGCAGTGACTACGCCCCGGTCTATCGCAACAAAAAACGGCTCACTGACAATGATTACAATGGCTACATGACCACGCGCCTGACAGAAGAGGCAGTGGATTTCATCGAGCGGGAAAAAACAAATCCCTTCTTCCTCTATCTCGCCTATAACGCGGTGCACGCACCTGCACAGGCACCCGGGGAGGATGTCGAACGTTACAAGGAAAAGTTCCCGGGAATATCCGAAAAACGAGCAACTCTAATGGCCATGCTCCATCATCTAGATCTGGGAGTTGGAGCTGTGGTGAAGAAACTCAAGGACGAGAACCTGTGGCAAAACACCCTGCTGTTTTTCCTGACAGACAACGGCGGATCCAAGGCAATGGAGGCCAACAATGGTTCCCTGCGTGGCTTCAAGGGCAGTCTCTACGAAGGAGGAATACGAACCCCCTGGATCATGAGCTGGCCTGAGAAGTTCAGGGGAGGACGCGTCATTAACACCCCGGTCATTTCCATCGACATCCTGCCCACAGCGCTTGATGCCACAGGCGCCAAGGCCCCCGAAGGAACCCGCTTTGACGGCAAGAGTATTTTGCCGCTGCTCACCGGAAAATCAGGTTCCCATCACGCGAACATCTTCTGGAACAGCGGCCCTCCAAAGGGGGAATGGGCCGTGCGTCAGGGTAACTGGAAGGCGCACGGATTCAGGGAAAAATACACCCTATACAACCTTGCCATGGACCCCTCCGAGACCAAAGACCTTGCCGCCGAGAATCCTGACAAGGGAAGTGAGCTCTTTGAGCTTCATGAGAAGTGGTTGCAAACAATGGTTCAATCTGCCGGCACCGGGGAAAAAAAACCGCTGGCCGCTAATAATCCGGCAACCAAAGAGCAGGCACGTGATCTCAAGCGAGAGCAAAAACGCAAGAAGCGCAGGGAAGCACGTGAAGAAAAAAACAACAAACCTGCCACAAAGACACCGAACGTTCTGT
>JAAESJ010000610.1 GCA_024229495.1 Verrucomicrobiaceae bacterium | reverse complement strand
TCTCCTTGTCCCCGGAGCACCTCTTTGCCAAAATGGTAAATGCCACCAACGCGGCAAGACCGAGGGCGAGATTCTTCTCCCCAAGGACTTTCAAGAACTCCAGGTTATCCGGTTTTAAAATGCCATGTAATGTCCCCCCGGTGACCAGCAGCACCGGCAACAGTACCGGCAGGAACGATACCAGCGCAGAGGGTAA
Organism: Verrucomicrobiaceae bacterium; assembly: GCA_024229495.1. GTDB lineage: Bacteria > Verrucomicrobiota > Verrucomicrobiia > Verrucomicrobiales > DEV007 > CACIUL01. The sequence goes on along the minus strand of JAAESJ010000610.1, from coordinate 436 downwards.
ATTGTCCTCATCCATCGAGACCCCATCGACCAACGGTGGCGGCTCAAGGTCAAATTTACCGGATGCCCAGCGCGCATAAAGGTATCCGAAAGTAATTGTAAACAGACCAACAGCCAGGCCGCCAAGCATCATGGCCCCGATATCCACCCCGATTTCCTCCGCCACGAGAAGAGGTCCAGGCGTTGGCGGAACCAGTGAATGCGCCATGGTCCCCCCGGCAACGATACAGAGTACGTAAAAGAGATAATTGCCTTTCGTCCTGTGAGCCATGGCGATGGCTATGGGAATCAACAGATAGAAGACCGTGTCAAAAAAAACAGGAATCGCCAGCAGGAACCCGGAAATCAGGAACGCCAACCCGGCGCGCTTTTCCCCGAAAAAAGACAACATCACCAGCACGACCCTTGCCGCCGCGCCGGACTCCAGCAGAAACCTG
>JAAESJ010000609.1 GCA_024229495.1 Verrucomicrobiaceae bacterium | reverse complement strand
CCACCGTTGCAGGTGACCCGTATCGGAAAATCAACACCCAGTCCCCAACGGGCAATGTCGAGGGCATGGACCCCATTGTTGCCAAGTTCTCCACCACCATAATGCCAGTGCCAATGCCAGTTATAATGGACTAGGTTATTTTTGTAAGGACGGTCCGGTGCAGGTCCCTGCCAAAGGTTCCAGTCAAGCCAAGCAGGCACGGGCACCTTCTTGCCTATACCGATCGAAGGTCGACGATTAGTGTACCAGCAACGCGCATAGCGTAAATTGCCAAGGACCCCGTCCCTGATCTTGCCAATCCCCTCGCGAAAGGATGGTAAGCTACGGCGCTGAATACCCATCTGTACTAAACGGTTATTCTTTCGCGCAGCCTCCACAATCAACTTCGATTCATCAGCATTGTGGCTTCCCGGCTTCTCGACGTAAACGTGCTTCTGAGCATGACAGGCTAAAATCGACGCCGGAGCATGCCAGAAATTAGGGGCAGCAATTGAAAGCACATCCACTTCTTTGTCTTCAAGAATCTCACGAAAGTCAGTCACTCCTTTAGGTTCCTTCCCACCCTGCCTAGATGCGGCATACTTGACACCACTTGCCAGACGATTGTTATCCACATCACAAACATAGGCTATTTCAACATT
>JAAESJ010000608.1 GCA_024229495.1 Verrucomicrobiaceae bacterium | reverse complement strand
CGGGCAAGCCGGCACGCAGTCGCGGCAGGCAGAATGATCAGCGCCAATGACAGCACGATCCCCGCTACGCGGACAAGCAGGACCATGCAAATCCCGGTAAGCACCAAAAGCAGCAGATAGTAAGCTTTCGAGGAAACATCGCGAAGCTGGACAAACTCCTCATCAAAACAGACCGCGACGAGCTTATGATAAAACAGGGAAATCAACCCAAGGACAACCACGCCGAGAACACAGGTGGCAATGACATCAGCTTTAGATGTTAGTAGAATATTACCAAACAGGTAACTCTCCAGGTTGACTCCTTTACCGGGCGTATGATGAAGAAACAAAAGCCCAATCCCCATGCCTCCCGCCCAGACCGCTGATATAATTGTGTCTTCCCGTTCCTTGAACTTTAAGCTGATACAGCCAATCACCACGGCGGAAACAACCGCGGCAATGATGGCTCCCAGCATTGGCGTCAACCAACCAATATCGTAAGTCCGGCTAAAATAGATTGCCGCACCTATTCCCCCTAAGATACTGTGTGCAATAGCCGCCGCAATATAGCCTATACGACGAGTCACCACAAATGTGCCGACGGCGCCATAGGTAAAACTCGACACTATGCCGGCCAGTAATGCATAACGTATCACCGGCACGTCCCGGACTGTTTCGTAAAATTCAGTCATGGCCGCATACGGAATGGTCTCCCTGCTGGTGGCGGGTTTTGCGGTCATGCTCAATGCGGCGCCGTCCGCTATATATTTCCCTGATGGTCTCGCCACTAAGAGGAAGCGAGTGCCGATGAACGTGCTTATTCACGCATAAAACCGAGTCACTCAGTTCGGAAACCAGTTCCAGGTCATGGGTGACGAGAATCAAGGTCATTTTCTGGCGCAAAGCGACCAGCGCCTCGATAAACTTTTCTTCTGCAGAAAGATCAATATTTGCAGTCGGCTCGTCAAGCAGCAGCAGCTCCGGTTCGCAGGCCAGTGCGCGCGCAATCATGACGCGTTGCCGCTCGCCTCCGGAGAGCGAGGAGAAAGGACGGTTCCTAAAATCACCAAGGTGAACGGTTTCAAGTGCCTGCTCTGCAACCGAACGGCATTCTTTTGAAAATGCACCAACTCCAAGCCGGTCAAGCCGGCCCATCAGGACAATCTCGATCACTGACACGGGATATAACGGGTCGAAACGCATCGCCTGCGGCACATAACCTATTTTCCGGCGACTCCGTCCTGCCGGATTCCCCAGAACATTAAGTTTACCGCTTTCGGGAACCTCAAGTCCAAGCATCAGTTTGAGAAGAGTCGATTTACCTCCTCCATTGGGCCCGATTACTGCAACCGATTCTCCCTCGAGAACTTCAAAGGATACATCGTCTATCACTTTGGCCTTACCATACCGAAAAGACAATCGAGTGCAGGAGACAGCGTTCATCCAGAGTTACCGGTAATCGCCTTGGCGATTGCTCGCAGGTTGGCAGTGATGTCCTTCTCCAAGGGGTCGAGAAAAGCAACCCGCCCGCTGATGGATTCAGCAAGGGCTGCGGCACTGGTTTGGTCGAACTGCGGTTGCACGAAAATGACCTTGACCTCCTCGGATTTGGCCTGTGCGGCAACCTGTGCCAATTGTTTAGGCGTTGGAGAACGATTGCCAATTTCGATGGCAACCTGCTCGAGACCGAAGTCCCTGGCAAAGTAGGCAAAAGCGCTATGATAGACGTAAAACTTCTGGCCTTGGTGAGTTGCCAGGAGCGCAGTAAGCTCATCATGGATGGCCGTTAACTCCGCCTTGAAGCCCGAAAGATTGGAATCAATCTCCAAGGCTTTCTCCTTTGGAAGCATCCCCTTCAACTTGGATGCAATCAGGTTCACCTGCAGCATCAACATGGTAGGCGAAAGCCACACATGCGGGTCGTTCAATTCCTCGTGATCATGATCTTCATCATCCTCGGTTGTCTCTGTCTCGTGACTGGGATGATCGCAATGACCTTCCAACAGCTCAAGACCTGCCAACAGATTCAATTCCTGTGGCCCAGTGTTCCCGTCACCCATCTTCACGAAGTAATTGCTCTCGAAGCCCAATTCGGCCGAACACAACAAATCTGCCCTGGCCATGTCGACGATCTGTTTTGGAGTCGGCAAGTAGGAATGAGGGTCATCTCCCGGACCCACGATAACGCGGAGATCAATAAGATCGCCTGCCAGGCGCTCGAAAACATACTGATAAGGCGAAATGGGAACAAATACGATTGGCTTGGTGCTCGCCTCACCGGACCCCTTATTAAGGCCTGCAGATCCCGGATCACTGCACCCCTGCAATATGAATGCCAAGAGGAACAGCCCCCTGACCAAATAAACCTGAAGCCATTTGTTTTTCATATATTGAAAATGATTTTTACTTCTTGTAACCATCCATTCAACACCTTTAACGCAAGCCGGAATCGGAGCAGGTCCGTTTTCATCCTTGATCCTTCTTCCAGCTCAAGATCTTGTAATGTTTGGCATCCTTGAGCGCCTTGACCGCATCCACCTTCTTGAGATCACTCGAACCGTCGGTGAAGACCTCGAGTTGATGGCTTCCTTTTCCCTGCTTGACGATACGGATCGTCTTAACCCCATCAAGTTTCGCGATAGCCTTGGCTATCGCCTTCTTGCAGGCAGAGCACTCGATGCCAGACATCATCGCGATATATTTTGTCTCCTCGGCAGCAAATAATGCAGTTGATCCCAAGTAGAAAAAACAACTAAGGCACAAGCCCATGGTTTTGAATGATTTCATGAAACTTCCCATCCTTGAAAACATGTATTCCTTATCAGGCGATGACGTTAACGCAACAAAAATACTATTGCAACTTTATTGCGTTTTTATCTTGCTAACGCAACAACCTTGCAATAAAGACATGGTCACATAAAACATAATCCATTTCCCATCAAACAAATGCAATTAACAAAGCAACTCTTCTGTATAATGTCGACGACTGTGATTTCCTTCAGTCCCGCAAATTCTAAAGAAAAGGTTTTTGAGTTTAACGTCAAAGATCAGGAAGAAAAACAAGGGGGGCTTGTGTTTGTTCCCGAAGTCTACCTCAATTTGGCAGGATCCATTTTAGACTCCGATACACCGGTCACCGATTATGCGACCAGTGAACATGACCCACAAAAGGATTTTCAACTCCACCCTGTTGAACTTCACATCGATTCTCAACTCAATGAAAATCTCACCGGCCTATTCTATGGAGTTGCCCTTCAGGATAAGGACGGGGAGTGGGAAACTGCAATAGAGGAAGCCAAGTTAACGTATGCATTTAGTGATTCATTGAGTGTCGGGGGTGGACAGTTTTTGAATCGTTTTGGATTTCAGAATCAAGCACATGTCCACATGATGGATTATATCAATCAAAATTTGCCGAACAGCCGGCTGCTTTCAGATGGAGAATTGATCACACGCGGTGTTGAGTTTGATTATACGCCGAGAAAGCGCCTGTCCTTTAACTTCGCTGCCGGCAAGGCAAGATCACACGATCATTCACATGGTGAGGACGATCATGATGAGCACGGTGAGGAAGATCATGATGAACACGGTGAGGACGATCATGATGAGCACGGTGAGGAAGATCATGATGAACACGGTGAGGACGATCATGATGAACACGGTGAGGACGATCATGATGAACACCACTTTGAAGCTGATGGGATTAATATCTCAGACTGGATAGCCTCCGCCGATG
>JAAESJ010000607.1 GCA_024229495.1 Verrucomicrobiaceae bacterium | reverse complement strand
GAAATGCTCTACACAGGCGCCGGTCTGGTGTTTTACCACGTCGCCGCTGTCAGGGGTCGTGGTTTCCTGTGGCCAGAGATTGTCCTGAGGGCATCGGGTTGGGTCCAGCGGGTAAACCCACTTTCCTCCGGTTGTGGAATTGGACCATAACCTGACCTTGTCGGGGCGATCAAGGTAACTGTCGAAGATTAGGCCGCCGTTTGTGCCGTGGATATTGTGATAGGCATCGTAACCGTTTGCCTGATCAACATTCCCGAAGCAGAACCCGGTGGCTTCATTATCGAAACTGATCTGGATGTTGTAGATGGCCGGAATTTCAAAACCGCGAATGCTGTTATTGCTGCAGGTGGCAAATACGGAGGTAGGCTTGGTGCCATTGGCGGTCATGATGTTAAGCATTACGGAGAGAGCGTGGATGATTCCCATGCCGATGGCATCGCCCATGATATCGCCACTGAGTTTCCATGCTTTGTCGCCGTTGATGTTGATGGGGTGGCGGTAGTTTACCTGGACTTGCGTGATGGTTCCAAAATCTCCGGATTCCACCATGTTTAAGACCCGTTGTTCCATGGTATCAAAATTCATCAGATAGTTGACGAAGGTGACCAGCTGGGGGTTTGCCCTTGCCAGTTGAAGTTGCTTCTGGAAATCGGCATGGAGAGTCGCACATGGCTTTTCACAGAAGACGTGTTTACCTGCTTCCAGTGCGGCAATTGACTGTGGCCCGTGCGATGAGTTTGGGCTGCACAGGAAAACAGCATCGACTGCGGGATCGGCAATCATGGAGTTAAAATCCGGTGTATAAAGTTGCGGCTTCAGCCCGAGTCCGTCGAGCGCCAGCATTGCGTTCTCAGGCGAGCGCTGGTGCAGGGCGGCGATGCGGCAATCGCTCCGCTCGACGATTCTCTGCATGAGAGTTGCCCCCATCCAGCCTGCGCCGACAAACCCTATTCCGATTTTTGAGTTGTTTTCCACTTGCCTGAAGAATGGGGTATCAGGTGCCGTAAGATCAAGTAAAACGGCTCGTAATTTATCTCCTTATGGTGCAGGATATGAGTCATGTTCCGCACAATTTCTTTTTTCTACCTGTTAGTTGCTGTTAACGGGATGGCTGATATTACTCATGGCCCGGTGCTTGGTCGGCCGGGATCCGAGAGTATGACGGTATGGGCAAGGACACGGTTGCCGGGAGAGACCCTGCAAGTGCGCTATGGTTTGGAGAAGGGGAAACTTAGCCAGCTTTCGGAAATGGTGACCACTTTGATCGAGGACGATTGCACGGGACTGGTTAAGCTAACCGGGTTGAAACCCTCGACGCAGTATTTCTATGAGGTATTCTGCGAGAAGGGGGATCATCCCCCGGGGGGGAGTTTCAAGACCTGGCCTTCATCAACGCTGGTCGCCAACCCGCAATACAATCCTGAGGGGCTCTTTAATTTTTCTTTTGAGTTTGCCTGTGGTAACAACCGCACACCCGGTGCGGGTGCGGGACCCGCTTTACCGGCTTTTGACCAGTTGAACTCGAAAGTAAGTGATCGCGTGCATTTTGCAGTGTTGAACGGCGACTGGTTATATGAAGCTCGACGAGATTATGCGTTTGGTGCGTGGATGAAACAGGTTGGGGTTGATGTTCCTCCGCGGATTGTTGAGTTGGCGCCCGGCATTACCGGAATCTGGGAAAATTACAAGTTCTACTGGGAGAAGAGCGAGAACCTGAGGCAATGGCATCGTAATGTGCCTTCTTTCTTCACCTATGATGACCATGAGTCGCTCAATGATATTTATGGTACAGGGGAGGTTGGTTTTCGGGACAGGCGTGCTGTGGTGCGCGATATTGCCGTGCGTGCCTGGGATGATTACCTTGCCTGGGCAAATCCCAGCGAGTTCTCGCAACCGGCTCATTTTGGAAGAGCGTCATTGAAGGCGGGCAGCGATATCCTGCTTGATCCCGAGGCTGACTTCAGTGCACTGAAACTCGATGAGATGGCAAACCTGCATATCCATTGGGGTGGGCAGGCAGGCGTGATCCTTGACCCTGAGCCGGATTCCTCCACCGGTGATCCCAACCACGGGGTTTATGAAGTGGTCGAGGTCCTTGCCAAGGGCAAGTTGCGGATTCGTCCTGCAGCGCGTGTTGATGGGCCGTCTGTATATTCTATCGGGAAGCGTTGTTATGGCAGTTTCAAGGTTGGAAACTGTGAGTTTTTTCTCCTCGACACCCGTTCGCATCGTGATCTTCACGATGTTGACCGACCTGCAAAGCCGGGGACTTCAATGATTGGCAAGGTTCAGCGTGATTGGCTGATTAAGTCGATGAGCTCGAGCGAGGCGGACTTCCTTTTTGTGGTGTCCTCAGTCAATTTCATGGTTCCTCATGTGGGGTCAGGCGGAGGCAAGGACGTGAACAAGGTGGTCAAGAAGGATGACGCGTGGACGGTGTTTCTGGAGGAACGAGAGATGTTGATAGACTTCTGGGACCATCTCAAGAAGCGTGTCTTTGTCCTGACCGGTGACCTTCATAACAGCTTTGCAATCAAGGTTACTGACAATGTCTGGGAATTTGCCTCAGGTCCTCACAATTCAGTGAACCACAGGCCGAAGGAGGATGAGGGCGATCGCCCTGCCAACGGGCCTTTTAAGTATGGTCCGCGAGCCTGTGATATTCGCTGGTCAACTTATGTGCTCAGCGACATTCCTCGCGTGAACCGAATCTTCCCGCACTATTGTGTGGTTCAGGTAAATAACGTGTTCAACAACCCTGTGGAGCGTGACGGGCAACGATGGGTAGCGTTCCCGAAACCCCATGTGATGTTCCAGTTCTATGACGGGCTGAGTGGCGAATTGCGCTATTGTGAGACAATTCACGCCAGGTAAGGCTCACCAG
>JAAESJ010000606.1 GCA_024229495.1 Verrucomicrobiaceae bacterium | reverse complement strand
GTTCAGCAGAACAAGGTGATACACTACGTGGACGTAAGGCTCACAAAATATATATAGATGAGGCAGCCTTTATAAATGAATCTACAGTAGTAGAGATATTGCTTCCTATGATTACCCGTACAAATGGTAGTATGGTAATTACATCAACACCTAATGGACGTAACTGGTTTTATGAGTGGTTCTTAAAGGGTCAAGAGGGTCATAACGACTTTGACCCTACTAAGCTAGTGTCCATTCAAAAGGATTACAGAGACCTAGATGATGAGGAGGTTGATAAAATTATAGATGTCTTCAAAGATATTATGACGACAGACCAGTTCAATAGAGAGGTTCTCGCACAGTTCATAACAGACGACACACTATTCTCTAATGTGGACATCTGTATAAAAAAGGAGGAGGTAGAAATCAATGACAGCGATGAACTCTTTATTGGAGTGGACATAGGCGTGAGTAATGACTTTACTGTACTAACAGTTATGAATCAGGATTACGAAGTTATAGAAATAGACCACTTCAATATGCGTGAAGATAAACTAACTCATAAGGAATTTAAAGATAGAATAATGAGAATGTATTATAAGCACTACAAACACTTAGTAGCTATGTACATTGAAAAGAATAATCAAGAATTGTTAATAGAGGAATTAGAAGACGACTATAAAGACTCCTACAAGATATACCCTTTAGGTATGCAAACTGAAACGAAGGGAG
>JAAESJ010000605.1 GCA_024229495.1 Verrucomicrobiaceae bacterium | reverse complement strand
GCGGCAGTCAAAAAATTCCTTGATCAAGGCGGAAACGTGAACCTGCAGGATGAACCGGGCATGACGCCCCTGCACCATGCTGTCAATGACGATTGGAAAGGGAGCGACCTTGAAATGATCAAGCTGCTCATCAACAGAGGAGCCAACGTCAAAGCCATCGATGACACACACCATACCCCGTTACATTTGGCCAGTAACAAGGAGGCTGCAGGCTTGTTGATTGATGCGGGAGCAGATGTGAATGCCAGGACGCGGAGAGATGGGGAAACCATATTATATTCGGCGGCGTGGTGTGCGGCTCAGGGCCACCCCAAGAGTGGTGTCATGTATCTGGACCTGGCTAAACTGCTGATAGCCAGGGGAGCCGATGTGAATGTGAAACTGAAATCGGGAAGCATGATTGAAGACAATGAACCCTATCGTGCGAAATCAGGAGATACCATTTTACATGAAGTGGCGCGAAGTTATGAAGAAGAAGCGGCTTCCGAGGTTTGCGAACTGCTGATTGCCAACGGGGCGCAGGTCAATGAACGGAATGAGAAAGGCCAAACTCCAGTGGATGAAGCGTTGGCGAATGGGCGCAAGAAGACTGCTGAATTCCTGCGTAAACATGGTGGAAAAACCGGCAAGGAGTTGAGCAACTCCGGCCTATGAGAATATTCAATCATCTCATCCTTGTCAGTTGCCTGACATTTCTTCCAACAGGCAAATTGTTGCTCATGGGTGGGGGCTGGAAGACTTTTAACTAGAAACTCTCATGCGATCACCTCCTTCATTTTTCTGTAAGCTACCCCTGGCGTTTTTGACGGGCGGATTGCTTGTGATGGGGGCAATGGAACTGCCAGCTGCCCTGGCACCGAGGAGTCAGAAACAACTACAGGCCCAATCGGAACTGATTGTTACTGGCAAGGTTGTTGCCGTTGAGTCCCGGGTGCAGAAATCCCGGGTTGAACGGGCCTTCGGGATTCACCGTGACAAGGTATTCACCCTCACGATAAAGGTGGCATTCATCTCGAAGGGAACCGGGGCAAAATCGGACGAGGAAATCCGGGTTGTGGCGTGGCAGCCGGTGGTGCGTATTCCTCGATTGCCGGGCCCTCAGGGGCACGGCCCAATTCCCGGGAAAGGCGATACCGTAACGATGTATTTAAAGTGGAATAAGGCAGAAAAGCTTTGGGAACCACTGCT
>JAAESJ010000604.1 GCA_024229495.1 Verrucomicrobiaceae bacterium | reverse complement strand
TGGTTTTCTGGCCACGAGAACGGACCCACTGCCGACGATGGTTCTTCTGGACTCGTCACGTACCTCGGCCGTGATTGAATATTTATGATCGATGTCGCCGTGCATGGCTTTGGCCAGGGCAGTGTCGATTTCAATTTCGACAGTCCCATCAGCACCGATTTCAACTTCGCTCTCCAATACAACTTCAGGAGGCATGTTGTTTCTGGGCCACCACCAGTGAATGGGTCTTCTGCAGCCCCAGTTCCTCCATCCAGGGTACCAGTCATAGTCGTAACTGAACCACCAGTAGCCGGAACCGTAGAACCAGTCCCAGGGCATGGGAGCAAACCATCTACTATCATGTTCGCTGCGCATGACTTTGTATTTGACGGTCGCGTTCTGGACCGGTGCCCCGAAAAGATATTTTGCCGTGACCTTTGCTGGCACCTTCTCACCGAGCATTACCGGCTCGGAGGGGGAATCGATAGTCACCTCAAATTCAGGTTTTTTGTATTCCTCGACTCTGAAAGTATTGCCGCCGTGGGCCATGTGCCTTCCCTGATGCAGGATATTGATGCGGTACACGCCGAGAGTGGCATTTTCCGGTAATGTGATCTTGTCCGTGAACCCACCGTACTGGTCGGCTTTTAACTGCTTTTCGTAAATTTTCTCACCCTTTGGATTGTTGATCAGGATGTTGAATTCTTTTCCTGCGAACTGGCTCTTGTCTTCCTTGTCGTATTGTGAGTGCCGGACCCAGGCCTT
>JAAESJ010000603.1 GCA_024229495.1 Verrucomicrobiaceae bacterium | reverse complement strand
GTTGTAATGTGAATCGCACCACTCCTGCTTCTCCTCCGTCCAGAACTCGTAGGTTCGGCAGTCGAACCGCACCTCGTCGTCCTCGACCTCCCTCTCGTCATCGGAGTGGCACGCCTGCCTCTCCTCGTACCACGTTCCTCCTGCGGCCTCGCAGTCCTCCTGGCTGTCGTCATCGTCAGCCATCTTCCTGTCCCGCTGCTCGGGGAGCTCGCCCGCCTCGCGTGCGTCGATCTTCTCCCTCATGTCGACGTGCCTCGAGTTGATGCTGTCGATCATGAACCGCAACTCGTCCGCGTCACCGGTGCACTCGACGTGCTCGATGCAGAACTGGAATGCCGTCACGAGCTCCTGTCCCGCTGCCATCCTGTCCTCCAGGTGGTCCATCCTGTCGTCCATCCTGTCGTCCATCCTCTTGGGCATCATGCGGTGTATGAGGTCCTTCGCGGCCCTCTTGATCGGCCTGTCGTCCGACTTGATGGTGTCCCAGCCGCGGTCGTCGGTGGCGTCGTCCACGACGCCCTCCGTCCAGCTGT
>JAAESJ010000602.1 GCA_024229495.1 Verrucomicrobiaceae bacterium | reverse complement strand
CGGGCACACCGCCGTCGTGTAACGGTCAGGAAACCATCCACCGGCACTATCAGGCGCCCGGCCGGCGCACCCAGAGCCGGACGCCGTCACGGTCGAACCGCTTGCGGTAATCCATGGCGATCAGGCGCGACTCGAACATTCGGATCTCGGTGTCCAGCCAGCCCAGGGACTCCACGTCGACCACCACAGCGTCGATGCGTCCAGACCAGTCCAGATCGGGCAGCATGCCGTGGGTGGGCAACAGGATGTGGGCCTCCTGACGATCAGCCACCAGCGGGTACACCTCTGACGGCACCATCACCCGTGCGTCGTCTCCGATGAGCACCGAAGTCGAGACCCGAGCTTCGTCGGTCGGGCTTCGTCGACCCCAGTCCCACGGATCCTCATAGGGAGACGAGGCGGCGTCACGGACAAAAAACACCATGGCCGTCAACACCAGAACCATGAGAACCCGACGATCCACATGTATTCGACTGACCCCCTCAGTCCCGATGCGCATGAGGGCGTACGT
>JAAESJ010000601.1 GCA_024229495.1 Verrucomicrobiaceae bacterium | reverse complement strand
GCAGAAGCCAGCAGGACGGTTCCATGATCCTTGTTTTTCATAATGAGTAACTTCACTTAAAATTGTTCAGCAACCCCAAAAAGAAGACCGGCAGAAACCCCACGAATCTGCCGGTCTATAATCAGGAGTGGAATCATCCGATCTTCCTGAGAATTTTGGTTCATACTGATCTCAAATTTCCGGATCACCTACAAAGCTACTTTTGCTTCAAAAGCTCCACCATCGCCTTCCCCATGGCCTCGCCAACATTCATGTAGGTTTCAGCATTGCCGCCATAGTGACCACCAGAGCTTCCGCCCTTGGAAAGCGGGTGCGTATAGACACTGGCGACGTTCCCCTTGAACTCAGGATACTTCCCGGACTTGCCATCAACTGCCTGTATGGCATCCAGTATTTTCCCGCCACCATCAGTGGAACCGTTCTTGGTTTGTCCAAGGGAAGCACAAACAAAATTGGCATTGGGGCAATCGAAGTCCTTGCGAAGGGTCTTGATGAGATGAGCGAGGTTTTTCTCATACCGGCCGGAAAGTGCGGCACTGCGGCTGTCGCGATCGCCCTGCCACCAGAAAAAACCGGCAACCTCGTATTCCTTGGCTCCCGGGTAATACTTGTCGAGTTCGGCAAGGACCTGCTTGGCGCGGGCAATATCGCCATCATACTGCATGCCGGCATACCAGCCGATCTTCTTTGGCTCCTCACCCTTTTTCCAGCGTTCAGGACTGCCCTTGTATCCGGGATGCACCCAGGTCACACCCTTTTTGTCGGTAAACTCGAAGCTCTCGCTCCCGGGGGGCAGGAGATCCCAGCCGAGAGCCCGGTTGCCGATGCAGCTCTTGAGGATCATGACCGGAGCATCGCTTGCTTCCCCAACATGATGCCCGATACCGATTTCCGGACCGACATTGCCCTTGATGGTCATCCACTCGTTATTGAAACCTCTCATGCCACCGGTGCCGCTTCCCATGACGCGCACGTTGCGTACATCCTTACGCTCAGTCCATTTGCCGGTATCATCCACAAGGTAAGGATACAGGCTCTTCTCCTTGATTGCATATTCCAGCGTGCCCTCCTTATTCCCGGCGACCTTGCCGAAGTTCAGCATATTGGATTGGCCCATCAGAATATATACCTGAACCGGCTTGCTCATATCCGCAGGCTTGCCGTCGGGATCAGGTAATTCCTTGGCTGAAATGACAAGGTGCAGAGGCACCAACAGGAAAAAACACACGAGAAGGCGTGGAAAGTGATTAGGTCTCATAGGGCTAATGGTTTGTTTAAATAAATCCTTGATCAAACAATCTCAAAGATCACCAGTGTATCGCAATGTTCCCGGGAGAGCAAAGTAACAAGGCATCCTTTTTGCGTTTCTTTACAGTGTATTTGCGACACAGCCATCTTGCCATGCAGTAGGGAATGCGCTTAAATTTAGCGAATGAAACATCGTAAAGTCAAACGGGTTGCCATTGCCCTGGAGGTTGAATGGGGATTCAAGCGGCATCTGGAAACCTACGCAGGGTGCCAACGCTATGCCGACGAGGCGGGATGGGAATGCTCCATCACCCCATCAATGGCAAGCCTGCTGAAAACAAAAGGGGGGACACCCTCCTTCGATGGTATTCTGGCACGTGCTACAGTTCCCCTGGCTGTGGCGGCCAAGCGCATGAACGTGCCGCTTGTGAACCTTTGGATGAATACTCCCGTCAGGAGCCTGCCCAGTGTCTTCCCTGACTTTAAAGCCTCTGGTCAAATGGCTGCGGAGCACCTTTTAAGCCGCGGTTTCAGGCGTTTTGGTTATCTTGGGTTCCTGCGCGACAAGGATGCAGTGCTCCAGTTATCCGGTTTTCGTAACCGCCTTAAGGAGGATGACCTGCGTTGCGAACCTTTCCGTTTTCTCCGCGACGGCGCCACCACGACAGCAAAAGGATGGACAACCCTGATCGAGGGCATGGAAAAGTGGGTCACCTCCTTACGTCCTCCAACCGGAATCTTTGTGGTCAATGACCTGTATTGCCGCTACCTGATTGATGTCTGCCGGGCACAAGGCCTCACCATTCCACAAGAGCTGGGTATTGTGGGATGCTCTAATGAGACCACTATATGCTCCTCCCCTGCGCCGACTCTCACCAGTATAGACATGAACTTTGAACAAGTGGGGTACCGGGCTGCCGCACTCCTTGATCAAATCATGAAAGGATCAAAGCCTCCAAAATTGCCTAATCTTGTAACGCTCAAGGGACTTATTCCTCGCCAATCCACAGACTCCTATGCCGCTGACAATCCGGTTGTTTCCCGTGCATTGCGCTTTATTTCCGAGAATTCCCACATGCCCATCAAGGTCACGGATGTCGCAAATAAAACAGGCATCAATCGTCGTAGCCTTGAACGCCAATTTAATGAATCGCTGCAGAAAAGTATTGCCGGCGAAATCACTCGATTACGGCTAGCGAGAGCTAAAAGACATCTGGTCGAATCAAATGCCCCACTGAAAACAGTAGCCAAAGATTGCGGGTTTCGTAATACCGACCATATGCACAAGGTCTTTTCCCGCGTCGAGGGAACCACTCCCTCACAATACCGCCGCCAAAGAGGAACCTAGGGAATCGCCTGGAACATCTGCTCGATCGTCAGTTTCTTGCCGACCATCTTGATTTGAAGGTCAAAGAACCCTGCGTCCTTGGCCTTGTGCAGAAATCCCACCGAGACGGATTCACCCCGCCTGGAGAAGCTATTTGGCTTATCCCAGCCCACCTGGTCGATTGTCTTTTTATTAACGGCGGGGCCAAGCTCGTATTCTCCCTTAAGGAACATCCCCAGGATCTTCTCGCACTCCTCAGCAGTCATCCCGCGGATAACCCCGACCCGGTATTCCTTCTTGCCCACCTTAAGGAGAGTTTGCTTGCGCGTGTAGGGCTTGCCCGCCCAGAAGTTCCCCAGCTTTATCTGCCCCTTGCCCGGCTTGGCTCCGGGCTCCAGCCACTCGCTGTGACTCATGCCCAACACCTGGTAGGAAACTTCACGATCCTTGATCTGTTCGGGACCTTGCACCCGTATACCCCGAAAAGGAGATGGATACATGTTGTGGGTTGAGATCCTGGAGACCTCCTCCATGCCACATTTTTGAGCCAGAGCGATCACCTCCTTCTCCTGTGACTTGGTGAGTATTGCACGAGGCACGTAATCCCTGTCCAGTCCATAGCAGGAAAGGGTGAGGGTAAATGTAAGGAAAGCGAACAAGGTATTTTTCATTTTGATGGGCGGAGTGATGGATTGGCCTGGTTTTATCACCGGGCCATCCAGTGATAAATTGTTGAATTCTTAATGCTGTTGTTAAGCTAACGTAGGCGACGGATCAATTCTTAGAACAATCGTTCGGATAACCATTTTTAGCTCATTTTTCCTCTCATGACGACGTCAGTTACCCTCATCCGGCCCGAACGCGGGAACATAACAAACCCTTACCGGTTGGAACAACCGTCTTGTTTGCTCGGGGGATGTTTTGCACTACTCATTAGACCCAACGTCAGTCCCCATACGGGAAGCATCCCAGGAAGAGAGTAAACTCCTATAAATAAGAGAATGATCCCGCCCTGTGGACTTGGATGCAGGTAGAATGCTCCTATGTAGAGGTAGCCAAACCATGCTGCATAGAGGGCAGACCCAATGATCAGGGTAATCTGGCATGCCCTCCTTAGAGCAAATAACGCCAGAAACAGCGACACCACGAGAGGTCCCAGAGCAAACGGCACAAAGAGCAATACTGCCCCGAAGTCGCGCGCATTGGAAGCAAGGATGAATATCCCGACCACCAGCAGAAATGCGGTGAGGATGAACGCTGGCGAACCTGTTCTGCGACCCATCTTTATTTCTCCAGCCCGAACCCACGAATCGGCCATGTGTTCCCTCTTTGATCGAGGACTGCAAGAGTTAAGCAACCCAAAGCCGCTAATTCATCGTGATCAAGGATCACGATCCTGACTTCCCCCCGAGCCAGTGTAATGCCGGCAAATTGCTTAAGCCTCGCTCCCTCTTCATGCCCTGCACGGAAGTCACGCGCTTCAAGACATGGCGCTGGATAACATTTCTTTTGATTACCGTCCCGCCCCTCAACGGCAGCAAGCTGGAGGGCATCCTTACCCTGGTTCTCAAGGCTCAGGAGCACCTGCACCTTGGAACGCACCATCAAGGGCCCATTCCCGGATTGTAGTCCCCCCTTGCGAAACAACCATCCAATCATTCGATCGAAGGAATTATCAATAAAGAACAAGCCGACAATAGCCAGAAGCGTCACAATCCCTG
>JAAESJ010000600.1 GCA_024229495.1 Verrucomicrobiaceae bacterium | reverse complement strand
TTGGCCGTTTTCGGGTAGTGTCCGGTCATCAGGCTGGCGCGGGTGACAAGGCACATGTTGTTTACGTAGTAATTGGTGAAACGCAGCCCACCCTTGGCCAGGGCATCGATGTTCGGGGTGGGGATCTCGCCACCATAGCAGCCGATATCCGAGAATCCCATGTCGTCGGCAATGATAACGACAATGTTTGGTTGTCGTGCGGGGGCAGTGCCAAGGGCAACGAGGAGGCTAAGCAGTAAGGCTGGGCGAATCATTATTGCATGAAAACATAAGGGTAAACACGCAGATGGCCAACAGCTCATGGCATGGTGGATTATTATTGTTTTGTTGAGCGTCTTGTTGTGATAGTCATTTTCAGTAATGAAGACTTTAGCATCCATTTTAGCCCTGTTGTTTGTTTGTGCTCCCCTGTCCCGTGCGGCGGAGGGGTTCACCACGATTTTTGATGGCAAGGACATGTCGAAGATCAAGACTACCGGTAACTGGAAGATCCAGAAAGACGGCTCACTTCACCTGGAGCCAAGGCCCGGCGAGAAGGGGTGGTCGCGATACGGTTCCTACCTGTGGCTCAAGGAGGATTACAAGGATTTCGTGTTCGACTTTGAGTACAAGCACGGGAAAGGCGGGAATTCAGGTCTCTATTTCCGGATTTATGATGAGTCTGATGCCACCGCGCACGGTTTTGAGATTCAGATCCTCGACTGCTTCGGTAAGAAGAAACTCGGGCAGCATGACCTTGGAGGAGTGATCCAGACTGCCGGTCCACTGGTCAACGCGTCGAAGCCTGCCGGCGAATGGAATCGCATGGTGGTGACAATGAAGGCAGGCAGGCTGAGCGTGGTCCTCAACGGCAAGACGGTGCAGGACAAGCTGGACCTGGCTGCCAGCAAACCGAAAAACAAGAAGTTGGCGGATTCAGGAAAGATCGCCATTCAGGACCACGGCCAGAAGTTCTGGGTGCGCAACCTGAAGGTCAAGAGCCTATAGCTCAGGCTCCTCTGCCGGCAGGGTTTTAAAATCCCCACCGAGGGCGAGGTGCAGGTCAATGCGGTTCTGCAGGCGCTGGTTGCGCAGCGTGATCATGGCATTGCGTGCCGCAACGCCCCGCCGTTGAGCCTCGAAGATGGAGAGGATGCCGATTAATCCCTCGGAATAGTCCCTTCCTGCCTGTGCTTCGGCAAGCTTGGCCTGTGCCAGCTCAATGCTGATGAAGCGTTCCTGCTCAGCCAGCGAGCGCTCGGTAGCCAGGGCGGATTCCACCTCACGCAGGGCTTCAAGGACACGATTGGTGAAGTTGTGCAGTGCCTGTTCATTCTGGGCCAGGGCTCTTTGTGCCTGGGCAGACAATGCACCGCCACGGAAAATACTTTGAGCCAGTGAGGATGCCGCATTCCAGAGAATCGTCTCGGGGTTTGCCAGGATTCGGTTCAGGTCACCACTTGCATCCGAGCCGCGGGCGGTGAGGGAAAAGGAAGGCAGCATGTTTTTGCGTGCGGCATCAGCACGCCTGGCTGATGCCCTCAGGGAGGCCTCGGCCGCGGCGATGTCAGGGCGGCGCCAAAGTAACTCGGAGGGCAATCCTGCCGGCACTTCTTCGGGGAGCTCAGGAAGCCGGTTGCTGCTTTTCAGTTTCCCGGAGGGATAACGCCCCAGTAGCACTTCCAGGGGTCTGGCAGCATTTTCGCGGGCGAGGGTGCGCGCGATCACGTTGCGCTCTGCGGATGCCACGTTATTACGTCCAAACTGAACAGAAAGAGGGGTGGCGGTTTCATCACCGGCCTTGTAGTTGCGCTCGGTGATCCGGTAGTTGCTGACAAAGCTGTCACGGGTTTGCTCGGCAAGCTCAAGCCGTTGTCTTGCGGTAATGATGTTGCACCAGGACTTGGCGACGTTTGCCGCCAGCGAGAGACG
>JAAESJ010000599.1 GCA_024229495.1 Verrucomicrobiaceae bacterium | reverse complement strand
GTTGGCAATAACTTTGCCCTGCCCGAAGGGCGTGCGCGTGATGAGCAGATTGCTGCGGTCAAGGGGTGGATTGACAGGGCTGCCGTGCTCGGTGCACCGCATGTCAGGGTCTTTGCCGGCGCGGCAAAGGGAATTGATGAGGCAGTTGCACGCAGGATGTGTGTTTCCGCCCTTGAGGAATGCTGTGATTATGCTGGAGGGAAGGGGATTTTCCTTGGCCTTGAGAACCACGGTGGCATCGTTGCGCGGGCCGAGGGGATGCTTGAGATCATTGCCGCGGTGAAGAGTCCATGGTTTGGCGTGAACCTCGACACTGGTAATTTTCATACTGAGGATCCTTATGCTGACCTGGCCAAGGTGGCGCCTTACGCGGTAAACGTGCAGGTAAAGGTGGAGATGCGTGCTTCCGGGCAGAAGCAACACCATCCTGCCGACATGAAGCGACTGGTAAAGATTCTTCGCGACGCCGGTTACCAGGGTTACGTGGCACTTGAATACGAGGCTAAGGGCGACCCCTTCAAGGAGGTGCCTGCTCATCTTGAGGCCCTGCGCGGCGCGATTGGTGGGTGATTCCCTTTGTAATTAAGCCTTGGGTTTGCCCTAGGGGTGGCGTCCCTTGAATGTCAACTCGGCAACGCCGGACTTATCCAGCTCACCCTTGCCGTCTTCTACGAGCTTTGTGAACTGGGCACAGGTTGCGTCATTGAGAGGCAGGCTTACGCCGGCGTTGGAAGCAATATCAGCTGCAATCCCAGAGTCCTTGGCAGCGTGTTCCGCACTGAACCAGGCCTCGTGGTCGCGATCGATCATGTCCTCGGCGTCGGTTTCCAGCACCCGGGAATTGGCTCCGGTTTGCGAGAACACCTCACACACCATCTTGAGGTCAAGGCCGAGCGCGTCGGCCAGGCCCAGTCCTTCGGCGAGGCCTGCGGTGTTGATGTTCATCACCATGTTAACCAAGGCCTTTACCTGCGCGGCGCGGCCGATATCGCCGATGTGCATCAGGTTGATGCTCATGTCCTCCAGCAGCGGCTTGTGCTGCTCGAAGAGCTCAGCATTTCCGCCAATCATCAGGTAAAGTTTGCCTTCGCGGGCCTGAGGGATACTCGATGCCATGCAACCTTCCAGAGCGCCTGCTCCCGCAGCTTCCGCCGCACTTGCCACTTCCTGCTGGATGCCCGGGGAAAGGGTGGCGCAGTTGATGAAGGTTTTTCCTCCGGCGTTGGCTAGCAGGTTGTCTCCCTCAGCAAAGTAGATGCTGCGCATTGCTTCATCATTGGTAACCACGGTGAAGATGATGTCGGAGGCGGCGGTGACTTCCGCCAGTGTACCGGCGTGGGAGCAGCCGAGTTCCGTTGCGAGCTCCGCTGCGGCTTCCTTGTTCACATCATTAACAGCGGATACCTCGTACCCGCGATCCTTAAGGTTGCGTGCCATGTTGGCACCCATGCGTCCGATTCCTACAAATCCTATTTTTTGGCTCATGATGGTATGTATTCAGTTGGTTTTAAATTCCGGGTAAAACGGGTTGTATTTTTTTTCCTCCCCGACCGAGGACATCGGGCCGTGCCCTGGGCAGACGACCGTGTTATCGGCAAGGGTGAAGATTTGCTG
>JAAESJ010000598.1 GCA_024229495.1 Verrucomicrobiaceae bacterium | reverse complement strand
CGGTAGGGAATCTCCATGTAGACGATTTGCCAGCCGGTATCAGAAGGAACGACCTCTAGGGAAACCCTGAAAAACGCACTGTGCACCCCTGCCAGCAATATTGCCAGCATCATCAGGTTGGCCGCAATGCCATTGTTGGCGAACCAGCGGATCATCTACTCAGGAAGAGGGCTTCTTAAGGTCTTTACCCGATCCGTCCACCGCCTTGGCGGGCGAATCCTCCTCATCCTTGTCGGGGATAATCTCAATACTTGCACCATTGGGAACATAGGCCATTTGACTGGTGGCCAGAAAATCTCCGTTAGAAATACTCTCGTCGCGAATAATGAGATACTCCTCATTGCCGCGAATCGGGACCACGTTAATTCCTCTCACGGTCAATTCCTTCTTATTTACCATCTGCTCACGCAGCGTATGGAAAACACAACGCACCTCTGCCTGGGATTCGTCAGTGTATTCCACGATATAAATGCGCTTGAGTTGCCTCACCGCAGCACGCGGAACCCTGATGACGTCCTCCAGTATCCTGCCCTGCATTGATGCAATGACAGGCTGCCCGATGCGCAGGGAAGGTAAGCCTGACTTCCTGCCAAAAGGATCACTGATCCGGGCGATTGCATAGAGATCCAGTGAATTCTGGTCAAGGGCTCCCTCAGTGCGCACAATTTCAGCAGCCCACCTTGTCTCATTATTTCCATCAAGAGCATCACTGAGTACGACCTCAACGGACGGGTCATCCCGGTCCTCGGGTAATTCAAGGAACCCCATTTCATTGCCACTGATGGGCAGGCGAACCTCGGCATAATCAACGGCAAAGATTTTCCCCAGTGGCGTGCCTCCGCTAACAGCCTGGCTAATCCCGGCAACCCTCTGCCGCACGCGACCGTCAAAGGGAGCAATCACCTTGGCTCGCTTCAGGTTACGCCTCGCCTGGGCAAGTTGCGTCTTGGCCGCCTCCACTCTCGCCTCCGCCTCACGCAACTGTGGCAAACGCAAGACCAACTCATTGGGCTCATCCTCATAGCCAAGGTCCTCCCAGTTGCGCCGCGCCTGGGCTGCCCGGGCTTTCTCCTGCGCATGACCGGCACTTGCCTGTGCCAGTTGGGCCTCGCCACTTGCAACCGCAGCGGCAAAGTCCGCCTCCTCCAACTGCACGAGCACCTCCCCCTTGTTGAAAAAGGCACCGTCTTCAAATTGCCGGGAAATCCCGACAATCCGACCCGGAACCTGGGACGTCAGCGTAATCTCATTGTGAGCACGTACAATGCCACTGGTCTCCACACTCGTCGTGTAATCCTCCACCCGAAGCTCAATAACTCTGGTCTTTAATCCACGGGAAACACCCGGGGGCTTTTTGGGTTTTTCCAGCGGTGCCGACAGCATTGTATATGCAATTACTCCAACACCAACAACCAACACGGGAATAGCCCACCTCAAGATCCACAACTTAAGGGAAACAACTTTAGCCTCCTCCCGATGAGCAGGTGGTGGATCCGGGATGCTACTCTGATTGCCTTGTTTCAATTCTAGTGCGCTGCAGTTTTGATCATAATCTTCCTGACTCACAAGTTTCAATACAGATGCCCGTTTTGCATACCATTTTTTCTGCGCTCATTTACAATGGGCCTGCGGACTTACATTCGCATTTCGCCTTATCTACCTTCGCCCCTTCCAGTCGCAACCCCATAAACCGCAGTAACATCTCCCGGTTCCAGGTTAACCCAGCAAAAGGAATTGTCCTTCACCAGGGCCCGCTTGCCGTCAAGCATCAACCAGTCCGCCAGTAACAAGGATCCTGACCGCGTACGCACCTCAAAATTTGCCTCCTTACGACCAAAATTCCCAAGCTTGATGAATAGCACGTCCTCAACACTTAATCTCCGGCGACCAAATACCGGGGAAGACATTTCGACATGACCTTCATCAATTGAGATTAATCCTGAAACAAAATAATCCCCTCCGCGCAAGACACTTCCCGGACGGCGTTCGGAAACTTGTGTAAGCCCCGAAGGGGTCAAGGGAACAAACTGCAATGCCCCGACATTCTGCCTGCGTACTTTTATCTGCCTTTTATCAAGGTAGGAAATACGGACATCCTTTTCATCAATCCCCGTTACCTTCCCGGCCAGGAATGACCCACCCTTCAACACGAGACCGGGAGAAATCTCCCTGGGCGGCTTAATCGGCGGCTTTGCAAACATAGACTTCTCAGGCACCAACTGCTCCTTGAGCCCCGGTCCACTCCAGGAAAATCTCGCCGAGGCCTGCTGTGTCGCCTGGTAATAATCCATTCGCACCGGGTAACGCCGTCCAGCCTGCAATACCATCTCACCGCGGCTCTCAGCCGCCACCCTGGGACGCCATTCATCAATGATCAACTGCTCTCCAACCCACAACCTGACACCGTCATCAGTCGTGGCATGAAATGTCACGGGACCGCTTATCGGGGCCTCAATCTCACCCTCCCAGCGTATACTAAAATAATTGATTCCAAACCCCGGCATAGGACCGGTGGCTACCCAGGAGAAATCAATGACCGGGTCTATTCTCTCCATCGGATCCCCCTTGAAATTACTGCCCTTGTGATAACTTCCCAGCAAGCCGTTACGCCTCGTTTCCTGCCCGGGAACATGTGAGAACTGACTGGCCGGCACCACTGCTTTTTCGCCCCCCGGGGGATTCCACCGCAGGTGAATCGCAGCATCCCCGCCTCCCTCGAGACATTCCAGCCTGAACGGATAACGCTGACGCCCCTCCAGTTGCACAATTCCGCTGTATTCCTTCGGTGCCTTATTAACCCATCGATCAATCACATTACGCCCGTTGATCCAAAGGCGCGCGCCCTCGCTGCCAGTCACATGAAAAGAATAATTCCCCTCCATCGTGGATTCAATCTCACCGTCCCAGCGCACGCTGAAATTATCAGCCGGAAAATCCGGCATCGGTGCCATCGCCCCCCAGTTGAAATCAATCATCCCATCAATCCTTTCAGTGAACGGACCAACAAGCCCCGGTTGCCTGAAGTAGCTCGCCTTCAATCCCGGTGAGGCGTTGAGAATCCTGTCCGCCAGATGAACATGGGCCACCTTCAGCTCAGCTCCCCCAATGCTATGCTCCTTCCCGTTCGCCTCGGTCAATAACAGCAACTCACGCTCAAAGCGAACCCATCCCTCAAGCTTTCCGCCAGTCTTCAACTCAACACTCCCACGAAGCCCTGACTTCGTATCGGCCTGAACTTGCAAGCCGCCACCATGAAGCCCGGCCAGCAAAATGAGCACCAGATATATTCGCATCGCTGAACCCATTGATCACCCGCCTTTGTCAATTTGAACCGGGAGGATGCCGTATACGGCAACCACATCACCTGGGTTCAGGTTAATCCAGCAGAAGGAATTGTCTTTCACCAGGGCACGTTTGCCGTCCATCATCAGCCAATCAGCTCGTAGGCGCGAACCCGACCTGGTATGCAGTTCAAAGTTGGCCTTGCCCCTCTTGAAGTCACCAAGCTTCACAAAAGCCACCTTCCCGGGACTGAAGTCCCGTTTACCGAACAACGACGACTTCATCTGCAAGGTTCCCTGATCATAAGAAATAAGGGATGCCTCCAGATAATCACCTCCACGCAACGCACATCCGGGCTTCCATTTAGCGAGTTCCACAACGCGGGCGGGACTCATCGGCGAAAGTTGCAGCCCGCCAATATTCTGCCGGGGAATTCGCAGGATCCCACCATTCAGATAGTCCAGTTTAACAGCCTTCTCATCCACTTGCGAGATTGCCCCGGAAAGAAACGACCCGCCCTTCAGCAGAAGTCCGGCGCCCGTCCTGCTCAGCAAGCGCACTCCGCCACGCACAAAAAACTTCTCAGCAGGTATCACCTGCCTGGGCAGCCCGGGACCACTCCAGAACATCCGAACCTCGGCGGTGCCTTCATCCTGGAAATATTCCATCTTGAAGGGATAGCGCTTACCGGCAACCAATTCCATCTGCGCGCGATGCTCGGTGGCCGTCATGCCTCTCCACTCATCAATGCGCTTTTGCCCACCGATCCATAGCCTCACACCGTCATTGGTAATCGTGTGGAAGGTGATTTTTCCGGTAACAGGCGCCTCAAGTTCCGCCTCCCAGCGCACGCTGTATTTATGAACCCCAAAGCCCGGCGCCAAAGCCCGACCGGTCCATGGGAAATCAATATTACGATCCACCCTGACAACAGCAGGTCCCTGCAAATTGATGCCATGAAAATAGGATCCCTGCAGGCCGTTTGTCTCCTTAAGCGGATTCTCCGAGCCAAAGGTCTGGGAAAATCGATCCGCCCCGATTAATTGCTTCACTCCGCCGGGAGGTGTCCATGACAGGGATACATTGGCCAGCACCGCGCCATCAAAATAATCCAGCCGAATGGGATAACGTCGACCGGCTTCAAGCTCAATGGACACACTGTTGCTCCTGGCTGCCTGGGGACGCCAGTTGTCCATCAGCAGGCGATTATCCAAGAAAAGACGTGCCCCGTCATCACTGCGCACATGGAAGGTGTAAGTGCCGGCATTCAAGGTCTCAACATCCCCTTCCCAGCGAATACTGAACCGGTCAGCGGGAATTCCCGGCATTGGCGCGTCCCCTTTCCAGTCGAAATTGATCTGAGGGTCAATTCTCTCAATCAAGGTGCCCCCAAATTCCATGGTGCTACAATACGTTCCCCGCAGCCCTGGCACTCTCTGTGACAGCGCTCCAGCCAAATGCATGTGCGCGGACTTCAGTTGCACAGCGGGAACTTTTTTCTCAGCTCCACCGTTAATCGCTTTCACGATCATGGCATCACGCTCAAAGTGAATGTATCCCTCAATCCTCTCCCCGTCCCTCATCTCGGCAATACCGCGCAACTGGGGCTCAGCTGCCGCCTGCGCCAAAAGCGGCACCAGAGATACCAGTGGTATCCTCATCAGCACGGCAAGTCCGCGCAAGCTCCTGTCAATCAGCATAAAAAAAGAAATATACCTGGTCAGGATGATCCTACAGACCCGGTGCCTTGTTGACAAGGATACTCAATGACTAACCGGCAGCAGTCCGATTACCGGGTGACTTTTCGCTCAATTGGCTTATTCCACCGGGCTCAATGAAGCATGGGAGCCGTCGCAAAAAGGAGCATTGCCGGTGTGTTTGCACTGGCACAGGTAGGCCGTTCCGGTTTTTTCAGCGGTAAAGGCCTGCGGGGCAAAGCCGCTGCCCTTGTGCGCGCCGTCGCAGAGCGGCTGGTTTGCGGAATGGCCGCAGGTGCAGAAAAAATACTGCTTACCGGCTTCAAGCTCAACGGCAGCGGGGGCAAGGGAGGCGATCTTCGGTTCGCTCATGACGCATCAAACTATGCCCACTGGGCAAAACCGCTACAAGCAGATTATCACTCCACGCAAAAATGCCCAGGCCGGAACCCGGGAGCAACGCCATCCTCCAGGAAAACTTATTCCTCCTTGGGCAGTTCCCCCAGCCATTCCATTTGCCCCTCAATCACAGCCATCAGTCGGCCGTTCTCCTTGCCCTTGACTTTAAAGCTGCTTTTCTTCCTGTCAGGAGAAACTGTTCCCACTGAAGTCAAAAGCCGGTCATGATCCTCATGCGGCAGGGACTTCCAGCGCACTTCCCCTTTACCGGCATCAGGAACGCCAACCGCCCGTTGTTGAAGGACTCCCTCCGTATCAATCGAATAATCGAGGAAGAGGTTGGCGCGGGAATCATAGGTGGTCACTCCCGAGAAGGCTTTTTCCCCTTCGGAATCCCTGACAGTGTAAACAGTGAATCTTCCGCGCACATACTTTAGGGTCAGAAAGAGAATTCTCTCCATTTCTTCCTGCTCCCCTGCCTGCGGCTGATCATCCGCTTCGCCAAGTTTAAGGAGAGCCTTGGCACCTTCCAGCAGGGATTTCGCTGCCTCAAGGGGTTCCTCTTCCTTGCGAACCCTGATCTTATCGACCCTCTTCCATTCGCCGGGATTTAAAATCAGTGAGGCGATTTCAGGAACCTCCCAGTTCGGGTCATGCGGCTCTGCCAGCAGTTCCCGGATCTCCTCCGCACTCAGCGGTTCCATGCCCGGGCCCGACATCCAGTGTGCCTCACCCTCACCATGAGCTAACAGCTCCCCGTCCTTCATGACCTGAAAGACATCCTTCATCACCAGGCCATCCGGACCGGGAATAAAGGTCAACTGAACGCTGCTGCCATCACCACCAGGCGTGAGAAAACTCTTCCATGTTATACCTCCATCCTCCCTTCTATTCCCCTTATATTCATTAACGACTCCACCTTTTCGCAATTCCCACCAGTAATAAGAATCACTCTCCGGCAAATAAGTCATCACACTGTAGCCAGGAGGAACACCTTCCCCTAAGAACTCCCATGTCATGAAGCGGCGGTTGACAAATTTTGAAGAAAAAGAGAATACCTCGGACTGCACCAGATTGTTTTGATCAGACCCCACACGCCGTTTGCCCTTCCAGTTTCCGGGCCTCTCGACAAAATCACTGATCTCCTCCATGAAACCGGTTTCATCATGATCCATTGCCCAGATCTTCATGATAGCCTCCGCATCCATGGGTTCAGGGATTGGCGGCAATGACAACGCCTTTGCTTCGCTTGCCGCTGGGTTCGCCGGGTTGTCGGCATCCTGGGTGTCAGCCTGCCTGCTATCCTGTTGGCTGCAGCCTGACAGGATTCCCAGGCAGAGAAGGGGTGACATCCATCTTTTCATATTTATGGTTGAGCTTAACCACGCGGCACGCTGAATCCCATTACAAAATCACGCTCTCTTTGTAATTCCCGCCCGAGGAACCATTGCTGCAAACTCGCTCCCAGGACAGTTGACCTGACCCGCAAAGCGGTTTAAAAAGGGAAAAATGGCGAAGGTCACTATCTACCACTACCCGAACTGAGGATCCTCAAAAAATGCCCTGGCGGTCGCCGGGGAACTGGGAATCGAGCCCGATGTCAT
>JAAESJ010000597.1 GCA_024229495.1 Verrucomicrobiaceae bacterium | reverse complement strand
TCTGTTTCTTGCGGATCAATCGCTTAACGTGATGCGAACCGAAAATATATTAGACAAATCAAGGCTCGAATTATCATAGGAAAGAACAGGTTATGCGATCCTCGGCAAAGGACTGAAAATCCTTGTGTCGACAGTTCGATTCTGTCCCGAGCCACATCTTACAAACCGCCGAAAATAAGTGGTATATAGCGATTCTTACTAACTGACACGGAATCCACGATTTAATTCATTGCCCTTAGATTGCCTTTAAATTCGAAAGGAACAAAAACGCCCACCCCACAAATGAATGTAAGGGTGAGTGCTTGCTTCTTGGGGGGTATGGGAAGAAGTCGTCATCCGAAGGTTCGGAGTCGGTCAGTGAGAACCCAACGGCACCGAGTGAAGAGGTTAATCGCGGAATTCGGTCAATGCGTACTAAATCATTGTTATAATATAGTTATATTGTTATAAATTGATAATCACGATGTTATGGAGATCAGGAAAGGCAAACTTGTCATATTGAACCTTGCCTGGGCGAGTGCCGTCGTGGCTGCATTCCTCCTTGGCGGGCAGGGAGGGGATCCCGGTGTTCCGAGTACCAATGCAATAACCGGTGGAAAAACCAGCGCCGGCCAGTCAGAGAACGGCGTAACAGCCCTGGGGAATTCTTCCGGCAACCGGAAGGGTGGAATTGCAGGTGGTAATTTCGCCGGCATCCAGGATGCCGGTCCCGGGACAGTCGGTCGCCGCATGGCATCAGCGCTATCGGATCCTGATCCCCTGCGGCGCAATGCGCGAATTGCCGAGCTTCTGATCAATCTCAATGCCGGTAATGCAGCCGAGGTGCTAGTCGCCTTTGAAAACGGTCCAAGGAACGATGAGACAAACAGGCACTTTCGCGATTTTATGTATGCATGGGGCAGGCTT
>JAAESJ010000596.1 GCA_024229495.1 Verrucomicrobiaceae bacterium | reverse complement strand
GCCAGGGGGGTAAGAATAATTTCCGTTGCCACCGCGCCGAAGGGAAGGCTCAGGAATCCTGACAGGGGGTTGTCATTGATGTCCTTCTGAGTGAAGTCGACGCCGCTGGTGGCACTTGTTGATTGTTGACCGGTTGTGCCCAGGGTATATTTAACGGTAAGCGGTTGAAGTGATCCTGTCCGCATGACCGTCAGTCGGATGATGTCGGGTTCGGACGAGGTTAATGCAACTCCGGCGTTGATTGCCGTGGAGTCCCGGGCATCCTCGTAGGCAACCACATCGGTTGGGAGCAATGACACTTCCTGCCTGGTGCCTGAGAGTGCCTGCAGGGCAGTGTCGAGATCGTTGAGATTGCTTGCTGTCGATACGCTGTTTGCAAAGAAAAAATTGTGCTCACCCTCCATCATTTTTTCTGCCCAGTCGGTGATGCTGTCTCCGTCCTGGTCAAGGTCGCTGACAGTAACCTTAAGGAATTGCTGAGTGGTCTTCCTGATTTGACGGGTTATGGGTTCTCCCTCCATCCATGGAGATAAATAGCTCCCCTTAATGATTTCTATGGAGGCGTCCTGGTTATTTCCCGGCTGTTTCCATGCCAGCGCACAATGGTCGGAGTGGGTGCCGTGGTGGTGACGCAGTTCAATATAGTATCGTCTCCCGGCAACAAGATCCGCAGTGTATTGCTGACTGGGAAATCTTTGCCATTGGCCGGGATGGAGGATGTCACTATTAACCCATGCTACCCGAGTCGGTGCATTGCCTGGCGTATGATCGCTGCTGAGGAAAAGTTCGCTATGATTACGACTGCAGAGATAAAAGGTGTGAGGGCCACTCATTGTGGGCGTTAGCCATCCCCGCATGCGGGCGCCATAATTGTCGTCAACGTTCTTTGGGGTTTGGAATTCAGGTAGCGCTTCAATACCATCAGGTTGCGTTGTGAAGTTTTGTGTAAGGATTTTAAAGCCTGCAATGTTGCTGGTTTTTATATCAGACCATACCTCGTGGAGGATGCCGTTGGTGGCTTGTGGGGCTGAATCACCGGAGAGTTTCACGGTAATCTGCCGACCTGTGCCGTGGTAGGTTGTCGGCAATCTGGTGAACTGGTCCGGTTTGATGGAATTGCCGAGTTCAATGCGGTAAATTTTCCCGCGTTGGGTATCAAAGGAAATATCTACCGAGGAGAATGATTCGTCATAGGAGAGGTTGTTGATGCTGAAGACGGAGGTTGAGCCAAAGGGGTCGGTTCCGGCGATGGACTCAGCCAGATTGGATGCTCCGTCACCATCAGTGTCTTTATCTTTATCAAGGCCTTGGGCACCAAAGGCTTCCTGCCAGATGTCGTCAAGTCCATCCCCGTTTTGGTCGATGGCTGCCGATACCGGAGTAATGATCGGGGCAAGGAGGAGAATCGAAACGAGCAGTTGAAGATGCATGAATGGATTAATCCACTTGCATCCACACTGGC
Source organism: Verrucomicrobiaceae bacterium (assembly GCA_024229495.1). Lineage (GTDB taxonomy): Bacteria > Verrucomicrobiota > Verrucomicrobiia > Verrucomicrobiales > DEV007 > CACIUL01. The sequence goes on along the minus strand of JAAESJ010000596.1, from coordinate 43,253 downwards.
ACTTGGGGTGGTTGGGGGATTTCATGTGCCTGATGGGTTTTTATATCCTAGCCTATTATTTGCTTGGAGGGAAGTGATTTTGGCGGTTATGGAGCAACAAATGCGCTTCATTCCGGGGGGATCGACTTGAGGGCGCTTTCCCGGCCCGCAAGTAACCTGGATGCTTCCCTGAGGAGGAATTCCGGCTGCAGGAAGGGTTCGTGACTAACATTGCTCCAAAGTAATTTTCCATGGGGTGAGATAAGGAAAACTCCGTGCATTGCCTTGCCGTCAAGTGAGTCAAAGCAGTGGTAGGCTTTAAAGGTTTTAAGGGAAGGGTCTGATAATATTGGGAAGGGGAATTTGGGGCCTTTATCAACATTATCCGGGTCCCCCGCCAGTCTCTCGGTTAGTATTTTCTCTTCATCAGAGGAGATGGTGATGATGTCTATCCCTTTATTTGCATAAGCCTGTGCATGAGGGGTGAAAGTCTTTAGCTGGTCTACGCAGTAAGGGCATCCAATCCCGACAAAGAAAATAAGCACAACTGGGTTTCCCTGTAATTTTTCAAGGGACAAGGTTTCCTTGTTCGCTGAAGGAAGTGACCATGCAGGAGCGGAGGGGGGAGACCAATCTAGAGGGCCGAGTTTCTCGGGGTCAGGAAGGGGGAGGGCGGCTTTGGGATTTGATCGGGGTAGGGTCCAGTTGCCGCGCAACTTGAGGTGATTGATAACAGGCTTGAGTTCTTTGTGAAAGAGCGTGTTGTCACGATCTGCCAGTGATGCATTGCGACGGAACCGGGAGTCGAATGCCAGCAGGGCTTCATTGCGACTGTTGCCGATATCAGCGGCAAAGGCAATCGAGCAAAAGTTTGCCGTGGCATCCGGTTGGCCCGGGCGATCAAGAAGGTCCTGGCGGGCAAGTGCCATGGCGAGTTCATGGCTGCCTTTTTGTTGAGCCAGCCTGGCGAGATGATAGTTGCCAATGTTGAGCAGTTTCCCCTTTGGTCTGGTTGTGCGGTCTCCTTCGAAAAAAGCCGAGTAGGTTCTCAGGTTTTTCAGGATCCGGGTGATTTGCTGCTCGGTGTTTACTCCTGAGCCGGAGCTAAGGAATGTCCTGAACAGGGATTCCATGTCTTGAGTGATTTGTCTGGCTTGGTTGATTTTCCCAAGGTTGAGATTTGCAATCGCCTGCCAGTAGAGGGTTTGTGAGCGTTCGATCCAGCCATTGGTGGCATGCAGGGATCCCTGGAGGCTTGTGCATTCGCCAAGGAGCTTATCCCATTGCTCGCTGCGGATGAGTGTTTTGGCCAGTGATTGTCTGCCGATGAGGAATGTGTCCTCTGCCTTTCTTCCAGTGTCAGTCTTTGGGGGAGGTGAAATCGAAGGCCTGGGCAGGGAGATGAGTTTTTTCGCCGTTTCTTGTGCGACATTGATCATGCCGCAGGCAATCATCGAGTTGATGTGTGCCGCGATATCTGAAGTGTAGTTTTGTGCATCATGTGGCATTGTGAATCGCTCGTGCATCCTCCGGTGAGCCAGTCGCAGTGCGTTTTCCCCGGCGTGGAGGGAGTCATGAAAGAGGCCGGCTCTTGCCAGTGCGTTAGCCGAGAAGCGCCACGCTGTGGGGGCGGAAGGGCTTACTAAGGGGGAAGAAAGCGCATCTTCAGCCACTCTCAATGGGCGGTCCCGGCTCCACAGCCATAAACGATAGTGCCGACTTGGGTGATTGGGTTTTTGCTGAGCTAGCTGAGTTGCCAGTGCATCAGTTGTGAACTTGCCGGTAATCGGTATTCCTGTCCGGAAATCATCAAGGATGAGCTCGCGAAGGAGGAATGCACGAGTTTCAAAAGAGCCCGGAAAGGCATAAGCCATGTCTTCAAGTTCCAGATTGCGTTGTTGGCGGCTTTCAGGGGTGCCGCTTTCCGGTTCGCCCGGTTCTGGACTGAAGTATCGCCGGTAGGTTTGAATCCATGCATGCTCGATAGGTGTGACTTGAGGATTTTTCCCTGCAAGATGGTTGGCATAGTTGATGTATACGGCTGCTCTTCCCGGGAAACGCTCGTTTGCCAGTGCCATGGCCCAATAAGGCATGGGACTTTCGGGGTCGAGGGAGGCTGCATGCCTGAATGACCGTTCTGCTTCTATTGTCCAGAAGAGGTGAAGTAGTGAGATGCCGTGGTTGAATACTTCCTGAGCTTTGGGATTGGAGGTGGTGATTGGAAAGGAGGCAACACCCACTTTCAGGTTGTCTTCGGGTGGGTCGTAAGGGGGGAGGAGAAGAGCCTCTCCGATGTTGCGAGGAGCTTCTCGGTTAATTCCCCGAATGATCGGGGCAAGGCATGGCAGGTTGCCGAAACGGGCTAAAGGTGAGGGCAGCTGGGCCTCTGCCCGGTGAGTGGAATACATTGTCGATGCGATTACGAACGCGAACGTGAAAAGAACCGCGGTTTTGCCAGTGTGTGCCATCACCTTAATGCTTCCATCGACGCACCCGTGATGCAACGGATGATGCGCATTGAAGGTATACATGCGCTTCTTCTGAGTTGGCCTGAGTGTCGTGTTGATGCCCTGGGGGCGACTCAGGCCAATGGATTGGTCGCTTTACGGCATGGCGTCGGGGCTCCGGGAAGTCGAGGGGGAGGAGTTTGTGAGGATGATCACGCCTCCTTCAATTCGCGCAATGTTTAACACCTTGAGAGCCTCGATGAATCGTTCGTCATTTTTGTAGGGCTCGAGCATGTCCTGAGATTTGAACTTCTGCAGGAAGTAATCAGGGATTGTCTTGCCCTCGATGTGGATTGTCTGGACAAAGAGAGAAATGTTACCTTCCTGCGCGGCAATCCTGTAGTCCATCTTGGCGTTCAGGTATCTCCTTGGTTTCCAGAACTTGATGTGGCTCATGGGTCTTGATCTTTCTGTTTTCAATATGTTTGGCGCGATGAATTCCTTGAAATGGATCGTGCCACGCAAATCTCCAAGGTAGGTGTCATTGGCCACCAGTATATTGAGGTCATGTGTGGAAAGTTGTAACTCGGAAGGCGTGTGGGGCGAACGGTGGATTTTGTCCAGGAATCCCAGGATTCTGCCCCTAATGTTTGTGAGTTCTTCCGGGGTGCCGCGTTCAACAGGAACCTCTTCCGGGGACTCGTCTGTAAAGGATTCAATGTCCTTGGCCATTTGATTGCCGATCAGGATTCCGGCGATCAGGATCCCGATAAAGAAAGAGCCCAGGAGAATAGCGGCGATGCAGCCGAATTTTGGAAAGGTCGACTTTCGGCCTGCCCTGTTTAGTGCAGGCCGCTCATGATCCTGCACAATAATTTGATCGCTACTCATTCAGGAACTGAATTATCATCGATACTGGCAAATCGTCCACTTGAACCTTTGGCGGGTTTCGGTCAGAATGAAATAGGATGCGAATTTTAGCTGCGATGTCCGGCGGAGTGGATAGCAGCGTGGCAGCGGCACAGCTGCTCCGCGAAGGTCACGATGTGGTCGGGGCCTACATGAAGAACTGGATCAATGAGGAAAAGATCATTGGCGATTGTCCGTGGCAACAGGATATCGAGGACGCCAGAGCAGTTGCCGGGCATCTGGGAATAGAGTTCAGGGTAGTGAATCTGATGGACGAATATCGTGAGAGGGTGGTGAAATACCTTCTGGAAGGTTATCAGGCAGGGATCACACCAAACCCTGACGTGATGTGTAATCGCGAGATGAAATTTGGTGTCTTCCTTGATTATGCCAGGGAGGAGGGGTTTGAAGCGGTTGCCACCGGTCATTATGTGCGCCGTCGTGATAATGATAACGGCTCAGCAGATATCCTCTGTGGCGTTGATGGGGGTAAGAATCAGGCGTATTTCCTTGCCCTGCTCCGGCAAGAGCAACTTAAGGGTGCATTGTTTCCCGTTGGCGATCTTTTGAAACCCGAATTACGGGAACTTGCCCGGGAGTTGGGTTTGCCAAACGCCGAAAAGAAGGATAGCCAGGGAATTTGTTTCATCGGGCAGGTCAAGATGTCTGACTTTCTCCGTACGTTTGTGCCCGACAATCCCGGGTTGATTGTTGATCTTTCGGGTAATGTGCTTGGGGAGCATCAAGGTTTACATCTTTACACCCTTGGGCAGCGCAGGGGCATCGGTGTGCCTTCAAATGCTTACAGGGAAGCCTATGTGGTCATTGCCAAGAAGGCTGATGAGAATGAATTGGTGGTTGCTTTTGAGAGTGAGGACACTCCCTTTCTTTATGCTTCAAGTGCAACAGTTGGTGATATTTCCTTTGTGAATTGCCATCCGGATGGCGAATTGATTCTTGCCCAGCCGCGGTATCGGACTCCTGCCGTTGAGGCTGAGCTAACGGTTGATGGCAAAGGAGATGGGAAGGTTCTTTTCCGTAAGCCCCAGAGAGCTTTAACTCCAGGTCAGATTTGCGCTTTCTATAATGGCGAGGTGTTGCTGGGGGGAGCTGTTTTCAGGGAGATTCACCATCATTAACGGTTCCGTTTTGCAGGAGTTTCTTCGTGTGCGCTTTATGCTTCTGCAATGGCCTCGATCTCTACACGACATCCAAGTGGTAGTGCTGCCACTTGGATGGTCGACCTAGCTGGCGCGTGTTCACCGAAATGCTCTGCGTAGATTTCATTGAGAATGGGGAACTCGGCCATGTCCTTGAGGAAAACGGTGGTTTTAACCACGTTGCTCATCCCCAGGCCTGCTGCCTGAAGGACGTTTCTCAAGTTGATGAGCACCTGTTGTGCTTGTTCCTTAATGTTGTCATTGACCAAGATCCCAGTTTCCGGGTTAAGGGGGATTTGCCCGGAGGTGAATAAAAGGGGGCCGCTACGCACGGCATGGCTATATGGCCCGATTGCCTCGGGAGCATTTGTTGCGGTGATTAATTCCATGGATTGATGTGGTTAGATCAGAGGCCCGTCCCCGGCGCCTAGGGCAGCCTGCAGGGCGTTACGCATGGTTTCCAGTGGAGCTTCTCGGTTAAACCATGTCTCAAAGGATATGGCGCCCTGGTGAAGGAGCATCGAAAGCCCATTGGCCGTGCGCGCACCATTGTTCTGGGCATCGGCGATCAACTTGGTGCGCTGTGGGCTGTAGACCATGTCATAAACCAGATGATGGGGTTGCAGCAGGTGGGGTTGAATGAGGGCGGGATCTGACCGCTTCATGCCCAGCGAGGTGGCGTTGACGATTAAGTCAATATTACCTAGCTCCGCCTCGAGTCCCGCATCCGACCACTCAGCAACCTTGACCCTGGAGGAAGCCGAGTGGATCGCTTCATCTTCAAGCATTGGGGCGATTTCAGCACGTAAGGACTCGGCTTTTTCCCGGGTTCGATTTACCAGCACAAGTCGCTCAGGGGCCTCAAGGGCGCACTGGACCGTCACTGCGCGTCCTGCACCACCTCCGGCGCCGAGTATCATTATTCTCAGGTCGTGAGCATCAATGGCAAAGGCTTCACGAACTGCACGCAGAAAACCGGGGCCGTCACTGTTGGATCCGAAAATCTTACCATCCTCAAGACTGATGGTATTGACTACCCCAAGCTTCAACGCAAGGTCATCGACATGGTCACACGCTCCGAGTGCCGCGAATTTCAAAGGAATCGTGCAGTTTGTTCCCAGAAAGCCCTTTTCCTGTATCAGGGCAAGTGCCTTAGGGAAATCACGCTCAGCGACTTGCACTCGAATATACCTGGAGTCTATGGAAAGTGCCTTCAGTGCCGGGTTATGGAGTTGAGGGCTGAGTGAATGGGCTACCGGATCCCCGAAGACCGATAGCCGGGCGGGCGGTGAGATGTCGGCGAGGGCCGTTGACCCGGGGGCAAGGTCCTCCAAGGTGTAGGTATCTTTTTCCTCATTCATCAGGCTTGGTTGGGGAAGAGTGTTGCGATGCGTTTCTGGATTCTTTTAATTGTAGCGTCTTTGCCGATTATCTCGAGGGTTGGCATCAGGTCGGTTCCCTGCGCTGTACCGGTTGCTGTTACCCGCAATGGCAACATGAGTGCCCCGGGCTTTACCTGATGCTGCTGGGCGGTTTCACTGATAGCCTGCTTGATTTCGGCTTCTTTCCAGGCAGTGGCTTGGGCCAGATGCTTGGCCAGGTCGAGCAGCAGGCTTGTGTCTTTAAGTTTGTCGGTCACTTTGGATGCGGCTTTCTCTTCAAGGGGATACTCGTCATCGAGGATGGGGGAGAGCCATTCATTAATTTCAGTAAAGCGCTGTATTCTTGGCTGTGTGAGGGCAAGGGCTGAGTGCGGAGCTCCCGGAGCGAAGTGTGAAGCGTGAGCCAGGAATTTTTCTGGAGTCAATGCTGCAATGTATTGCCCATTGAGCCATGTGCATTTTTCCAGATCAAAGCGGGCGTTGCTTCGGTTGAGATGATCGAAGTCAAACAACCCGGTAATCTCCTCGATACTTAGCTTCTCACGGTCATCCTTTGGAGACCAGCCGAGTAGAGCGAGATAATTACTAACAGCTTCGGGAAGGAAACCTCCATCCTGATACCATTGCAGCCCCGCGCCGGCGTCGCGTTTGCTCATTTTTGACCCGTCATTATTGAGGATCAGAGGAATATGGGCAAAAGTCGGGGGCACTGCGCCAAGTGCTTCAAAGAGGGCAATGTGCTTAGTGGTGTTGGAGAGGTGATCCTCGCCGCGAAGAACGTGGGTGATTCCCATTGTAATATCGTCCACCACGTTAACAAAGTGAAAGAGAAATGACTTGTCTGGTCGACGGATGATGAAGTCAGGGTTGGCCTCGATTTCTTTTTCCTCGTCACTGTCCCAAGCTCTTGCGCCCAGTTGTCTGAGATTAATCTCCTGAGGGCCGCATATTTGGTCTTTGAAAACAATGTCGGATACCGGAACCCGGAAGCGAATGGTGCCGTTATCCTCGTAAACTTTCCCGTCTGCTTGAAGCTTAGAGAGGAATTTATTGTAGATCTCGGTGCGTTGACTCTGGAGGTATGGCCCATATTCGCCCTGAATACCGGGTCCCTCATCCCAGTGGATTCCCAGCCAGCGCAGGCCGTCAAGAATAGCGTCATGGGCGTCGGCGGTATTGCGAACCTCGTCGGTATCCTCAATCCTCAAGACAAAGGATCCCTGATTTCGCCGGGCAAACAGGTAATTGAAGAGGGCGGTGCGTGCTCCACCGACATGCAGGTAGCCGGTTGGTGACGGGGCAAAGCGTGTCCTGACCTTGTTTAATTGCATATTCTAGTGCAATGATGGGTTCTGCCGGCTTACAGGTCAAAGGGAACCCTTGAAGAAGTCGTGGGTTTTCGGTTTCCTGTCAGGGGGAGGACAACTTATATATTACTCATGTTTAAATTGAAAGTTCATTGGCAGATCATTATTGCCCTGGTCCTGGGTGTTGCAGCGGGGTCTGCATTGCAATACTTCCTGGGGGCCGGGGCTGCTGGATCGAGGTGGGTGCTGATTTGTGAATTTCTGGGCAAAACAGTGTTCATCGGGTTGCTCAAGATGATCATCGTGCCGCTGATTTTCTCCTCAATCGTGACAGGGATTGCGGGGCTTTCCGGGATTTCCGGGTTCGGGAGACTCGGCATTAAGACCTTGGGGTATTACGTGTTAAGTAGCGTTTTGGCAATCACCATCGGGCTAAGTGCGGTCAATGTCATGAAACCCGGACTAGTTGATGGCAAACCTAATCCCGAGGTAGCGAGCTTTATCGAGAATAACAGCAAAAAATTTGAGAAGAAGGGCAATGCGGTTAATGACGACGCAACAGGCTTGAGGGAAGAGACTCATCCACTGGGGGTAGTCGGCAACCTTGTCGAACGAATGATCCCTGTGAATATTTTCAAGGCGGCATCGGACAATGGGGCCATGCTTTCATTGATATTTATCAGCTTGTTGACAGCCTTTGGGCTGATTGCAATTGACGGGCCGGGTAAAGAGGCGGTGGTAAATGTCGTTGGTGGGGTCAATCAACTGATGATCAAGATTACGGGCTGGATAATGCGCCTTGCCCCATTGGGCGTTTTTGGACTGATGTCCTCGACGATCGCTCAGACCGGGCCGTCGTTCTTGTTGGCAATGGCCAGTTACATGGTGACAGTCCTCATGGCCCTTGCTCTGCATTTCTTTGTCGCCTTGCCATTGTTGTTAATATTTCTGGGTCGGGTTAATCCGTTGCGACATTTTCGTGCGATGCGTGATGCGCTGCTGACTTCATTCTCTACAGCATCATCATCGGCAACGCTTCCGGTAACAATGCGCTGTCTTCAGGACAATGCGGGAGTGTCCAAGCGGACCTCAAGCTTTGTGTTGCCCTTGGGGGCGACTGTCAACATGGATGGAACTGCGCTTTACGAGTGTATCGCGGTGCTTTTTGTGGCTCAGGTAATGGGTGCCTCGCTGGATTTTGCAGCGCAGTTATCGGTTGTGGTGTTGGCATTGCTGACCAGCGTTGGCGTTGCAGGAGTGCCCTCGGCAAGTCTGGTGGCCATTGTCATTATTATTCAGAACGTGGCTGAGGATCAGCCCTGGGGCGGGGGGGCGATGGCGGCTGTTGGTGCTATTTATGCTGTCGACAGGATTCTGGACATGTGTCGCACTAGCGTAAATATCTTCAGCGATTCCTGTGGAGCAGTGATTATTGCCAGGAGCGAGGGGGAGAAGGGAGTGTTGGCAGGAGATGAGATTGATTCCTCATCCTCCAAAGCGAAAGAATGAGTCTACGTTGCTTTCGGTGGCCTTTGCCAGCTCCTCAATCGTGACACCGCGTAACTCGGCGATGTGTTGTGCCGTATGCAGGGTGTGGGATGGTTCACATCGCTTACCTCTCTGTGGCACCGGAGCTAGGTAGGGAGAATCGGTTTCCATCATAAAGCAATCATCAGCAGCCTGCAGTGCGCATTGCTGAATCTGCTTTGCACTTGGGAAAGTTGAGATGCCTGTAAAGGAGATGAGATGCCCATTACTTACCAGCCGTTCGGCTTCTTCCCAAGAATGCGTGAAGCAATGAAAGACGGCGCGCAGCCTGCCGTGGAAGGGTTCCATGATACGCAGGATGTCCGTCCAGCACTGGTCGCCTTTGTCCCGCTGATGAATCACCGCATTCAGGCCAAGTTCAGCAGCAAGTTCCAGTTGCGCCTCGAAAAAATCGATTTGTTTTTGTCGATAATGCTCCTGATTCCATCCCTCCGGGGGCGGGTGAAAATAATCCAGCCCAATTTCACCTAACGCCGCGACTTTTTTGCTTGTGGCCAATTCGCGAATTTTTGTTAACCAGTCATCATCGTTACTGATTTCTGTTACAGAACAGGGGTGAATTCCGACCGCGGCGTAAACTGGATCATATTTACTGGCGATGTGGACACAGCGATTGCTGTCTTCAAGGTCTGTTCCGATAGTAACCATGCGGGCGATTCCTGCAGAGAGAGCCCGCTCAATGACGTCGTCAAGATCCTGATTGAACTGCCGAGATGCCAAGTGGCAGTGCGTGTCCGTTATCATAGGAATGATACCAGCGAACCACCAGTTACCACCTGAGTACGCTGCTAGCCCACGTCAGCCCGGCGCCGAAGGCAACAAGAACCACGATGTCTCCCGGTTTGATGGCTCCTGTTTTATTTGCCTCATCAAGGGCAATGGCGACTGCGGCGGCAGAGGTATTGCCGTACTTATCGAGGTTTATAAATGTTTTTTCCTTCGGTATTCCCATCCGGTCGGTGATTGCCTCAATAATCCTCAGGTTAGCCTGATGGGGGATAATCATGTCCACGTCTTCAGCGCCCAGCTCAACGCCTGCCAGGGCGTCTTCAGTTGCCTTGCGCATTGCGTTGACTGCGGACTTGTATACCTCACGTCCCTGCATGCGAATGGTGTTGAGGTTTTGGTCCGCATTCTCAGGGGTGATCGGGCAGGCAGATCCGCCGCCAGGAACGTGCAGTATGTCAGTTTGCCTGCCGTCGCTGCCAAGCGATGATGAAAGAACTTTTCTCCCGGCATTGCCATCTGTGTCATGGGTGAGCACCACGGCGCCCGCCCCGTCTCCGAAAAGCACACAGGTGTTGCGATCTTCCCAGTCGACCATGCTGCTGAGTTTTTCGGCTCCTATTACCAATGCGGTTTTGCGATGGCCGGTGTTGATGAAATGTTGACTGATCTGAATCCCGTAGAGGAATCCTGAGCACGCTGCAGAAATGTCAAAACACATGGCATTGATTGCGCCGATGTTTTTCTGTACATAGCAGGCGGTGGCTGGGAAAAATGCATCTGGAGAGATGGTTGCCACGATGATTAAGTCGATTTGCTCTGCAGTAATCCCGGCATCTGCCATTGCTTGCTTGGCAGCTTCGGTTGCAAGATCGCTGGTCGACTGCCCGTCTGCGGCTATGCGGCGTTCACGGATACCAGTGCGGCTGGTAATCCACTCGTCGGAGGTGTCTACCATCTTCTCTAGATCGGCATTGGAAAGGACCTTTTCAGGCACATAGCTGCCGGTTCCGCAGATAGTGACAGAGCAGTTGTTTTGTTCCGTGGGGTCAGGCATGAGTTGATTGTGGAATGCAAAGCTTTGCGATTTCCTTTTCAATATGAGGATTGACGCGGTGGGAAACTGTCTCAACCGCGACCCTGAGGGCATTCTTGATGGCCAGGGAAGAGCTTCCTCCGTGGGCAATGATACATGTTCCGTTGATTCCTAGGAGCGGACTTCCACCATACTCCTCATAACTGGCGCGGGCGTTCACTGCCTTGAGGGCTGGTTTAACGAGCATTGCGCCTAGCTGTCGAAGTGGGGATTTCAATATTTCCTGTTTAATCCATTTGCTCATTGCGCTGGCGGTTGCCTCACAGCTTTTCAGCATCACATTACCAGTGAAGCCGTCACAGACCACCACGTCGATTTCACTTTCGAATAAATCGTGGCCCTCGACGTTCCCGATAAAGTTGATGTCGCTCTCCTTCAACATGGTGAAGACTTCGCGTGTGAACTCGGTGCCTTTCTCTTCCTCGGTGCCAACTGACATGAGGCCGACTCGTGGCGACTTCTTCCCCAGCACGTGCTGGGAATATACTGAGCCCATTATGGCATATTGCAGGAGGTGGGTGGCTTTTGCCTCAGGGTTCGCGCCTGCATCTACGATATTGCATTGACCATATTCGTTTGGAATCGCCGAGACAATTCCTGCGCGTTCAACCCCGGGGAGGTTGCGAAGTTTTATTGTGGCGGCAGCGACTGCAGCTCCTGTGTTGCCTGCGCTTACCAAAGCCTCGCAGGTGCCGTCTTTGACAAGGTCAGTGGCAATGCTTATGGAGGAGTTTTTCTTTCGGCGGATGGCTTTGGCCGGTGATTCGTTCATGCCGACCACTTCACTTGCATGAACAATCTCGATTTTTTCTGAGTGAAGCAGCTGGTCATCGCTACTGCTTTTGAGTGTGTCCTCATCGCCAACCAGAAATAGGCGTTGAATTTCAGGAAGCGATTGAATAGCGAGCTTGGCGCCATTGATGTTGGCAGTCGGGGCGTGGTCGCCTCCCATAACATCCAGTGCGATTTTCATCGTGTGCTTGCTTTAGCGGGAATGGAAGTGGATAAACTCCTGCCTCGCTATCGCAAGCATTAGCGCGATGATCCAGATGCGTCAAAGACCAAATTAAATCTTTAGGACATTGCGCGAAGAGCAAGGGTGCCATTTATCATGGCTGCGCTTGCTGATGGTATCAGACGCGCTTGAACGTGAACGTTCGGGGGGACTAGAAAGAGTCTATGTTAAGCACCTGTCGGTTTCGGTAATATCCGCAGGAGGGGCATGCAATGTGTGATGGAGTGGTGCTGCCACATTCAGTGCATTTATTGAGCTTGGGTGCCCTCCAACGGTTTGCGCCGCGGCGCATACGTGACTTCATAAGGGAAGTGCGACTTTTTGGGACTGCCATGATTGTATTAAGGTAAAATTAATCGAGTTTGAGTTTGTCGAGTGTTTCCCAGCTGCTTGAACCTGAGGCCTTGTTTTCTTTCGGATCTGTGGGCAAAAAGTCTTCTTCAGTATGGAACCTTCCGCGGGCGGGGCAATCCATAGGGTTGTCCCCATTGTTGCAGTGCGGGAAATTCGGGAGGGCGAGAATAATATCTTCCCGGAGGGCATCCGTCAAGTCGATCAGTGTCAAGTTGCCCAATGGAGCCAGTAGTGAGTGCCCTGAGAGCCTTACTGTATGCCTGAAAGCTTGATTGCAGCGGCAGCAGGTGAGCTCAAATGGCTGGTTGAAATTGCCCCTCAATAGCAGGTTTTCTGATATTATTGAGGCTTCAGCCCTGTAGGTAAGGGGACCGGAGACGCTCGCTGCATCATTTTCCGGGAGTTGGCAAATGTCATCGGTTAACTCACCCTCGATAGTTAGGTGCTCGTCCTCGGGAATGTTGCGAATGTCGACGGTCATCATTTTGGTGGCGTTTACTTGATGAACGGGTAACAAAGCGCAGAAAGCCGATCAGTCGAGCGTGGAACAGTTTTTCCCCAAAGATTTGATTTTAATTGTAGCAGGTGAACGTAATGCATTGAATGCACGGGCAGTTTATTCTACCTTTCCGGCTTGCGCTTGGTAAAGCGCCGTCAGTCCCCTAACGCTTACTTTCAATGTGCCCACCCTTAAGATCTGCAGAGCAGAGCGCGGATGATTCCCTCAGCGAGGCGCTTGAGAGCCTTGGGCAATCGATATCCAGGGGCCAGAAAAAGGCGGATTTTCCGGGCAGTGGAGCATTTGACGACCCTGATGTCATGGCGGCTTTGGCTGATCTTCCCTCTTCAGGGGCAATGAGTAAGTCAAAGGCATCACTATCGGGCAGTGATTCTGCTCATTCTGAGGAAATTCGGCCTTATTTGGAGGAAGAGACTGAAATACCGATGGTGACGCGTAAGCGCAACAGGCGTGGCAGACGTAGCTTTTGGCCTCCTTTGATCATTTTAGGAATGGTTCAAGTTGCGGTAATGGTTGCTCTAGGATTGATCATGTTGCCGGTCCTCAAGGAAAAGTCGCTAACCCTCGAGGCGGTTTCTTCTTCCCTGATTAAGTTTCAGGATGAGACGAGGGTATTGCAGAAGCGACTCGAGGTTGGAGAGCAGCGCATTGATTCTTTGTTGACCGAGGTGGTGCAAATGAAGAGATCTTTAGAGCTAAATCCCGAGGATGCCCGAGCGGAGCTTGATTACCTTGGTGTCAGGAATCGGTTTGTGCAGATGGCTGACTCAGCTATTCAGAAAGCCGATCGCCTTGCATTCGACCAGTTGCTGAAGGTTGCCGATGAAGAGGAGGATGAGAAACTAAGGAATGGAGCAATGTCAGAGGTTTACAGGGTGCGTTTCGCATACCTAAACGGGTTAAGGTCTTCAGGTCATGCTCTGCCGGTTGGTGAATTGTTCCCAAGTCTTCGCGGCAAGGATGAGATGGCACTTGGAACGGATCAATTAATCAATGTTTTACAGGACCAGGGAGTGGAGGCAGGGCATCGCGCCAGGGCTGCGTATTTACTGGCTGATCACCGGCATATAAACGCCGTTAATGCTCTGGTTGATGCGGTTTCTACCGATGCCAACCTTGATGTTGTCCGTGAAGCCAGCCTGACTTTTGGCGAGATGACGGGGTATCGGGGCGAAGAATTGCTTGATGCTTCGGGATTGGTTGAATGGTGGAGGGAAAATTCAAAAGTGGTAAAGCTTGCACTTGGGAACTGAATGGGTTGTGGAATTACAACAGGGGGCATGCTCCCGGGTGACCGGTAGAGAGTTGATGGGTATTTCATCTTGGGGTTAGCCCATTGCGATCAATGAAGTGGCTGTTGCTTTTGCCTTTTTGGGTATTTTTCATCTGCTACATTGTACGGGAGAGTGGTGAGGAGAAGGTGGTCAGTCGACATCATCAGCAGAGTGCTAATGAGAGCCGACGGGAGATCCTGGAACCGGTTGCTGCCATTGAGCATGAGCTGCCAGTAACAAGGGAAGCGCGAGTTTCCGGTGTCGACATGGCGCAATCTGCATTGCAATTCCGGGATAAGGTGGAGTTGTTGCCTGTTATTGGTAATGACAGTGAGATGTCTCCGCTTTGGCCTATTGGGAAACAAGCTGATGTCCTTGCGGGGTTTGCCTTTGGCGAGGTGTCTTCCTCGTGGAGATTATTTGAATCGGATAATTTATCCTTTTATCTTCCGGAGATCGACACCCTCAGGGTCGAGGTTGTGGAAAGCATGGAAGAGATTCCGATGATTGGTGCGATTTTCCACAGGAAGGAAAATTTCTCCGGAAGTTGGTATCGAATCGTTGCCGGGGAAAATATTACCTGGGCTGTCATTGCAGTTGAAGATGCTGAGTTGTTTGATGAGAGGGAGCGGCACCCGGTTGCGGAAATTTTTCATAGGACGCTGGCTTTAGGGGGAGGGGTGGCTAGATTTTCGCTGGACGGGACAGGGCATATTTGTCGTGCGCAGTGGTTGGGCCACGGCAAGCGGGTTTCCCTGCTTGCCTGGCAACATAGCAGCATGAACAGGGCGACTTATGCGGCTTTAGCCGCATCAGTGGAACTGGGAGGAGCGTTGCGTATCCCGAAGTCCAGGCTTAATAAGCTTATCGGCGCCGTCACCATGACAACCAAATTGAGGATGGGTTTACTTGAACGAGGCATGCGTGCTAATGAGGTCGAGGAACTGTTGGGCAAGCCGGTCGGCAATTCCGGAGGCGAATTAATTTATCATTCCACGCACCGAGATGGGGATTCCTACTACAGGGTAGGATTGGGGGAGGATGACACATTTAAGGGCTTGAATAATGATTGGATTAAGACCCGCAAGGATCCGCCTCTAAGAGGAACTATTGAATGGATGTTGGAGAAGACAGAGATCAGGGCCGGTGCCCCAGGGGGTATTGGTTATGATATAGGCATGCTTAGCGAGAAGGATGTGGTATTTATTTTTGCGCAAGTAAGGAATCAGATTGCCACGGCTGGAGGTAAGCAGTGGGTCGGGCTTTGCCGGGTTTTGGAGAACCTTGCGGATTTGAAGCTTCGCGACGAGCAAACCCTTAAGCTTCTCCGCGCCCGGTTCCTTGATGAAGAGGTGGATTTTCGCCCGGTGATTCCGGTTCTGTGGAGATGGAGTCCTGTTGGCAGCAGGCATGTTTTCATGCAGAAGGCCAAGGATGTCATTTCAGGATTTCGCTGGCAGTCCCCGGTTTCGCGCCCGGTTTCCCACATTGTTGAGGACTTACGCGTCTTGCTTGATTTTATAGGGCAAGATCACCCCGGCTCCGGGGAACTGTTAGCCCTCATGATAGAGCACCCCAGTATTCGCTTAAGAGAGGTTGGTTTTTCTCTTTGGCGATGGTTGAAAGGGGATCAATTGCGGAGCGTCGTCCTTAAAGGGGTAAGCGATACGAGTGACAGAGTAAGGTTCTATTGTGCAGAGGCCATAGAGGCGGGGTGTGCAATGCCTGAAGACGTAGATTTTTTAAGGCAGCGCTTGCAAGCAGAACGGGTGCTTGGAATCCGTGAGAAGTTATCGAGCGCAATTGATGCTATTGAGCCCTGAAGGAGGGCTCAGGATTGAGGCTTCATTAATAGAGCCAACCTGCGACCGTATTCCACATAGCTTTCGAATTGTTCCCTGGCCTTTTCCTCGGGGTTATCATCGGTTTCGGTTGTGTCGTGGAATACAGTGGCAACATGTGGTTCAATGGAGATGAAGCCCTTATAGCCGCTTTTTGAGAGATCCGCGAGTATGCGCTCCACATCGCCTTGCCCTTCGCCGGGCATGGTGAAGGTGCACTCGGAGGATGCATCGTTCCAATGTCCGTCCTTGATGTGAACATGGGCGATGTGCGCTTTAAGTGCTTTGTAGAATTCCCATGCGCTCTGCCTAGGGTAGGGTCGCGGCTTCGAACGGTCGGGGTTGAATACCGGGTTGCCTGTATCAAACACCCACTTCATGTCTGGAATAGCCTCTTGCATCTGGATGGCGTGTGAGATGCTCATACCGCCGTAGTTCATGCAGTTTTCATGAACCGGGGTGATGCCTTCCGCTTCAAATTGCGTGATAATTTCCCTGCACCGCCTTATCCGCTCGTCAAATAGCTGATCGGCGAGGTCATTCTCTTTACCCTCCTCGAGGATCGCGTAGCTCATATAACGCACAATTTTTGCACCCAGCTTGTGCATGCGCTTGATACAACGCTGGATTTCCGCCTCCGTAATATCAAAAGGGTCCTTTATTGAATGAGCCCAGTTGCCAATAGTTGAACCGATTGAGCAGACTTGGATTTCCGCTGCGTGAAATGCCGCGGCAGCAAGGTCGAAGGCTTCCTCAGGTATCTCGTGAATGCTGCCCTTCTCAAATGCGTCGACTTGTACAAAACGAGCTTCAATGTGCTGCCAGCCAAGTGTTTTGGTCGCCGCTATTTGTGTATCGACGTGATCGCCGGCCTCGTCTGCTATACCAGTAATGATCATGAGGCCATATCATGCTCGGCGGCGTGCCGTATGCAAGTTTTGAGTTGCAGGGTTATCCATAAGTATGGATCAATTCTGTGGCGGTGCCCATGATTGACAACCCGGCGCGTAATGCATGCCTCTTGGAACTAGCCTGGTCTAGGTCTTGTTGGACTTGGCAAAATCCTCCGGTGACGCTGTGGCGGCGGCTTGAATATCCTTCTTCCTGAAAGTTGAGCTTTCCGCCTTGTCATTGAGAATGTCGGCGTATTTTTCAGCGTCCATAGGAAGGTTGATTGTTGCTCCCGACCAAGCGGAGAGAAGTGCGGCATTTGCCAGTTCAACACTGTGGATGCCCTCAATGGCAGGGGAGATGAGCGCTGCTCCATTTCGTATTGCGTCAGCGAAATTCTGTAGAATTTCAATATGCTGTCCGCCTCTGCCGTCAATAGGGATCTCGATCTCTGTGGTCTCCGGCTTTGTGAATCCCGATTCGGCGGTTTCGCTGAAGATTGCAGCCTCGGTTTCATTACGAACCCAGCGGATAACCCCTTCCTCGACTGTGAGGGTGCCACGTTCGGCAATAACCTCGAGTCGATTAACGCCGGGGGCTTCTCCCGTTGAAGTGATGAAGGTGGCATTTTTCCCGTCCGGGTAACGAAAATAAAGCGTTGCATCATCTTCTACCTCAATTTGGTGGTAGCGTCCGAAATTCAGAAATCCGGTAACTTGCTCAGGCATGCCGAATAGCCACTGAAACAGGTCAAGGTTGTGCGGGCATTGGTTTAGCAATACGCCACCGCCTTCCCCTTTCCATGTTGCCCGCCAGCCGCCAAGGGCATAGTAATATTCGGTGCGGAACCAGTCTGTTACTGACCAGTGGATACGGCGCACTTTTCCAGTTTCCCCCGAATCGATTTTTTCCTTGAGAATCTTGTAGTGAGGATCTGTCCGCTGGTTGAACATGGCGGCGAAGATTTTGTCGCGACCGGTGGCCTCATACGCATCGATTAGCGCCTGGCAGTCGGATTTGTGAACGGCCAGTGGTTTTTCCATGAGCACATGTAGGCCTGCCTTGAGTGCCTGCACACCGATGTCCCGGTGTGATGGGTGGGGGGTGCAAATATGGATGGCGTCAATTTCCCCTGAGGAGATCATTGCTCCGACATCGGTAAACTGGGTCTCACCATCTCTCTGATCGGGTAATCCCTTGGGGATGTCACAGACGGCGCTCAGGTCAATGCCGGTGACTTTACCATCAATGATGTTCTGCCGATGCGCCCGGCCCATGTTGCCAAGCCCAACGATACCGAGTCTGATGTTCTCTTTCATGAGGTTGATGCTGCTGAATCTTCTTCACTGGCGGTCTTTGGGGCGGGTTTTTTCTTACCGACTTTTTTCCGCGCCGTCTTTTTCTTGGTCGTTTTCTTCTTGGCTCGCGGAGGAAATTCCCAACCGAGCTTTCCGGTGGACTTATCAAGCAGCAGCTGGGCGTTGAATGGCCTGCCTTTCTTTGAGATAAATCCTTGAATTACATCAGTCTTACCCTCTGCGAAGAGCTTGATAGCTTGATCCTCCGGAATGTCCTTCTGAAGGATTTGCTTTGCGATACGGGTGCCGCCCTTGTGCTTGTCCGGAGCCATTTCCGGGCAGATGTAGGCGCTTTCAGTCTGGTAAACCTTGGCAGACTTTTCATCCGTTAGCTGGATCTCGGTCAAGAGCTGCTCGTCACTGAGGTTTTTACTTTCCGCTTCACGTTCGTCATCCCCTTCAAAGATGAAGCCGGGTTTCCAGCTTCCCCGCTTGCCTTCCTCGAGTGTGATTTCTGCATTGAAGGGCTGACCAAACCGGTTCTTGAAATCCTCAAACGGGCCGATCCTGCCTTTTTCCAGGAGCTCCACTGCCTGCTCGCTGACAAGCTCGTGACTGGCGATATACTTGTTGAGCTTGAACTTGCATTCCTTGTTCATGCACGAGTAATTGCCATCGGTTTGCTTGAGGCCTTTTTCACGGCATTCAGGGCAGGTGGCTTCGATGTTAGGGAATACGCGGTTCTCAAGCTCGCCGATTCTTTTGCTCGTTAGGCTTACGATTTTTTCGGTAAGTTCCCTGATCTCCTTCATGAAGGAGTCACGGTTGAGGTTTCCCTGCTCCATTTCCTTGAGCTTGAACTCCCATTCACCGGTCATCTCGGGAGATCTTAATGACTCAATGCCGATCTCATCGAGCAGGTTAATCAGTGCCAGTCCCTTGTTGGAGACGACAAGGTCACGCTTCTGTTGCTCGTGGCGGAAAAGATACTTGTGGGCAATGAGTCCCTCAATAATTGCAGCGCGGGTGGCAGGTGTTCCAAGGCCGCGTTCGCTCATGGCTTCGCGCAATGCTTCATCATCAACCCGCTTGCCCGCTGTCTCCATCGCTGAGAGCAGCGTTGCCTCGGTGTAACGTGCGGGAGGCTTGGTTTCCTCTGCCTTGATTTCTATGGATGTCACTTCTGCCGATTCGCCGGTTTCTGTGCTCACCAGTTCATCCTTATCATTTGCCAGGCCGGGCTTGCGTCCATAAACCTCCAGCCATCCCGGCTTTACGAGGACCTTCCCGGTGGTCAGGAAGGTGTCTTCACTAACCCGAGTGATTCGGCGGGTGTTTTCAAATTCCGCGGAGGGGTAGAAGATGGCAATCAGTCTGCGTGTCACCATGTCATAGACCCGTCGCTCATCATCCTTGAGTGCGGCTGTTGGCAGTTTGCCGGTGGGAACAATTGCAAAGTGGTCACTGATCTTGGCGTTATTGAAGATCCGCTTGTTGGGTTTGAGCCAGTCCTTTGAGAGTACCTTTTCCGCACCATCAATGATTTCCTTTGCTAAGACAGGATTGCTTCCAGCGCGGCTGAATGTCCTCAAGTGTTCTTTGACCGTTGAGATGTAGTCCTCAGGAAGGCAGCGCGAGTCTGTTCTCGGGTAGGTCAACAACTTGTGGCGCTCGTAGAGAGCCTGTGCAATCTGGAGTGTGCGGCGTGCAGAGTAGCCGGTCTCGCGTTGCAGGGTAGTGAGATCGTAGAGTTGAGGGGGAGCCTGCTTCGCGGGCTTTTTCGTTTCCTCGACGAGGCCGGTTTTCCCTTCACACCTTGCCTTAATTGCATCGGCCTCGGAGCTTTCCCATATTCGCTCGGCCTTGGCCTGTTCATTGCCCTGCTCTTTCTTAAAGTTTTCCCGGAACCAACGCCCGGTATATTCACCGGCCTTAACCTGGAAGCTGGCGTGCACTTCAAAGTAAGGAACCTTCTGGAATTCCCGGATTTTTTTCTCGCGTTCAGCAAGGATCACCAGGGTTGGTGTCTGGACGCGCCCGGCAGTGGTGACGTTGAATCCGCCATGCCGTGAGTTAAATGCGGTGAGCGCCCTGGTGCCGTTTAGACCGATTAACCAGTCGCTTTCCGAGCGGCAAAGTGCGGCGTCAGCAAGGGGGAGCATCTGTTCGTCATCGCGCAACTGGCCGAAGGCAGTGATAATTGAACTGTCGGTCATGGACTGCATCCACATGCGCTGTGTCTGCTTTGTCACGGCCATCTGCATGAGGTAGCGAAAGATTAGCTCTCCTTCACGCCCGGCGTCACAGGCATTAATGACGGTCTCGACATCCTTACGCTTGATGAGCTTTTGCAAAAGCTTGAGCCTGCTCTCGCTCCTTTCGATTGGCTGGAGCTGGAACTCATCAGGGATCACCGGAAGATGCTTCATGCCCCAGGGTAGCTTTTTCCCATTAGGACCTGCTGGCATTTGCAGTTCGACAAGGTGCCCTACTGCAGATGCGATCACTGCTGATTCGCTTTCAAAGTAGGTATTGCGGTCACGTCCCTTTTTTTCAAAGGCGCCGAGTTCAGAGCGCAGAACACGGGCAAGGTCAGTGGCAACACTCGGTTTTTCGGCAATAATAAGTTTTTTGGACATCCTGCGGCGGCGAATCTAGGACGTAATTACCGCATTTTTCAAACGAGTTTCACGAAGTAGTTGCCAGGAAGCTGCTTGACGAGCTGTTTTATTTCCAACTTGAGGAGGGTGGCAGATACCTCTGCAACCCCCATGTTTACTTGGTTTGAGACCTCGTCGATGTGGGCCTGGTCAGGCCCCAGAGAGCCATAAATTATTTTTTCCGAATTTGACATCAACTTGGCCCTTGAACTGCAAATTTCCGGTTTTTTCCCGACATCGGTAAATTCAATAGCCATTTCCTCCAACACGTCTCGGGCATCGATAACGAGCTTTGCGCCCTGTTGGATAAGGCGGTTTGCTCCCTGGGATTCCTGGCGATCTACTTGCCCGGGGACGGCGTAGACATCACGGTTGCTGTCAGAGGCCTGCCCGGCGGTGATAAGCGCACCGCTTTTTGCACCGGCTTCGATGACCAGTGTTCCCTGTCCCCAGCCTGCAACGATTCTGTTGCGTTGAGGGAAAGAGCGTTTCTGTGGCGGGAAATCCACGGGAAATTCCGAGATGACGGCGCCGTTTCTGGAGATCTTTTCCGCAAGGCATTGGTTTTCCTTGGGGTATAGTTTCCCAAGACCGCTGCCAATAACGGCTATTGTTCGTCCGCCCGCTGCCAGAGCCCCTTCATGGGCAGCAGAGTCGATGCCTCTGGCAAGGCCACTAATTACGCACAAGCCGGCGTGAGCAAGCTGGAAGCCGAATTTTCTCGCGGTTTGTTTTCCATAGTAAGTAGCTTGTCGTGAGCCGACGATACTAATGGCATCAGAATCCGATTTTTCCAGACGTCCCCATATGTAAAGTACAATGGGAGGAGCATAGATTTTTTTTAGTAATGAAGGGTAGTTGTCATCCTCGGTAGTGATGATTCCAATGTCCCTGGCCTGAATCTTTTTTAGCTCATCCTGCAAATCGATCAGGGTTCGCCAATTGGCGATACTTTTAGATGCCTCTTGTCCGATTCCCTTGACCTGCATGAGTTCTTCAACTTTTGCCGATAGGATGGACTTGGGGTTGCCGAAATGCTCAAGGAGTCTGTGAACTCGAACTGGACCGATATGAGGAAGCAGGTTTAGCGCGATGTAAGCCTGCTTGGAGTTCATTGTCGGAGTCAGTGTAAACTTTGAATTGCGAGGGTGATGTCGGACTCGGTGATGTCGTTGCGAAGTTCTGCTCGACCAAGTTCAGGAACTACGACGAACCGGATGCGGCCATTATGGAATTTTTTGTCGCTTTTTATCAATTTCAGCAGAGTTCCCGTGTCTAACGACTTATCGAGAGTAGTTGGCAGTCTGAACTTCTCCAGAGCTTCTCTGATGCGCTCTGCCTGGTTGCTGGGTAGCCCTGCCTTGGTGCAGGAGAGGCTGTTTGCCGCAAGCAGACCGAGGCTGATGGCTTCACCATGAAGCAGGCGACCATAGCCACCTGCTGTTTCAATGGCATGACCGATGGTATGGCCGTAGTTGAGATATGCGCGGATCCCTGAGGTTTCCTTCTCGTCCTCCTCGACGATGCGGGCCTTGATTGCGACATTGCGGGCAATAAGGGGCGTGAGTTGTTCCCGGCCGTCAATTTCCATGATGTCATCCAGCATATCGGCATCACGAATTGCGGCGTGCTTAATGACTTCTGCAAAGCCTTCGTTGAATTCACGATCGGGCAGTGACTGCAGCGTTGAGGTGTCGGCAATAACCAGGTGAGGTTGATGGAAGCATCCGATAAGATTCTTGCCCTCCGGTGTATTAACCCCGGTTTTTCCACCCACCGAGCTGTCAACCTGGGCGACGATGGTAGTGGGTATCTGCACAAAGGGAATGCCACGATAAAATATGGCTGCCACGAACCCTGCAAGGTCTCCGATTACGCCGCCACCAAGGGCAACGACGAAGCTGTGACGGTCGTGTCCGTCGGAAATCATCTGCCGGCATATTTTCTCTGCGCAGTCCGTGGATTTACTCGCTTCTCCTGCATCGATGTTCACCGGATCTGGCGTTATCCCCGATGCTCGCAGTGATTCGCATACGGTTTCGCTGTAAAGTGGCGCCACGTTGCTGTCTGAGATTACTGCACACCTCTCGCCAATTCCAAGGCAGGCAATGCGCTCTCCGCAGGATGGTAATATCCCATTGCCGATGACGACATCGTAGGGGCTTCCGGGTAATTTTACCCGGATTGTCTGTGTGTGCTCAGGCATGTCCCGGTCGTGGGTGAAGGGCGAGAATCCGCATAACCACTGAATCTGTATCCTCAGCAGGCTTGAGGCAAACCATTTGAAAGCCCGGTTCTTTCTTAAACCAGGTCAGTTGGCGCTTTGCATAGCGCCGGCTGGCTTGGCGAATTGAATCAATGCATTGATCAAGAGTGTATTCACCGGCGATATAGCTTTTGATTTCACGGATTCCGATAGCACGTGCGGCAGTCGCAGAGAGCGCCTTGGGGAGTTGTCTGATTTCCTCGGTTAATCCTTCCGCTATCATCTCACTCACGCGAATGTTGATGCGCGAGTAGAGTTCCTCCCTGTCCCGGGTGATAATGATTCCGTCAAAATCCGGTGAGCTGTTCGCCCAGCTGGTTTTTATCTTCGACATTGGTTGCCCTGCAAGGATGCTGATTTCTACTGCTCGGGTGACGTAGCGGCGGTTGCTCAGGTTCACCTGAGTTGCTGCATCCGGATCGACTTGCTGCAATTTGTTGACCAGTTGAGGCAGACTGAGGGCATCAAGCTCCTCACGCAACCCGGGGTCAGCAGCGGGAAGGTCGTCAAGGCCATGGGTCAGGCTTTTCATGTAGAGTCCGCTGCCGCCGACAACGACGGGGCAATTTCCGCGCTCCATTATTTCATTGATTACAGGCTTGGCGATTTCGGCATAGTGGGCTGCGTTGCAATCATCGCTTACTTCAAGGGTGCCGTAAAGATGGTGTGGTGCCAGTTGTCGCTGTTCTTCAGTCGGCGCGGCGGTAACGATTTCAAGGTTGCGATACAACTGGCATGCGTCTGCGTTGACAACTTCGCCACCAATGCGATGAGCGAGAGTTGCCGCGATGCTGCTCTTTCCTGACCCGGTTGGACCGGTAATGTAAAGCGGGCCCATTGCCTCGCTGAAAGCCCAGGAGGGTTAAGCGTTTTGGTTATCCTGAGGCCCTGCGCTCGTTGCCCCGTTGACGATGATTTTCCTTCCCATGAACTCATGGTCGTGGAGAGTCTCCGCGGCTTTTCGGGCAGTATTTGCGTCATTCATTTCAACAAACGCATATCCCTTTGAGCGGTTGCTGCGTCGATGGTAGACGATTTCGGCCCTTACAACCTCTCCTGTTTTTTCAAAGAGGGCTTCAAGTTCATCTCCTGTTGTTGAATAAGAAAGGTTGCCCACGTAGAGCCTGGATGAGGTGACGGCAACCTTTTCAGGAGGTCCTGAAGTCCTTGGCTTTTGGCGTTGCCGTTCCCTGTCCCGGGGTTGCTTTTTGGCAGTGCTTTTTGTCCTGGACCGGGAACTTTCCTTTGAGGCGCGTTGTGGTGGTTTAGGGCGCTTGGGACCAAAGCCCAGCCAGCTACAAAACTTTTCCCAGAAAGAAGGTTTACTGGTGCGCCGGGGGACTTTTTGCTTTACGAACCGGCGCTGGCTGCCGCCACCGCCGTTTGAGCCCCGATTGTTGCGGTTGCGGTTGCGGTTGCGGTTGCGGCTGTGGTTACGGTTGCCACGTTGCTGATGATTGGATGACTGTGCCATTTTGTATTTTGGTCTTTTTGTTGTTCGGTATTTGTGGCGGAGCGTGACTTGCGCGATTGCGTCCAGAATCCATTGGATTTGCTGTGGGAGGCCGGGTTTTTTGGTAAACCTGCCTGCCTGCTGATATCAGAGGAGCTCCGTCGGTTAAGGTATTGGTGCTGAAAGGCGTCGGAATAAGTGCCACGGTGTATTCTGCCCCTTGAGTTGCTCTGGGGCAGTTCGTTGCATAAACTGTTGAACCCTTCGTTTAGAAGGCTCCTGAAAAGTTCATGTAAACACACGTAAAGCATTGGCTGTTAATGTTTTGTGATGTTAGTTAACTTCGCTTTCCGGGCAATTGAACACTTGTGTCTTTCGCTTGCGAACATAATCGGATGATAGATTTGGGCAAGGCGTTTCAATTCATAGGCGGTGGCTTTCTGAAAAGTTGCCTGTCCTATCCTCTAGAGAATGGGCGATGTGGGCTCATTGAAGTTTTTGGAAAAAGAAGAGATTCTCCCCCTTGGCAAAGATCAGGTTTTCTCTTGTAGAGTTGCGTTATCTAAAGGTTACCTTGATTTTCAGGTAAGCTAAGTAAATTTCCAACAATCCAATGATGTCATCAGTTGCTTCAAGAAAGGTTCCTTCGCTTTGTTCGTTTGTTTTTTTGCTTCTTACTTTTTTCTACATGTCAGGGCTTCAGCGTTCGGTAGGGCAGCAATCCACGGTTGAGGCATATATTGTAGTGGATTTTCATTCCAAGAAAATCCTGTCATCCCATCAGGGGCAAATGCGCCGTCAGGTGGCCAGCTTAACCAAGATTGCAACAGCGATGGTCGTTCTTGATTGGGCAGAGCTTACTCGTGCGGACCTAAGTGAGTTGGCGATTGTGCCCGCGAGCGGTAATTTGATTGGCGGTCCTAACAGGATGAATTTGCGACCGGGAGAGCGGATCAGTCTGCGAGATGCCCTTTATTGCGCTTTGATCGGTTCTGACAACTGGGCCGCTGAAACCCTGGCCAATCATGTGGGAAGGGACCTTCTTGTGCGCGGCAATGTTGATGCAGGGACAGTCCCGGTTGAAGAATTCGTTAACCAAATGAATGCCCTGGCTGAGAGGCAGGGGGCTAAAGATTCATTGTTTACCAACCCCCATGGCATGGATCATCTGGAAAAGCTGCCGCATTCAAGTGCTGCGGATATTGCCCGCCTTGCAATATATGCCCTTGGAAAGCCTTCGTTTACGTTTTTCTGCTCGCAGAAGGAGAGGAAGGTCGCTGTTCACGGACAAGAGGGGGTAAGACACTTTATGATCAAGAATACAAATAAGTTGCTAGGCAAGGATGGCATTGACGGTATTAAGACCGG
Organism: Verrucomicrobiaceae bacterium; assembly: GCA_024229495.1. GTDB lineage: Bacteria > Verrucomicrobiota > Verrucomicrobiia > Verrucomicrobiales > DEV007 > CACIUL01. The sequence goes on along the minus strand of JAAESJ010000596.1, from coordinate 17,759 downwards.
CTTGACGAGGAGGGCGGGGCCTTGCCTGGCGATCAGTGCTGACAGGAAGCCTATCGTTGAGGAATTGCCGGACGGGAGGACCAGAGTTACCCCTCGGCGTTTAATCGTGGTAGTTCTTGGCGCTTCTGATCGTTTTGCAGCAGCAAGATCCCTGTTGATTGGCGGGTGGGAGAAATTTGATGCATGGAATTCCGGGGGACGATTGGTGCTGAACCCCTCTGAATTCCTCTCAGGGGCAAAAGAATAGGGTGCAGGAGGGGGGATCATCTGCTCCATTTGCGCCTAGTAATCCTTAAATCTGACCTCATGGACTCGCTGATAGAACTTTTACAGAAGAATGCCCGCTGTGGCGATCAAGAGCTCGCTGAATTGCTTGGCAGTAGCGAGGAGGATATCAATGCCCGGATCAGGGCACTTGAGGAGAAAGGCGCTATTCTTGGATACACGGCTGTTGTCGACTCGGAACAGGTTGAGGATGGGAAACGTGTTTCTGCAGTCATTGAGGTGAAGATTACTCCAGAGCGTGGTGGTGGATTTGATCTTTTGGCGACACGGATTGCTAAGTTTGATCAGGTTGAGAGTTGTGTTTTAATGAGCGGTGGATACGACCTCTCGGTCGTTGTCAGCGGGGATTCATTACATGACGTGGCCCGGTTTGTTGCTGAGAAACTCAGCACTCTCCAGGGAGTGATCTCGACGGCCACTCATTTTCACCTTAAGACCTACAAGCGCGATGGATTCCTTGCCAAATCTGATGCCGGGGGGGATCGCTTGCCCGTGACGCCCTGACGAGGATAAGGGCGTTATTGCCAGAACTCTCACAAGAGTATGTCTTTGGAGGACAAAATTTCAAAACAGGTACGAAGTATCCCCAGGTCAGGCATCAGGGATTTCTTCGAGCTTGTACTTGGTCGCAATGATGTTATTTCCCTTGGGGTGGGAGAACCGGATTTCAGCACTCCCTGGCATATTCGAGAAGCTGCCATTTATTCATTGGAGCGTGGTGAGACCAGCTACACCTCAAATCTTGGTCTTGAGAAATTGAGAAGATCCATTGCCGGTTATGTGGCATCCCACTTCAGTGTGAATTATGACCCGGGCAGTGAGATTCTCGTTACAGTGGGGGTTTCAGAAGCGCTGGATCTGGCTTGCAGGGCTTTACTCAACCCGGGGGATGAACTCATTTATCATGAGCCCTGCTATGTGTCGTATGATCCGAGTGTGGCTCTTGCCTATGGCGTTCCGGTGCCAGTGCCATCCAGTGCAGCAGAAGGATTCGTGGTAAGCGCCGAGGAGATAGAGAAAAAGATTACGTCACGGACGCGTGTGCTGATGTTGAATTTCCCTACCAACCCCACAGGGAGCGTGATGGACGTTCCGGAACTGGAGAAGATTGCGGAGTTGTGCATCAGCAACGACATTCTCGTTATCACTGATGAAATTTACAGTGAGTTGGTTTACGAAGAAGATTACAGGCATGTCTCGATTGCCTCTTTGCCGGGAATGCGTGAACGCACGATCCTGCTTCATGGCTTCTCGAAAGCGTTTGCGATGACCGGCTTCCGGCTGGGGTATTCCTGTGCTCCTCCGGAAATTACCGAGGCGATGATGAAGATTCACCAGTATTCGATGCTGTGCGCTCCGATTACCAGTCAGGTGGCAGCCCTTGAGGCGCTGGAGAACGGCGCTGCGGCGGTGGAGTCAATGCGGAGGGATTACCGTAGGCGGAGGGATTACATTGTCGGGGAATTCAATGACATGGGCCTTCCTTGTCATTTGCCCGGAGGTGCCTTTTATGTGTTTCCTGACATACGGCCCAGTGGGTTAACCAGCAGGGAATTTGCAACCGGCTTGCTTGACAGCCAGAATGTGGCAGCTGTTCCCGGAGATGCGTTCGGAGTCAGTGGTGAGGGGTTCCTGCGGTGTTGTTATGCAACGGATATGGAGCGTATTAAGCGTGCTCTTGAGGGGTTCCGCCAGTTCCTTGCATCCTTGAAGGGATGAGAGGGGTGAGGGCGGAGAACTTGACTGAAAGGCAGGCTTCCTTGAAGACGCTTGCCCATATCATTCCACTATTTGTTTTCCTTGCAGTGCTGCTTTTGATGCCATTGCTGGAGGTGGCAGGGTTTTATGTCGACAACGAAGATTTGTATCCCTGGTATCGGCATGCTCCAGAGCAGTGGATTTATCCCTTACAGACAGCTATTGCCCTCGTGTTGCTGTTTTATTACCGACGGCATTATGACTTTGGTCCGGTTCGTGGATTGGGGCTTGCCGTTGCCGCCGGGCTTCTTGGTATTACGCTTTGGGTGCTCCCGGGGCATATATTTGGTATGGCGGGGATGGATGAGGGGTGGTGGAAGATGCTGGGGTTCACCTCGAGGAGCGATGGCTTTGATCCTTCAGATGCCGGCGATAGCGACTCGTCATACTATTGGATTTCTGTTGGCATGCGCTTTGTGCGTATGGTTGTTGTGGTCGCATTTATCGAGGAGATCTTCTGGAGAGGTTTTTTAATGCGCTATTTGCTTGATAAGGACGGGGATTACTGGGAGCAGCCCTTCGGGAAGTTCTCGTGGCTGAGTTTCTTGGTGGTTACCCTGCTCTTCATGGTCGCACACTCCCCACCTGATTACCTTGGCGCTCTTATCTACGGTAGTCTGGCCTATGCCTTGGCAGTAACCACAAAGAGCCTTGCTGCTTGTATTTTAATGCATGCGGTTGCCAACCTTGTGCTGGGGATTTATGTCATGATTACCGGCCAGCTTGGCTATTGGTAGAGATGAAGGTAGGAATCGCTCAAATTAATCATGTTGTTGGAGACCTTGAGGGCAACTCCAAGCTGATCCTGGATGCCTACTGGAATCTTGTGGATCAGGGAGCTGAGTTGGTGGTTACTCCGGAGTTGTCGCTTACCGGATATCCTCCGCGAGATTTGATATTTAAATCAGGATTTGTTTCAGGGACCCTTGACTGGTTGGATTATCTTCATTCAAAGGTTGCGGATGTTCCATTGCTGGTGGGCTACGTTGATCACCATGCCGGTAAGGTGGGCAAGCCTTTCGAGAATGCCGCGGCCTTGTTGCAGCAGGGCAGGGAAAAGCAGAAGGTAGTCAAGTGCCTGTTGCCGACGTATGACGTTTTCGACGAGGCGCGTTACTTCCAGCCGGCAGAATCGGTGAAACCTCTTGATGTCGGAGGAATTAAGCTTGGTGTTACTCTTTGTGAGGATGTGTGGAGTGAGGAGTTCCTGCCGTCTCAACTTTATGTAAAGGATCCTGCTGGAGCTCTTGCTGAACAGGGGATTGACCTGATGGTCAACATGAGTGCTTCTCCCTTCCATGCCGGCAAGGTTGAACAACGACACAAGATGCTGGCCTTTCTTGCAAGACGGATAGGCTGCCCGGTGGTCTACTGTAATGCCGTTGCTGGAAATGATCAGTTGATCTTTGATGGCAACTCCATTTCGCATTGCCCTGATGGCAAGGTCCTTCTGCAGTGTCCAGGATTTGAGGAAAGTCTGTCAATTGTTGATACTGAGGCTGAGTCAGGAGACTTCAATGCTGAGCACCCGATGCAGGAGATTTACTCCGCCCTTGTCCTTGGGGTGCGGGATTACCTGCACAAGTGCGGGTTCAAGAGTGCCGTGGTGGGCTTAAGCGGGGGGATTGACTCAGCGCTTACTGTTGCATTGGCATGCGATGCTCTTGGCGCTGATAATGTGCTTGGTGTGACCATGCCCAGTGAATTTAGTTCAGAGGGAAGCGTGGATGACTCCCTGACCCTGGCCAACAACCTTGGGATGCGTTGCGAAACAATTGCTATCAGCGAGGTCTTCAAAGAGCTCAAGGGTTCACTTTCCGGATTGTTCGATGGACTTGCCGAGGATGTAACTGAGGAGAATATGCAGGCACGGATACGCGGCTTAATGCTGATGTCGATATCGAACAAGATCGGGCATATGCTGCTGACGACAGGGAACAAGAGTGAGTTGGCAGTGGGGTATTGCACCATCTACGGGGATATGTGTGGAGGATTGGCGGTGATCAGCGACTTGCCCAAGACGATTGTCTATGAGTTGTCCCGCTGGATCAACCGTGAGAATGAGATTATTCCCTGGAACACGATAACGAAGGCGCCGAGTGCGGAGTTGCGCAATGATCAGAAGGATCAGGACACCTTGCCTGAGTATGATTTGCTGGATCAAATCCTTGAGTTGTATGTGGAACAATCGCTGAGCGTGGCAGATATCGTTGGTCGTGGATATGCGGAGGAGATCGTGAGATGGGTGCAGAGGCAGGTGGATTCCAATGAGTGGAAGCGGGGACAGGCGGCACCTGGTCTCAGGGTTACATCCAAGGCCTTTGGGGCGGGTCGGCGTATTCCGGTGGCGCAGGGCTTTAAATGTTAGCGGGGCATCTGCTTGACGCGCCTGTTTTGTCGACCATGATTGTTTGGCATGCCTGATCCCTGCGAGTTTTCCAATCCCCAGTTGCGTGACCTGGTTCCGTATGAGCCAGGGAAACCCATTGAGGATGTGGCGAGGGAGCTGGGAATTGACGCGGATTCGGTGATCAAGCTCGCATCCAATGAAAACCCGTTGGGACCATCGCCAAAGGCACTGGAGGCAATGCATGCGGCGGTGGAGGATGTGAATGTTTATCCTGATGGTGGTGGCTGGAAACTGCGCAACGCTATTGCCCGGCAAGCGGGGGTATCGATGGAGAATGTGGTGCTTGGCAATGGTTCCAATGAGATTATCGAGTTTGTGGGCCACGCGTTCCTGAAGCCTGGGGACGAGATCATTGCTGCCGAGCATGCATTTGTTGTCTATAAACTGATGGCGACCCTTTTTGGTGCCAGGACCATCGAGGTAAATGATCCGGATTTCGTCCATGACTTGGACGGCATGGCAGATGCGATTTCCGGGCGCACTCGTGAGATTTTCATTGCCAATCCCAACAATCCGACAGGAACCATGGTTGGGCAGGGCGAGATAGACGCATTCATGAAGCGGGTTCCTGAGGATGTCATCGTGATTTTTGATGAGGCTTACCACGAGTTCCTGGATGACCCTCCTGACACCCTTAAGTATGTGAGGGAAGGGCGCAACGTGGTGGTGATGCGAACTTTCTCCAAAATCCAGGGGTTGGCAGGACTGCGTATAGGTTATGGGTTGGCGCCGGCTTCGTTGGCTTCAGTCTTGCAAAAGACCCGCCAGCCTTTTAATGCCAACTCGATTGCGCAGGCCGGGGCGCTTGCGGCCCTTCAGGATGTTGATCATCAGGAAAGAACCAAGGGGGTTACTGATGCAGGCAGGGCTTTCTTTGAGGAGAGCTTTAAAGGGCTGCATCTGGATTATGTCCCGAGCCGGGCAAATTTTGTAATGGTAAGGGTTGGCGACGGGGATGCCGTGTTTGATGCGATGCTTCGTCGCGGAGTGATCGTGCGGGCGATGCGTGGCTACAAGCTACCGGAATGGGTGCGCATTTCTATTGGGACAGAAGCGGAGAATCGCCGCTGTATGGAAGTGCTTAAGGATGCCCTTGAGTGCTAGCTGATGACAAGGCGTTCTGATGGTTCCAACTGATTTCCAGGAAGGTCAGGCTATGGCCTCAGGTATACAATGGAATGGCGATTGCGACTACCAAGCTACCCGGTAGAGCTTCTCAGAGGGGCCCTCTGGGATGGGTTGCTCGTGAATCATAATGCCCGAGAAATCCGGGGATGTCGTCGCAATGTCCATCCACGCAACGCCGTCTGAGGACATCTGCAACCGGAGATGTTGACCGACTGTTGCCTTAAGGATTAGCAATATGTTTCCTGAGCTGTCGTCATGAGAAATCTCGAGTTCGGGAAGGGTCAGGCTTTCCGGACAGCTTGAAGCAGGAACGTGCATGACGGAAATGCCGGAGGAATTTAATTTAGCCAGAACGTCGGCGCTTGCTGTCCCATTAAGATCGTTGGTGATACTGGAGAAAGAAAAGGTATTAAGGCTATTGCTAAGTTGGGTTAGGGAAGTGGGAAGTTCACCGTCAAGAGGGTTGCAGTGCAGTTGCAATTCTTTCAAGTTAGCCAACTGTCCGAGCTCAGCAGGAATTGAGCCGCTCAGCTGGTTATTGGAAAGGTTAAGGACCTCTAAGTTGTGTAACATTCCAATCCAGGATGGGATTGTTCCGGTTAGATTGTTGTTGGAGAGATCCAAGTGAGTCAGGTTGGTCAAAGAACCGAGCAATTTGGGTATCGGTCCATTTAACTGGTTGTTAGAGAGTTCAAGTTGAGTCAAATCGCGCAAGAACCCCAATTCATCAGGTATAGGCCCATTTAACTGATTGAACCCTAGGTTCAATGACCACAAGCTGGTTAATTGTCCCAACTCGGCGGGGATCGGGCCGCTTAACCTGTTATTTGAAAAGGAAAAGATGCGCAGGTTGGAAAATTGTCCCAACTCGGGAGGGATTGCGCCACTGAGTTGGTTGTTGTCAGCAAAGAGGATTTCCAGATTGATTAACTGCTCCAGTTCTTCGGGGATGGCTCCAGTTAGATTATTGTCGTTGAGGTTGAGAACCCTTAGGTTGATCAGTTGTCCGAGTTCAGCTGGGATAGCGCCTTCCAGACTGTTGTTGTTAAGCAAGAGATCCCAGAGGCGCCGCAACTGTCCCAGTGCAGCGGGGATTTCTCCACTTAATCGGTTATTTGAGAGACCTATCCATGAGGCACGGCTTAACTGTCCCAGTTCGGGCGGGATCGTTCCAATAAGCCGGTTATTGGTCAAGTTAAGCATATCTAGATTGCGCAACTGTCCGAATTGAGCGGGAATTGTGCCACTCAAGTTGTTGTTGCTTAGGTGGAGTTCCCGCAAGTTGTTTAATTGTCCTAGCTCATCCGGGATAGAGGCGCTTAAATGATTGTCATTTAGAAACAACTGGAGCAAGCGGGTGAGTTTTCCCAGCTCAGCCGGGATCCGGCCGCTTAACTCATTATGCTTGAGGTGGAGCGACTCCAGCTTTCCAAGCTGTCCCAATTCAGCCGGGATCGCTCCGGTTAGCCGATTGTTTGTCAGGTAAATCTCCTTTAGTGTACTGAGTTGTCCCAATACAGAGGGTATTGAACCGCTTAACTGATTGCTAGCGAGGTTAAGCAGTTGCAAATTGCTTAGCGCGCCTAACGAGGGGGTGATGGTTCCGTGCAACTGGTTGCCGGCAAGTTCTAGCCTTTGCAGATTGCTCAACTGACTCAAGGCGGAGGGGATTGTTCCGTTCAACCGATTGGCGTTCTGTGAAAGGCCATACACATTGTGAACGCTGTGCCAGTGACTGGGTGCCAGGGTAATCCTTGCCCAGCGAACATGGCGGGTTTCAAGTCCAAACCAATTGGACTGAGTAGGGTCTAGCCAGTTCGTTGCTTGCCTCCAACGTGGACCGGAAGTCTCACCGTAAAAGGTGGTAAGGGCATCGTATTCTGTTGCCGGGAGTAGATCTTTTAAGTTCCCGGGTTCATCCGCAGGCGCTTTTGAGAGAACTCCGAGAAGAAGGATAACGGCAACTTTTAGCCTGAAGATCACAGTGTTAGCAACGATACTCCTGAGGTCAAATGTTGGGGGCTGGTCTGCTTGATTGGGCAGGTAGTTCCCGTTATTGTTGCGGATTTTTTCCACCATTGGGATGAGTTCGCTATGGTTCCGGGCTTACGAAGTTTGAGTGAATTGTAATCCTTCCTTGAGTTTTAGTGGAAGCTTTGCTGAAGAAGGGTGAGTATCCATGCCTCATGAAATGATGCATGAGTGGCCTTGAAGATGACGATTGAAGATACAGCAAGCATTGTGATATTTAAACACATATCGCAAAATCAATTAAATATAACCGGGTCGCTATTAATTAGTTGCCGGGCTGAGATTGCCCGGGGTGTCCCTGTTTGCAGGAAGGGTGGGTCGTGGTGGAGACAATAGCTGCAATTTCAACTCCCCCTGGGCAGGGGGCGGTTTCGCTCTTGCGTATGTCCGGAGATGGGGCGGTTGAGATCGCGGAGAAGGTTTTTCGTTCGAGTGGCAACAGGGTGGCAGAGTTGCCGCAGAGGTTGCAGGTGCTTGGGAATGTGGTTGATAAAGATGGCGAATATATCGACCGGGTTCTACTCACTGTTTTTCGAGCGCCGGCCAGTTATACCGGTGAGGACACAGTCGAGATTTCCTCGCATGGAGGGGTGCTTGTTTCAGCGGCTGTACTTGCCGCATTGGTTGATGCCGGGGCTCGCCCCGCCGAGCCCGGTGAGTTTACCAGGCGCGCTTTTATTAATGGCAAGATGGACCTAACTCAGGCTGAGGCCGTCATGGATCTTATAGGGGCGCGCACTTCACTTGCTCTGCGAGCTGCTAACCGCCAGATGGAGGGGAAGCTGGGGTTTCGGGTGGAAGCAATGCGCGTTCAATTACTGGAGGCATTGGCTCACCTTGAGGCTTACATTGATTTCCCTGAGGAGGGGATCGATCCGGACAGCAGCGAGAGGATCTCAAAACGCATGCTGGAAGTCAGCGTTGATGCGCGCGTATTGATTGACACCGCCGAGGAGGGCAGAATCCTCAGGGAGGGACTATCAATTGTCATTGCCGGGTTGCCCAATGCCGGGAAGTCCAGTTTGTTGAATTTATTGCTTGGTTTTGAACGGGCAATTGTGAGTGACGCCGAGGGAACCACAAGGGACACGATCGAGGAAATGATCAACATCCGGGGGATTCCGGTGCGTCTGATTGATACCGCAGGGTTGAGGAAAGCCAAGGAGCAGGTCGAGAAGGAGGGTGTCCACCGGGCAAGGCGCGAAGTTGCGGGCGCGGATCTAGTTCTTCATGTGCAGGATGTATCCCTTGATCGTGATGATTCGAGTCCTTTTAGTGGCGGGCAGGACGAGGAAGTGCGTCGGATTGCGGTGCTCAATAAGACAGATCTGGGGGTTCATCCTTCATGGAAGGAAATGGAGGGGGTTCGCATTTCCTGCGTTCAGGAGAGCGGAGTGGAAATGTTAAAGGATGCCATTTTAAAGGAGGCAGGCTTGGCTGGGTTTGAGTTTGGCAGCGAAATGATTGCGGTTAATGCCCGTCATCGTGATTGTCTACAGCGTGCCTGTCATTATAGTGAAAAGGCCGCAGGTCTTTTGAAGTCCGGAGAGTCGCCAGAGTTTGTTGCCATTGATGTAAGGGAGGCACTCGATGCCGTTGGCGGGATTGTTGGTAAGGTGGATGCTGAGGAACTGCTGGGAGAGATATTCAGCTCATTCTGTATTGGCAAGTGACTTCTGCCTCATGCACTTGAAGCCAGAATTTCCATTTATGCCGTAAAAGAGCGCGGTGATGCGCCAAGAATTGCTTTCCCGTGGGTTCTCAGGGTGTTTCCCGAGGGGGGCTGTCCGCCTGGAGGATAGCTTTTGAGGCGATTTTCAGGCTCGTGCCGGTATTGTCCCTGTATGCGACGGAAGGCTGGCCTCCGGGTGAATAAGAAAGGGAGCTGAACCATCCCACATCGCCCTTGCTGTCCAGTTTTTCATGGGTCCAGGATCCTGCTGTGCGCGTGGCCAGCTTTAAGTCCCTGTTAGTGGCGTCATAATAGGATATTGCCGGTTGTCCCCCGGGGGCATGCCTGAGGGAAGTGTATTGCCCCACATCGCCTTCGCTGTCGACGATGGAGATGTTCCATTCCGTGCCATTAAAGCTGGCGTATTTCAGGTCTCCCTCGCCGTTGTCCCTGTATGATATTGAAGGAAGCCCGTCAGGGGAATAGTCAAGGGCATTGTGCCTGCCGACGTTACCGGCTTGATCAATGATATTGATGCGCCATTGAGTTCCGTCAAAGTCGGCAAATTTGAGATCACCGTTGGTGGTGTCATAATAAGCAATGGCGGGATGACCGTCAGGTGAATGCCCAAGGGAGTTGTATTTGCCAACGTCCGCTTCTGAGTCGATGACCTGGACATGCCATTGGGTTCCGTCGAAGCTGGCAAACTTCAGCCTTTTCCCGGTTAGGTCATAATAAGAAACGGCAGGGTTTCCCTCCTTGTCAAAACTCAGCGAAGTGGAGTGTCCAATCCGGCTTGAGTTGTCCACGGTGTGCTGAATCCACTCATCATCCTTGAGCGTTGCAAACTTCAGTTCTCCGTTTACCAAGTCTAGGTAGGAGACGGCCGGTTCATCATTGGGGGAAAATCGCAGGGAAGGACTGGACCCGACATTACCGGTGCTTGCCACGGTAATAAGCTGCCATTTACCGTCCTTGAGCTTAGCAAATTTCAAGTTGTTGGTAATGTCATCAAAGTAGGCGATGGCAGGGTGACCGGATCGAGAATGATCGAGTGACGCCTGGGCTCCAAGTATGCCAAGCGAGTGGTCGATTTCAGCCAGTTCCCAGTGCATTGCAGCAGGGCGAAGAGGCTTGTCTTCCGTGAGATCTTTTCCGGGAAGGGGTTGTTGCCCTGTTGCGGGTGGCTCAAGCGCCGCTTTCATTTCCGTTTCCACGGTCAAGGCGCCATCGAGCCTTCCTTCCCGCGTTAATTTCAGTTTAATCTTGTTTAGTCTGGCGGCATGGCTTGCGGCCAGTTCCTCTAGCTTGTCCCTTTGTTCTGCCCGGAACTGGGTTTGCCTTTGCAAGAACACGTTCTGTGCTTTGGCGATTTCCTCTATTTTGGAGTCCGCCACTAATGGGGAACGACGTGACCGGGCAATGGACCTGGCGGCAAGGGCTTTTTCAAGGTTGCCCCCCGCGGCGAATTTTTTCTGCAACTGGGTTATCCTGATAAGGTATTGTTCCTGCAACTTAGCCAATGGTCGCATCCATTGCTCTTCGGTAACCTGCTCTGCCAATGCCTCATAGCGGGTGCGAAGGGCTTGCACCTCATTGGCTTCCTCTGGCGTTAACCCTGTCAGGGGTGACGCGTTCCCGGCAACTGAAACCTGGGACGAAGCGATGGTTGCCCAGATTGCGCAGACAACCAAGGGTATTTGGTGGGGGTTCATCGGCTCAAAATGAACTATAGCGGAAGTCAGGCGTATTGCCAAATAGCGAACCGACTGATGTTGATGATTCTCAAGCGGATGGGGTGACGCCTTTGGTGAGGATAATATTGGCGTATTTAGCGGTATCCCCGCTTGCCACGATGGTGAAGGCCTTCGCTGCTCGTGCGTAAAAATCAAAGCGATCTATTTTCTCCAGTGGCGGGGTTTCAGGCCAGTGTTTTGTCAGGGTTTGCTGATAGGATGTCTCGATGCCGGGATCGGCACTGTCCCCGGGCACGGTTGCCATCATCGTGGCGGGGGAATCGACATAGGTGTCGAGTGCGAACAGTGGTAATACTGCGTCCAGAAGGTCGGCGATTTGCAGACCGTCAGCCCGAAGGCATGGCGGCCCGAGACTCTCTGAGGGGAAATGTGCGTCCGCAAAAACCACTTCGTCACCATGTCCCATTCGGTGGAGGGACTCTAGAAGGGCAGGGCTGATTAACGGTGAAATTCCAACCAGCATGCTTACTTTTTTTCGGAGATTTTCCACAAGCTCATGTCGCTGCGGACATAGAGGGCATCTGAGGAGAGTGCCGGGGTACCGAGGATTGTCTCGCCGAGTTCAATGGTGCCGACGACCTTGCCTTCCTCGCCACGAAGGTCAACGCATTGAAGCAGTCCTTTTCTCTCTGCGGCAATATAGAGGAAATCTCCCGTGGTTACCGGGGAGCCGCTGAACGGTCCCTCGAGGCGGATGCGCCAAAGTCGTTCCCCGTTTTTCCTGTTAGCTGCATTTAATACCCCTGCACGGTTAATGATGAAGAGCTTTTCTCCGTGAACTAGAGGGCTTGATGTTCCCGGGCGTAATTGTGCCTGTTGCCACAGGACTTCAGGTGTGTTGTTGTCTGCCCTTGGTTTGATGACGGTTATCCCGTTGGAGGGGATATAAAGGGTTGAACCGTCCTTGGAAGGGGAGCTTGAGGGGATCGTGGAGGCTCCGTCACCAAAGGTCCATAGTTCCTTTCCGGTGGCAGCGTTAATACCGGTAACCCCGGAACTGCCCTGGAGGGCAACAGCGCCATCCTTGAGGATTACCGGGGAAGTCCAGTTGGCGCGTTTGGTGCGTGGGATTTTCCAGCGGTTGATACCGCTCTGTAAATCAATGCCCATGGCGAAGGAATCACTGTCATTTTCAATCTGGATGACCAGTGTTTCGGCTGTAATGACCGGTGAGGAAGCAAGTCCGAGGCTGTTGCTGGCATTTGGATAATCCTGCATCAGGCCACGGAACCACTTCAGGTTGCCGTTCAGATCCAGGCAGATCAGGTCATTGCTCGAGAATAAGGCATAAATGTGTGTGCCGTCGCTTGCCGGGGTGGGGGCGGCGTTACATGTTTTATCGTGACAGACGGTTCTTCCGGTCGCCCAGAATTCTCGTGACCAGCGCACGGAGCCATCGTTGCTGTTCAGGCAGATAATGTGTAAACGGCTCTGGTCTGAGGTGCTTGCAGCAGTGATAAAGACACGTTCCCCGATGACCAGCGGACTGGAAAGCCCCCGGCCCGGCAGCGGCGTTTTCCAAGCGATGTGCTTATCTTTATCCAGTGAGGTGGGTATTTTGCTGCTTGTGGCAACGCCGGTATTGTCACTGCCGCGAAACTGAAGCCAGTCTGCGCCAGACAGCAATAAGGGCGAGGCAAGGAAGAGGATGGGGATGATGAGAGAAAATTTCATGATGATTTCTTCGGGCGCCTTGGCCTGCGCTCCAAGGGAGCCTGTTGTGGCGTGGCCTGGCGGTTTGAGGCAAGGATTGCGGAACCGGTTGAATCACATATCCGCAACTGGAATTCCCACTGGACAGTCCATTCCTCGGTTTGCTCGTTCTGGCAGGCCTTCACGAGGATTGTGTTTTTGCCGGGGTTTAGCTGGATTGGAAGTTTGTACTGGTCGATACGCTGTCCGCGATGGTATTCGTCGCGACCGAAGATCAATTGGCCGTTGAACCATATTTTCCAGGCGTTTTTGCAACCAAGCCGTATTTCAGCACTGCGTGCTCCGGCTGACTCGAACTCGGTGTAGGCGTAGCCAACGGTTTCCTTGAGCATTCCCAGCGGTTTGTTGAGGTCAATTTTTCCGAAGGTATCACTGCTGATGAGCGGTTGCCATTTTGCCCTTGCTCCTTTCCCTTTGTATTCCGCCTCGAGATTGATTTCCTGCTCGGGGGGATACACTGTGTCAAAGCCCATGCGGCCGGTGTTGTCAAAGGCGCCAATGACCTGCCAGCGCATGAGAAATCCGAAGTGACGCGGCAGATCAACTTCGACATCCAATTCCTTGAGGGCGTTGGCGATGGGCTTGACCTGCGTGGGTTCGACAGCGCCTCCAAGAGCCTGACGATAAAGAAGGATTGCTCCACTGTGGTTTTCTTTGGAGTTCATGGTTGCGGCTTTATCCATGAGTTGAGCAACGGCATCTCTTCGCAGCTCCGGGCTTGGATCATTGAGTAGGCCGGGGACAAGCGACTCGGCGGTTTGCGGGTCGGCTTTGCGTATCAACTCGAAGGCAAAGCGGCGTGCGCGCGGGGCATGGCTCTGGTCGAGGAAAAAGGCGCCTAGTTCGTTGAGGGAGAGCTTATCGCCGGACTTCAGATTTCCGGCAATGACTTCTGCTGCGGAGCGAAGCCAGTTCGCGGCGATAGGGTCGGCATGATCCATTCCGGTAAGCAGTTGCAAGAGGGAGTCGGGATTGTTTGCCTTTATGATTTCAGCCCATGCTGAGGCTGCCTCTTTGTTGCCTTTTCCTTCCGAGCCAACGGCTAGAATGGTTTTAATAGCTTCTGGGGACGCGGTTGCGCTTGCGGTTGATGCAAGAATTGTGAACAAGGCGATAATGCTTTTCATCCTTAATATATTAAACGGAGAGTCTCCCGGAGAGCAAGCCTCTGTAATGTTGAATTTTCCGGGGATATGCGCCAAGGTAATACCCTATGAACAATGCTGCCATTGCCAGATCTTCACGCAGGCGCTTCCTGAGTTGCGCTGCATCCACCGTTTTCAGTGCCCCGTTCGTGACAACAGGCTTACGTGCCAATCCGCCGAGCGAGCGGCTCCGGCACGCGAGTTTTGGGGCTAACGGCATGGCTGGTGCAGACATTGGGTCTCTTTCCCGCAGCAAAAACTTTGAGTTGGCTGCTGTTGCTGACATTGATTTGCGCAGGGCGGAAGGGATTCGCAAACGTTTTCCAAAGGCAAAGTTCTATCAGGACTGGAGGCAACTCCTTGATAAGGAATCCAAAAATATTGACTCGGTTAACGTGTCGACTCCGGATCATATGCACGGGCCGATTGGTCTTGCTGCTATGGACCTTGGATTGCATTGCTATGGCCAGAAGCCACTGGCGCAGAATCTTCGGGAATGCCGCGCGATGGCGGAGATGGCCCGGCGGCGCAAAGTCATGACGCAGATGGGCATCCAGATTTCCTCTGCATTCACTGAACGTCTTGCTGTTCGCATTGTGCAGGACGGCGTGATCGGCAAGGTGAAGGCGGTGCATTCCTTCTCGAACAAGAAGTGGGGAGATCTTGGGAAAGTTCCCCAGAAATCCGACCCAATACCTGAAGGTTTTGACTGGAATCTCTGGCTTGGGGTTGCCAAGGAGCGCCCCTTCATCAGCGGCTATTACCACCCGGGAGCATGGCGTAAGCGCCGCGATTTCGGCACCGGAACCTTTGGTGACATGGGATGTCATATCTTCAGTGGTTGGTATCGCGCACTGGGCTTGACCTCGCCACTCTCGGTAGTGTCTCATGGCCCTGCCTCAAACAAGGATAATTGGGCAATCAACGCCAAGATTGATTATGTGTTTCCTCAAACAGGATTCACGCAGGAGGGAACGGTTCCGGTGACCTGGTATGATGGCGATGAGCGTCCCCCGAAGGAAATTGCAGCATTAGTGGATAACAAGGTTCCAGGGCAGGGGAGTATTATTATTGGCACTGATGGCGTGCTCCTTGCTCCCCATATGTCTACTCCCGGCCTTTACCCGAAGAAGAAATTTGAAGGATTCAAATATCCCAAGCTTGAGGCGCGTGACCATTATATGGAATATGTGGAGTCCGCGCGAGGTGCCAGCGGCAAGAAGCCGTCTGCCAATTTTGATGAGTATTCAGGTCCCTTGACCGAGACCGTCTTGCTGGGGTGTCTGGCGACACTCTTCCCCCGTGAAAAACTTCAGTGGGATGCTCGGGCCTTGCAGGTAACCAATAATGTTGGAGCAAATGCCCAGGTTGGACGTGATTACCGTAAAGGCTGGACACCAAAGATTTTTTCCTAACCGAAGAGTTTTCCGGCAATCCGCCAGGCAATGATCAGTGTCACGATGACGCTGAATCCGCTGAGGGCAAGCATCCATCGCGGGGGGCGCTTGCGTGGATCTTGCATGATGTCTTTTCGTGTGGCGAGATAAAGAATGGTCAGAGCAAGGGCGGGAGCTCCGATCATTGTTGAGGCCTGAGCGATGAGGATGGGGGCAATAGCTCCACGCTCACCTGGGTCGACATAAAGAAACGCAATGAGTCCTCCTGCCAGTCCGGCAAGCAGTGCAAGGGCGGTGCCGTGCCTTGGCCAGCGATCATCGGTTGACTTGCCGTGCCCGAACCCGTCGGCGAGCAACCGTCCGCCGATCATTGAGTTGACAAGGAATGAGCTAAGGGCCCCGGCAAAGATGCCGACAGTGAAAACGATGCCGGACCACGGGCCGAAGAGCCCTTCAAGTTGCGCGGCAATATCACTGACGCTCTCGGGAAGCTTGCCTTTTCCGGAGAGGGTTGCTGCTGCGCTTATCATGATGACAAGGGTGATGCCGCCGAGGACAAGGATTCCCGTTATTGAATCAATAAACGTGCGGCGCACGTCGTCGATGCGCCATCCCCGGTCACGAACAAGGTAGGCCTGATAGAAGGCGCCGGCGATGGAGAAGGTGGTGGCCATTAATCCCATTACCGCCATCAGGTCACCCTTGGCACCGCCTGTGTCCGGGAGTCGCGGCCAAAGTCCATTGAAGGTTTGGCTAAGGGAAGGTCTTGTAACCAGGCAATTCGCAAGGAAGGCAACGATCATCAGTGCCACCAGCGCTTTCATTGCCCGTTCGATCGGAGTGTAAAGACTTCGTGAGCGGTAGACGATATAGATGAGCGCGGCATTTAGGACGCTTACGAGGATGACCGGTAGCCACTTGCTCAGCCATGGGGTTTCCTTCGGGTCAATGAAAGGTGAGACGGCCTTTATTACGGCAAGGTTGTTGGAGGTCTGGAATCCTGCAGCGATCATGAAGACAATGATGCCGACTGTTGCGGCGACCGGACGGCATAGACGCCTTGCGAGTTCATCGCAGGGGGTGCCCTGCAGGGTGGCGCCAAGTCTCGCACAAAGAGCGGTGACTCCAATCATCAGGATGATGGCGATTGCAAGCGACCAGACCATTGAATAGCCGAATTGTGCACCGGTTTTTGATGCAGTAAGGATGCTGCCAGGGCCCAATACCACTGCAGCCACGATGATGGCCGGTCCCAGCGAGTGCAGAAATTTTTTCATGGGCGGGTTTCGTTCGAATTGCTAATGACGGCCAGCGGATTATGGTAGAGCATCGCTTCAATTGCCTCCTGCCTCAGTCCGGTTTCTTCTTGCAGGTTGTTAATGGCCCGGGGCATTGTCAGTGTTGATCCTACCAGGTGTGATCCGTCAGGCGCCATGGCGATGAGGTCCTCTCCGATGTCCAGTTGCCAGCGGCCAAGGGTATGTTGGCCGGGAGGCAAGCGGGCCGCGGAGATGGCGTCGGTTACTGCAATGGCGCGTTCTGCCGGCACCAGTTTAAGGTAATTGGCAAGTGCCGGGAAGGGGATATGGGCTCCATCAGGGATGAAGCTAATGAAGAGTTCATCGCTTAGGGAAAGGACCCGCTGGATGATATTGTCATGTCGATGCATGAGCATTGGGCATCCATTGCCAAGGTGAGTGAACATCGTTAGGCCTGAGTCAATAGCTCCGCGAAGTTCATTGAGGGATGGATTGCAGTGACCAGCTGCGACGGTGATGTTTTTTCGGTTAAGTAATGAGGTAACAGTGAATCCGGGATCGCGTTCCGGGGCAAGTGTGACCAGCCGGACAAGGCCTGAAGCGGCATCCAGTAGCTGTTTCATTTCCTCAGGGCAGGCCTGCTTTGCATGTTCGGGAGGGTGGGCTCCTATATAACCTGGAGATTCGTTCAAGAATGGGCCTTCAATGTGGAAGCCCCTGATGATTCTCTCTATCAATGGGGACTGCCTGCGCAGCTCCGTGATATTGGAAAGGCGCAAGCGCATGGTTTCCATTGAATCGGTAATAATGGTGGCGAGAATGCCCTCATTGCCATCTTTCTCAAGTGTTGCGCAGGCATGGTGGAGTTTCTCGCCGGTCAGCCCCTCACGGTTAAAGTCGACGCCGGCATAGCCGTTGACCTGCAGATCAAAGGTTTTCACTGCGGAAGGTTCACGGGCTTGCCAATTTGGACTGATTCCAGTGCGGCCCAGCCGATCTCGGCGGTTGGTGCCGAGTTTTCAAAGCTCAGGAAGGATTGTTCACCGGTTTTTATGCAGTTAATGAAATGCTCTACACAGGCGCCGGTCTGGTGTTTTACCACGTCGCCGCTGTCAGGGGTCGTGGTTTCCTGTGGCCAGAGATTGTCCTGAGGGCATCGGGTTGGGTCCAGCGGGTAAACCCACTTTCCTCCGGTTGTGGAATT
>JAAESJ010000595.1 GCA_024229495.1 Verrucomicrobiaceae bacterium | reverse complement strand
GTTCAGGAGAGAGAGTGCCTGGAGCGCGGTCAGGGTTTCGTTCCGCTTTGGCGTACTCTGGGAGGAATCGGCACAATCCAAAGTGGTCATGAAGGGGTTGGGTTGCGAGCGGACAATGAACCGATAGATGGAACGGCGGTGGCTCCTGGCATCCTCAGGGTTGAACTTGTGGTATTCGTAGTGTGGGGAGTGAGCGGTTTTCTCAAGAGCGAAGAGGTAGTATCCGGGCCCGCCCATATCCAGGTTGAGCTTGCCGCTGACAGTCAAGATGGAGTCACGAACCTCCTCCGCCGACAGTTTCCTTCGGTTCATTCGCCAGAGGAGGCGGTTTCCTGAGTCTGCCTTGGCAAAGCTTTCGTTCCCATTCGAGGACTGGCGGTAGGTGGAGCTCATTAGGAGGAGCTTTTGCAGTTTCTTGAAGGAACCTCCGTTGTCGCGGAACTGGATGGCTAGCCAGTCGAGCAGTTCCGGATGGGTAGGTTTCTGGCCGAGACCACCAAAATCGTTTGGGGAGGGAACGATGCCAACCCCGAAGTGCCATTGCCACACACGGTTGGCGATTGCTCGCCAGGTCAGCGGGTGATCCTTTCGTGTCAACCACTTGGCCAGAGCCGATCTTCGCTGGGATTCCTGGTGATCCTTGGGCAATTCAAACTCCCATGCCTCGTCCTTGAAGACGGGTATCGTCCCAGGTTTGACCTCATCTCTGGGTAGGGTCACTTCCCCCCTCTGCAGGAACCGAATGGCGCGTGGCTTGCCATTGGTCGGCTTGAATTGACCTTCGGGCTTGAAGTGGGTGGCGGCGGCATAGACCATGTTGCCCTTGGGAATCCTGGCGATCTTGCCGTTGGTTTGCTTGATCGCATTCTCCAGTTCCCTCAGGCTCTTCATCCTCTCGGGAGTTTGGAGGCTCGCCATCAGCGCTGCTTTTTCCTTGTTCAACCTGGCTATTTCCCGGGCGGATGCCTTGTCCGATCCTTGGGCCCAGATACCGTCGGTCAGGTTGGAGCGGCGCCAACGAGGTGGTCCCTCAATGGAATCGAGCGAGGAAACCTTTGCCTTGAATGCGCGGTTCTTGCCGTCACTATCCAGCACCTGAACCTCAGCCAGGGCAAAATTGTAGTCATCGGCAGCGCGCTTGATCAACTTTGTGGCATTGACGCGAAGATACCGGGCAGAGGAAGCAACGGCATACTCGACAGGTATTAAACCCGGGTTGGGATAATCCCTGCCCGACTCGTCCACCAGCACTTGTGAGCGGGAAAAGTCCTGGCGGTTGGAGGCGATGACCTTGAAACGAACAGGAAATCCGAAGCCCGCTCCGATATTATTGAACTGGTCATGACAAGCATGCAACACGATCTTTTTAATGTCCATGCGCTCGCCAAGGTCGACCTGTACCCACTTTGCCTTGTCGGCGGATTGCTCGATATTGCTATGGTATCCAAACTCCGGGCGTTTGGCGGATAGTTTGGCCTTGGCTTGCAACTCCTTGATTTGCGAATCGAGCTTGGCTAGCACTTTGCCGCCTTGTTCCTTGATCTGTTCCTCGATCTTGGTTTTCTCGCTCCTGTATCGAACCAGCTCTTTTTCCCAACCCGAACGTTTTTTCTCCGTTGCGGCATCGTTTCCGTATGTGCGGTTCGCTTTGTCAACGGCGGCAAAGACGGCTTGCAAGCTATAGTAATGTTCCTGCGTTATGGGATCTCCTTTGTGCTCATGGCAGCGGGCGCATTGAATGGTGACGGCGCAGAAGGTGTTGAAGACGTTGGAAACCATGTCGTCACGGTCCAGGTTGCGGGCCACCTTGCCGTCTATCTTCGACTCGGGAACCTCGGCGTGACCAATAAAGTCCCAAGGACCCGCGGCCAGAAACCCGAGACCGAGTATACCATCGGGCTCATCAGGAAAGAGGGCGTCTCCCGCCACTTGTTCCTGCACGAACCGGGCATAGGGTTTGTCTTCGTTGAAAGAGCGTATGACATAGTCCCGGTAAGGCCAGGCATTGGGACGTAACTTGTCTTTGTCGTAGCCGCAGGTGTCGGCATACTTAGCCACGTCAAGCCAGTGTCGGGCGAAACGTTCGCCGTAGCGAGGAGAGGCAAGCAACCTATCGACCAAAGCTACATAGGATTTGTCGGAATCCTGCTTGTAAGCTTCCAGAAACTCTTCCGTTTCCCTCGGGGTCGGTGGCAAGCCGGTCAAGTCATGAGTCACCCTACGAATGAGCGCAAGTGGCGTAGCTTGTTGCGAAGGTTGCAGATCGTTGGCTTTCAGCTTGGCCAGAATGAACCTGTCGACTTCGTTGCGAGCCCACTCCGTGGTCTCCGGAACCTTTGGCTCAACCAGCGACTTTCGGGACCACCACTGCTCCGCATGCAAAACCTGGGAGAAGGACAATACAAGGCAGGCTAGGAAAACGTTGTACATCGCGCAATGAAGGTTGAATCAAGAATCTTGCCAGACAAACGGTTGAAACTCAACTTCCATCCCATCGGATAGGGCTTCACCGGGAAAGGCACTCCCAACAGAAAATCCAAAGGCCACATGGACTTGGTTATAATTTCCATAGCAAATGCCGACTTTAAAGCTTGCCCACATCGCCCCCGATGCGCTGAAATCATTGAAATTACTTTTTTGGGGAAATTGGGCAATTTAACATCACAGCGCTTTCATGCTATCGCGGGCACCGGTCTGGCTCTGGTTTGGTTATTCATGCTCAACAGTCAAGGCGCAACGATGGTTGTGAGGTTGAGTAGCAATTCAAACGACGGCTCAAAAAAAGCATCCCCGCTGGTCATGCAGGTGATAGGAAGTAATGGCAAACATTCCCCCGCTACTTGGTCGACCTCAGAATCGGACCAATTCACCAAAGAGCGCTCAGAGTTCCTGAACAATTTGGAGAGAGGGGATACCAGAATGATATGGAGGAGCTATGACATCCGTTTAAACTCGCCTGTCGCCCTTCAGGCCAGCATTCTCAACAATCCTGTTTTTTTCCTATATGAAAATGCTGTTAACAGTGGCTCACTTTCCGCTAGTGGAAAGCTCATCAAAGGCCCCCATAAGGAGAAGGGGCGAGGCAAACTGAATGACAAGGCACCTATAGAGCCTCTTCTTGAGAGCAATAAGAACAACAGCTTTATCAAGGATGGAAAAATCGATATGGATCTTATCCTGATAATCTCTGCAGGTTTGAGCGGATTAGTCTTGATGTTAATCCCAGAACGCAAGCGCAAGAGGGATCTCATCAAAGAGGCAAACTTGGCCCTGCTGAGGCGCCCAAGACAATAGCCCTTCATCCTGTAAATTGATCTCGATTTCTCTTAACAGCAGGACTCTTTGTTCTCTTGATTTTTGCATTGTAGCCGCAACGCAATCCGGTCCAGCACACTAGCACATCAATAAACCGCTCACTGTCCCTTGTGAGTTCGTTTTACTCTGATTCCTATTATGCTAAGGTTTGGATACGGGTCTTTGAACCTAACTGAAAATGGAATCCGATTCCGAAGAATTTGTGCGACTCCTTACTGAGGCGCAAGGCCCAGTTTACGGCTACATTGTTACCCTCATCCCCGACAGGAATCGTGCCCGGGATCTCCTCCAGGAGACCAATATCACCCTCTGGAGAAAAGCGGATAATTTCGAAGAAGGAACCAATTTTAACGCTTGGGCCTGCAGAGTAGCCTATTTTCATGTTCTTGCCTTCCGCCGAAAAATGGCGCGTGAGAAACTCGTTTTTGATGATGACATCCTCGATTACCTCTCCGAACGCAACGACCACCGTATAGCAGAGGAAGGGGCTCAAGCCCGCAGCAGGGCACTAAGGAGCTGCCTACAGAAACTTCCTGAGCACCACCGCAAGCTGGTGGAGGATCGCTACAAGCCCGGCGCATCAGTACAACAGATCGCCGCTGAAGAGAATCGGACCGTTGGAGCAATCTCACAAACCCTCTACCGAATCCGCCATAACCTGATGATTTGTATAGAAAAAACGCTCGCCGCCGAACAATCGGGGTGAGAAATCAATCATTGGCGTCATCTATAGGTATATAAAAGTCAATATGAACGGTAAGCTGGAGAAATTTGTGGAGCTAGAGAAACTACTCTCTTCTCTTCATGATAGCACTGCCTCAAGGGAAGATACTGCCCGTATTGAAACCCTGTTAAGGGGGGACCCAGAAGCCTGTGAATTCTATCTGGATTACAGCCAGATGTGCGCAGAAACCGACCTGGAATACAGTGCCCAAAACGCCATCGAGATTGGACGCAAGACAGTCCCGCTGAGCCTTTCCAAGACGACAGCACTCTTCTGGCGCGGAAAAACCACCAAACAGATTCTCAACCCAAGCTGGAAACCCCTTCCCTGGTTTGCGGCTGCAGCCGGGCTCATGCTGATCGCGGGATCGATCGCATTTTTCTCGGGAAATGATAACCCGCTGGCAACCAGTCAACTCAAAGCAACAGAGAGCGCTGAAACCGCCATCGATAATGGAGTCGCCATCCTCATGGGCTCTGTCGATGCAAGCTTCGGCAATGGGGCATTTGAGCCGTTAAAGAACGGAGGGATTCTGCCACTCGGCGAACTGCGACTTGAATCAGGTATTGTGGAAATCGAATTCTACAGTGGAACACGCATGATTCTGGAGGGACCCTCGATCCTTGCCTTAACATCGGAAAACAGCGGCACACTCGTTGAAGGAAGAATCCGGGTCCATGTCCCCAAGCAGGCAAATGGCTTCAGCCTGAGAACATCACAACTGGAGATTATGAACCCAATCGGTGAACTTGGCGTCAGTATCGTGGAAGACGGTCACCTGACCGAAATTCACTGCTTTGACGGCATCACGGGAATTCATGAACTATCTGAGCATAAGAATGCCAAATCGCTCCGGTCTCTCAACTCGGGAGAAGCCATAAGTTTCCAGGCAAATGGCGCGCGCAAGATTGATGCGAATTCAATGGCCTTCGTCTCCTATGCTGACATTGCCTACAGTTCACTTGAAACTTCCACCTTGCGTCACAATAAATGGAGCCATCTGATCGAAAGGATGCGTGCAGACGCAACCATCCTTGCCCTCTACACATTTGAAGACCAGGGACCGCGTGAGCGTCGACTGGTGAACCAGGCAGCCTACAAGGAGATGTTCACCCATGGCGCCATTATTGGATGTCGCTGGACTAAGGGACGCTGGCCAAGCAAGGGTTCCCTTGAGTTCAGTCGTGCCAGCGACCGTGTAAGGATCAACTACCAAGGAAGCCACCAGGTGCTTACTTTCAGTACCTGGGTCCGGTTGGATGCACCGCCACGAAAACACTTGGTTTCACTTCTCTCCAGCCATAGCAGAAAAATCGGCGCATTCGATTGGACAATCCAGCGTGATGGAAGAATCCGTTTTTCTATTCGGGCTAATGATAAAAACAAAATCCACCATTATAATTCACCTGTCGTGTTCACCGCCAATTCTATTAACAAGTGGCACCATCTGGTGACAATCTACGATACGGTTCAGAAGTCAGTTAAGCACTTCCTCGCTGGCAAGGAAATCTCCAAGCTCCGCGCTTGGGGGCAGGAACAGAACCCGCCAAACGAAAAAAATGCACTCCCTGTCACTTTTGGCGATTTGGAAATCGGCAACTTTGCGGGCAAGCTCCCGAACGGCAAAAGGCCTGTCAGGAACCTCACAGGGCGTATTGATGAATTAGCCATTTTCGGACGCGCTCTTGATACAAACGAGGTTTTTGAAATCTTTAACACCGGGCGTCCCAAGTAACGCCAACGTAGGCATCGGCATGCCTTGCAAAAAGACCATAGCTTGTCCAAGTTGGGTCATGCCAAACACCCTTTTCCGGTTTACCCCAATTCTAACGGCTCTTCTGGCAACCTCAACAGTCGTTGCCAAGCCCCGGACGCCTGACGAAAAGTTGATCTTCAAGAAACTCGAAGGCGGTGATCTTAAACTCCACGTTTATAAACCAAAGGATTGGAACTCCGCCGACAAGCGCCCAGCCATCGTGTTCTTCTTTGGAGGGGGTTGGGTAGGTGGAACGCCCGGGCAATTCTACCCGCACTGCGATCACCTTTCCTCGAAGGGAATGGTTGCAATCAGTGCCGAATATCGAACCAAAAAGAGTCATGGAACCGATCCTTTTTCCTGTGTCGAGGACGGCAAATCAGCAATTCGCTGGGTTCGTGAACATGCCGCTGAACTAGGGGTTGATCCCGCCAAGGTCATTGCCGGGGGCGGCTCTGCCGGAGGGCATGTGGCAGCCTGCACGGGCACGATTACTGGCTTCGAAACCGGCAACCAGAAGGTCTCTTCCGTACCATCCGCGATGGTATTATTCAACCCGGTTTGTGACACCTCACCCAAAGGGTACGGAACCAACAAACTGGGAGAGCGCTGGAAGGAAATCTCCCCCTTGCATCATGTCTCCAAAAAAACACCTCCAACCTGCATCTTCCACGGCAGGGCGGACACTACAGTCCCGCATCAAAATGCGGTTGATATAAAGAGCGCAATGAAAAAAAGCGGCCGGAGATGTGAATTACACTCTTATGACGCCGCCAAGCACGGGTTCTTTAACTTCGGACGAGGGGACGGGTCTGCCTACAAGGACACGGTTGCCCAAATGGACTCGTTCCTGGCATCACTCGGCTATCTGCCGAAAGGCACCGACAGGAAGGCGAACTGAATGGAGCCTGGAGACTGGAAAAAAGCGGCACACGACTACAATGAGGAAGTCCTGAGCGTCTTCGAGAATGACCGCAAGGGAAAGGTAAAGGCCTTAATTAAACGGCTTGGCAACAAACAGGCACTGGCAACTGACCTCGGGTGCGGCGTGGGTAAATTCCTGCCGCTAATGGCTAGAAGTTTTGGCAGGGTCCATGCCTGTGACTATTCCATAGCCATGCTGGAAAGGGCAAAAACCCGGCATGGCAAACTTGGGAAAGTTACATTCGCCGAGTGTGATCTACGTAAATCTCCACCCGACGTAGCCCCTGCTGACTTCGTGCTTTGTGTCAATGTCCTCATTACCCCCTCCCTTGCAGAACGGGAAATGATGTGGAAAAACCTTGCGCGATCAGTCCGTCCAGGAGGGCATGTCGCCCTGGTCCTCCCCTCGCTTGAATCAGCCCTGCTGACAAGGCACCGGTTAGTTGAATGGAACCTGCGCGACGGCCAATCCCCGGCAAGAGCACTTCAGACCGGTTTCGGCAAACAAGATCCCGGAGACTCCGACGTAGCACGTGGAGGCATCCTTGATTGCGCAGGAATACCTACAAAGCATTATCTTCAAACGGAAATATCGACAACAGCAAGGCGATTCAGTTTTCATGACCGGGGTAGTGAAAAGATTGAATATCCCTGGAGCACTGAATTCCATTCACCACCCCGGTGGATGCGTGACCCCTTTCCGTGGGACTGGCTGGCATTGCTGGAAAAAATCTGAAATCTAGAACCCTGTCGCGCTGCGCACGACACGATAATAGTTGCTGCGCAGTGCCGGAACCGATTCGCTAAATTGACCACGAGTCTCAACGGCCTTGGTGAAAGCCGTAAGATCCGTCCAGGTCACAAAATCGGTTGATGACTGCAACTTGTCGAATAATCCGATTGTTCGCAACCAGCTCAGGTTCACTCCTTCTGTTGACTCATCATAAGCAACCTCAAGTGCCATCGGTTCACTGAGGATACTGCCATCCCAGTATTTGCTTGCCAGGTGATACGCTGCAATCCCCACTTCAGATCCCATCACCCGCCCGGGAAGGTCATCCGGAGACACATGGATTCCGCCGTAAAGCCGGGAAATACCAGCCTCATCGGCCGCGTCATAATAACTGGCCCACTGCAATGTCACGTCACTGCTTGGACCCAGTTCAAAATCCAGCGAGCCGGCCACCTCGGTATGCTCCGCAAGCCCTCCCGGAAAATAAGGACTGCCCGTAAAGAGGCTGAGCACCTCTGCACCGGCACGTGAAAAACAGGAATGTCCTGAGACATATGCCGCAAAGGCTGGTGTAACGAAAGTATCCCGCTGGTATGGCAGCCAGTCCTTGGCAAGAATCCAGTCGACTCCACCGACCTCCGTTTCCGGATCAGCCGGTTCACCAGCCCAGGATCGCACGGCTATCGACCCTATGTAGCCATTGAGATGCTCATGCCTTTCACCGGGTGCTGACGTCTGCGACGTAATTACTTCCACCAATCCCGGCTCAAGCTTCATTCCCTTACTATTATAACTAAACCGAATATCCGGGTCAGGATGATCGGGATCAGATGACTGCCCCCAAAGCCCCATGTAGCGGCACATAACAATCGGGCGGCCATAGTCATAGACACGCTTGCATGTCCAGGCTGCCGTCGCCGCATCATGCATGGCACCATTCATCGCCATGTAACGTTTCACATCCCACTCAAGTTTATCGACAATAGGCCCGGAACCGCCAATTCTGAAAACCACATCGGGATGGTCGGTAACCTCATTGCCAACCACGTTCCAGTGCCCCGGCGGAGTTTCCGAGGAAGGCCCGTCAGCCCAGAACTCAGCGATCACCCTGCCATAATCCGCATGCTTGACGATGTTATCGGCATATGGCTGGCCAGTAACCGGGTTGTTACCATGGCCATTGCCATCATGCCGCCCAAGAACGTTGTTGCCAAATATCCCGGGTGAGATGTTGATCGTAGCCGGATCCGCAGGATCCAACAAGCTGCTGTAACGCAGGACATCATTGATATTGTCCTTAAACTCCTCATCACCTTGCCCCCCCAACTGTGGTGGCGGACCGGGATCAAGATAGGGATCATCCGGATGCTCCCTCTGTGACAAAGCAAAAGAACGGACCTCCCACCACTGGGAACCCTGAAAAGTCTGGATCAAATCTGCCTGAATCCCGTTCTGGGTCAGGGCAAAATCACCGAATGCCAATGGCGCCCAGCGGTTCACATCAAAAATGGTCACAAGGGTAGCACCGGATTCTTCAAGGGGCAGTGGGTCATTAAACGGCGAATAGGTGAAGTCCTCATAATCACCAGCCTCATTGGCTCCATCATCCAGGAAAAATCCAAGAATAGACTCCGCAATGCGGTTGCCCAGATTTGACGGAGCATCCCCGAAAATTGATGTGTCAGTCGCATCGTAACCAAGTGTTGCCATCTGCTGCGCGAGATTAAATGCAGTTTCCAGTGCAGATACGGAATTTGCGTAACGTGCTACAAGCACACGGTATGCAGCAAAACTGATCGCCTCCTCACGGGCTGCAGTAATGTCGGCTGCGTCCACGCCATCCCCATCCGGATCGGGAACGATTGCTGATTCATTATGAACATATCCGACTGCCAGGGGATCATAAGCCGCCCAAGCGTCCCACATCGCCACTGAAACATGAAAGAGATTGCGGGCATGGACGGGCGGATGGGGAATATCCGTCCGAATGGCAGCTAGGTTCTGCTCATTCCAGGTTCTTGCAATCGAATCGGCAACAGCAGGAAGAGATACTGCCACATGAACGCAGGCAACTATCGACAGCATTCGTTTCTCTTTTGCCTTAATCAAAAGAGATTTGATGGGTTTCAAACTCATGGGGAGGGAGGGGTGGAGGTTGGGGGATGTCTTTTAATATACCTCGGTTCATTCGAACTCTCAAGTATCCCTAAGACGCTTAGAATGCTTGTTTTATACACAGAAAAGCATCTTCCTCCTCATCCTGAAGCAAAGCGCATCAAAAATACCGGTAAGCGCTTAACAAAGAATCAAGGGGATTGCTTTGGTAGATTCGGAGCCACAAGCAATCGGAGCTTTGATACCTGCTCGGCAGGAAAATCCGTTTCGTTCAGGCGTGCTGCTGCCGCCTGGGGATGTCGAATTGCCCACTGGGCAAATACAGAGGCAACCGTCTGTTCACGCATCACCCGGTTCTGGATGGTGGAAGCCCATGAAAATGCCCCCTCAGGATCACGATGCACAATCTGCTGGGCCAGCGTAGCAATCGCCTGGTCAGTATCATTACCGGGCTTTAACCGGCGAAGCCAGGTTGCAGCCTGATTGGGTTTTGCCTGTGCCCAAAGCGCTATTGATTCCCTGAGAATATCAGCCCTGGCAGTATTGCTGGAATGTTCAAGCAACCAGTCCAAAGCGCTCTCCGGGTCATGTCTCACCCATGCCATTCCCACCTGTCTCATCAGCCTGGAACGCTCCGCTGATGAGTTCATTTGTAATAGCCATGCTGCGGCATCCGCAGGAGCGGATCGAGCCCAATGCTTTAAAACGCGAGTGCGCGCCACTTCCTGCCGTGTCGCGGAAATCTCCCCGCTACGCCTCAGCATTTGCTCACTCCTTCCCAGTCCCACTATTGCCGCCGCCATCCCCTCAACGGCGCAAGCGAACCCCTCCTCATCCTCAATTGCCACCATCAAGGAAAACGCCTCCTCCGGGTCAGACCGTGCAAGTCCCAGATAAATCGGAGTCAACAGCTTGGGAGCCGAAGACCCCAGCCAGGAATCCAGCTGTCCAGTTAAATGACGCCGTTGGTACCATTTAAGGGCTTGTTCCGGATTGCTCTCAGACCACGAACCGGCAACATTTACTATTACGCCTGCACGCAAATCCCCGGACAATTCTCCCTCAGCATAATTCATCGCTGAATCACCATCCAGTTCAGCCCATCGTCCCATTACGGCCAAAATTAATACCTCATGATCCGGATGACGCGAATCCAGCCCCTCCAGTTCGCTGACCGCATCAATCACCGTATCCGCATCAAGGCTCTGTATGCAGTTAAAAGCCCTGAGAACCCCTTTCTGGCTAAGCAATCCGCTTCGCAGTTCCTCACGGGCCTCGGCCAGAATCATCCGTGCGCTAACAGCCTCCGCTACTTCCGGTTCAATGCCGACAGGATCACGATGAATATTTTCAGGACGATCCGGCTCCGGTTCACTGGCAACCGCTGTCGCCCCACTCCCTGTTACAGGCAGCTGCTCTCTGGTGCCATTTCCATATGATCCATAGAGATAAGCCGCCAACAAAGTGGCAGCCCATAACAACATCACGGGCAGATTGGCTCGAAGTTTGCACATGGGTGGAAAAAACCGGTTAACCTGAACGAACCGGCATACAGGATACCCCAATCCCATTGTCCCTCATAGGTTTTTTCGCATATCGCACAGCATATGTATTCTTTGCTCAGCGAAAACTTGCCGAGCACGGTGCCGGGGCTAACTTCAAACCTTGTTTGAACTGCTGCATCAGGACCCATCTTCTTCTGCCAGACGCGGACGCCTAATCACCGCGCACGGTACGGTAGAGACCCCGGTATTTATGCCGGTGGGGACCCGGGGGAGCGTCAAGACGGTGAGTCCACAAGAACTGCGCGATCTTGGCAGTGAAATCATCCTCGGGAACACTTACCATCTTTCCGTCAGGCCGGGCACGCAAATCATCGATCACTTCGGGGGATTGCACGCATTCATGAACTGGGATCGAGCTATCCTGACAGACAGTGGCGGATTCCAGGTATGGTCACTGGCCAAGTTGCGGAAAATCAGTGAGGAGGGTGTCCATTTTCAAAATCACATCGACGGCACCCCCACTTTCATCAGTCCTGAAATATCCATGCAAATCCAGGCCTCACTCGGCTCGGACATTGCCATGCTTTTTGATGAGTGCCCGCCCTATCCATGTGAATACGACTATGCTAAAAAAAGCGGCGAGTTAACCCTGCGATGGGCAGAAAGGTGCAAGGAGTGGATAACCGACAACCAACCGTGCGCAGGAGGCCATGACTCGAGTCAGCTCCACTTTGGCATTGTGCAGGGTTCCACATACCCGGAATTAAGGGAACATTCAGCCCGGGAACTGGTCAAACTCGACTTTGATGGTTATGCCGTTGGCGGAGTGAGCGTGGGTGAACCTGAAAAAGAAATGATGGCAGCCATTGAGAACTCCCTTCCCTACCTGCCGGAGAGCAAACCTCGATATGCCATGGGATTGGGAACGCCTCCACAATTAATCGAGATGATTGCACGCGGCGTTGACATGTTTGACTGCGTGCTGCCGACGCGGGTGGCCCGGACCGCAACAGCATATACCGCATCAGGGACAATTAATCTCAAGAACCGGAAATTCGCACAGGACAAGTCACCCATCGAGGAGGGGTGTCATTGTCATGCATGCAGTGAAGGTTTTTCACGCGGTTACATCAGGCATCTGGTAAAGTCCGACGAAATCCTCGGGATACGGCTCACTACCCTGCACAACCTGCACTTCTACCTCAACCTTCTCTCGAAGGCACGCTCATCCATCACCAACGGGACATTTGATCAATTGCGCAGGGAGATGCACGAGCAATATCCGCCGAAATCCGGAAACAATGAAACACCTTGAGCGAATGATCGCCTCTCTGTCCTGAAAGCCTCAAGCTCCCTATGGTGCAATAATACCGCAACAAATCCAGCATGCTATTCCCTCCATCGATGACACCCCAACAGCCAATGACCCTGTGAGCGCCATCTTTGACACCTCAAGATTTTGCAGGTTGATTTAACGCCCGTCACCGCGATTATACAAAAATACTTTCATAACCCAAATCTACCAGACACATGAAGATCACGGAATCAATGACCCTATTTCTGGCTCAAGCGGAAACTCCTGCAGCCGCTCCTTCGGGAGGAGAAGCCACACAGCAAAGCTTTCTGCAAAGCCCACTGGTGATGATGGTGCTGATCTTCGTGATCTTTTACTTCATCCTTATCCGTCCACAGAAACAGAAGCAGAAGAAGCTGGACGCACAAAGAAACGCCCTGAAGTCCGGGGACAAGGTAATCACTGCCGGGGGAATTCACGGACTGGTCACCAACGTCAAGGCTCACAGCGTAACCTTAAAGGTTGCAGATAATGTAAAGATTGAATTCGAGAAAGGCAGCATCGGTACCGTTATCAGCAAGGACGACGCAGCAGCAGCACCGCCCGAACCCGAGGAGAAAGAGGAAAGTTCGTCCTGAGCACGTCATGCTGAATCAAGCGGCTTTCATGCAATGCAACAGGCGTTGACGGACGTTGTATGAACCGCGTCTCTGCACAGCAAACAGATGCGTATTAACTGTCCCGTTTGCTCAACCTCAATCGAGGTGAGCAAAGCGCATATCGGCAAGAAAGGCCGTTGCACAAACTGTAGCTCGAAGTTCATTATCCCCGATCTTCCTGAAGCAGAGTATGAAATACTTGAACGTGGTGAGATCCCGGCTGGGAACTCAGTGGAAAAAAAATCAGCAACCCTGCAATTCCCCGCAGGCAAAAAAACATCGAGGCCCGCAGCCCGCTTCCGTGTAAGCAGACAGGAAGTCAGTAGCGCAAATAATCCTGTCATGATCATCAGCGGTGTCCTGATACTGGCAGCGCTCATCGCCCTTTTCTCTTGGGAGGAAAACCAAACCGCAGGAAAGTCTTCAACGCGCGAAGCCTCAGGAAACCCCGGGGAAACACTGCAACCAGGGACGCCGCAAGGGACTACCGACACTGCACGCGCGGACGCGACAGCTGAAGAACAATGGCCGCTTTCTCCTCCGGATGAATCCCGCCCTGCCCCCGAGACACCTGGGGAATCCGCGCGCAACAATGATCCTGTCGCGAAAAAGAAATTCGAGCTCAGTGCGGAAAAACAAAGCCGTGCGCTGGCATACCTGAAATCCTCCCAGCAAAGCAAACGTAAGGGAGCATACACAGCAATGCGTAGGCTTGGGAATGAGGCCAAGCCCATCTACCTGCAGCTCCTGGAGAAAGCCAAGGCCCATTACCTTGGCCAGGCAGGTGACATCGCCTTTAACCTTTCCGTAGATGAGAATGCACTGACCGATTTCAAGGAAAGTCATGATAACTGGAAGGATTCCCTGATCTTAGTAAAAGACATGGTCCAGACTGACTGGAAAACAAAGGCTCCTCAGGAATACAAGCAAAGGCACCAAGAGATGGACAATGCATTCGCTGAAGCTGCCCGGCTTTACTCACGCACTGTGACGAGCGTTGATCGAGCCAGACGCATGGACCTGAATTCCCTCGATTCGCTCATCGATATCCTCACGGAAATTGCCGGAGAAACGGCATGGTGTCACAATAAAGAGACCGGGGAAAAACCCGAATTGATGTCAACCATCCGTAATGCCGGTGGTGCTGACGGATTTATCAAAATGATGAACGATCTGAATCAAGCTGATCAATCGATCCGCGAAAGGGCAGCTGTCGCCAAGCATAATGCCACATCCAACTGGGCCGGTAATGCACACATGCAATTTGCCGCTTTACTCAACGACCGACGGGCAGCAATCGCCCTTACCCCCCTTCGGCTTGACGAGGACCTAAGCCGGGGATGTCGCGATCACTCCATAGACATGGCAAGCAATGGTTACTTCTCGCACACCGGACTCACCTCAGAAACGCGCACCTTCACCATCAGGGCCAGGCGTGCTGGATTCAACGGCAGCCCGAGTGGGGAATGTATCTTTGCAGGAAATCCTGCCGCTGCTGCGGCACACAGGGCGTGGTGGTATAGTGACGGGCATCGGTTGATCATGTATGCCTCTGGACCAGGCACGCTTGGACTTGGAACTTCCGGTAACCACTGGACACTGAATACCGCCCGTTGAAACCGGGATTCCTCTTCTTTTCAGAAACGGTTTTTCGGCCTTCACGGATAAACCGCGGAAAAAGCGTATCCGGTGGCGCGACACTGTTAGCACCCCGCCCGGAATCGAAACTTTATCCTGCCGGTCCCTCCTCCTCTTGGAACAACAAGTAAACGCCTGAAGGGCAAGTAAAGTTACTTTACCGGAAGCAGTTCCACCATTGCCGCTCCCAGCGCATCGCCAACCAGGAAGTAGCTCTCCGCATTACCAAACCAGTGGTGAGCATGACCTACGTTGGGAGATTCCATCGCCGGACGGGCAAAGGATGTGGTCTTCACAAAACGCACATTGCCCCCAACTTCCGGTCGCCTGCAGGCTGCAGCCTGGGCAGCACGGATCATCTGCATGGATTTGCCCGCATCCTCCCCGCCGTTACCCAGTTCTCCAACAACAACCGGTAACCCGGGAGATTCAAGGTCTCTGCGAAGATCCCTGATCAGGTGAACCAGGTTCTGCTCATAGTCATCCCGCGCCTGCTCATCGAACATGTCATTCCATCCCTGAAACCAGATAAGCCCTGATAATTCAGGCTTGAGTTGTGCCAATCCGGGAAACTCCTCGGCAATACGCTTAAGACCATCATGATAATCGGATAACATCTTCTTGTAATATTCGCCGGTGTCCCCGGAGGCTGAAGGAGGACGGAAATCCCGATGTAGGCTTTTCCCTCCCCAAGCGGTTTTGATCAGCAATACGGGTTGCCCAAAACGGTCACCAAGCCGATGCCCTATCTGAAGTTCAGGGCCAAAATGGTGACTGTCCCCATAGCCGGTATAGCCAACAGAAAGCCCGCCATGAAGAACCTTCTTGCCTTCACGGATCACTTCCCTGACAAACACGTCATCACGCACCGCCCAGTTACCATCAGAATCTCTCAGGTGCGCATACCGGGCAACATTCTCCGGTTTAGCCATGACAGTGGTAAGGATTCCCTTGCCTCCGTTATAGTACTTTTCATGATCAAGGTCGACCACAGCCTGGCCTTCCATATTTGACTGGCCGGCAAGCAAAAAAACCTTGATCCTTCCTCCTGCTTTTTTTGATTGTGAAAACATCCACTTGTAGAATTCCGGGTTGGCGTAAGTGCGAGTCCATGAATTGTGATTCACTCCGGGATAAGACGTAAACTTAATCCTCTTGTTTCCCGCATCCTTGAGGGCAGCAACCAAGATCTCGCTTTCCTTCTGCGGAACCACTCCGTCCTTCTCCCCGTGGAATGCCCATACAGGAACATCCCTGACCTTCTTTAGGTCCTCAATCCTGAAACTCCGTTGAATCTTTGCCCCAAGGTTAAGGCTTAGTCTGCCAATATCACCACCGCCACAGATCGGTGCCGCTGCAGCAAAAAAATCAGGGTATTTAGATAGCAAGTCCCAACTTCCATAACCCCCCATGCTGAGACCGGTGACATAAACCCGATTAAGGTCAACGGATTTACCAAGCTCCACAATCACCTCACCCAAGAGCTGCATGAGCGTGCGTGAAATCCACCAGCTCTCTTTAGGGCACTGGGGTGAAATCACAACCGCATTGCTGAGCTCATCAACTTTTTGGATAAGCTTGGGTGGACCGTGTACCTTTACCCGGTCCAGGTTGTCGCCCCGTTCTCCCGCGCCGTGAAGAAACAGCAGAACCGGCCATCCCTCATCGGGAGCTTCGCCCTCCGGAACATGTAGCCAGTAGCCCAACTTCTGCCTCTCAACCTCCTTGGCCATTTCCCGGGCATGTTGCCCGGCATCAACCGATGACATTGCGAATCCTAAGGTGATTAAAAGGAAAAAAAATTTCATGTAACTAGACTAGGTGCACTAAATCTCTATTTTGCCAAGTAATATGGATAACCCAGGTGGCATTGACTTAAAGGCGACCTGCTGAGATATTAAGTCATATATCCGAGAACCATGATCCGAGAAGCCTCAAAAATTACTGCTCTCATAATCGCGACAACTGCTTTGCTCATTGCCGGGCCGGCAATCATTGGAGGAAAAATAGTGAGACCGATAGAACCTGTTACCCCGAAAAAGCTTTCCAAGGAAGAAAGCGCCAAATTAGAGACCCTAGACCTAGGTGCCGGGTGCTTCTGGTGTATAGAAGCGGTGCTGGAGCGCATCAAGGGGGTCAAGAGCGTTGAGTCGGGTTATATGGGAGGCATCATCAAAAATCCCACCTATAGACAGATATGCACCGGTGCCACCGGACATGCTGAAATCGTCAGGGTGAAATTCGACCCGGAAAAACTGGCAATCGCACAATTACTCGAAGTCTTCTGGGAACTGCATGACCCGACCACCCTGAACCGCCAGGGCAGAGATGAGGGCACGCAATATCGATCCGCTATCTTTTATCATAATGAGAAGCAGAAAAAGGCCGCTGAGATGTCAAAGGCGAAAAAAGATAAATCCGGGAAATTCAGAAATCCGATCGTTACTGAAATAACCAAAGCCAGCACATTCTACGCAGCGGAGGATTATCATCAGGATTACTTCGAAGCCAACCAGAGCGCCCCTTACTGCCGTGTTGTCATCTGGCCGAAACTGGCAAAGCTGGGCCTCCTCAAAGAGGAATAGGCGGTGGCTTGGCCACCCCTCTCATAAAACAGTAATTGCCACCCTCCCCCGGCTTGAATAAGGGTGATCGTTTGCCTCAAACCATTCCGCGCCCAGATTGTCTAAACCGATCAAAAACATGAAATTCCCGCTTACCCTAACCGTCTGCCTCCTGTGCTTCTCAACGTATCTCACTGCTGCTCCCCGGCCGAATATTATCCTGATAATGGGTGATGACATGGGCATTTCCGATCTCGGGTGCTACGGAAGTGAAATAGATACACCCGTGCTCAATCAACTTGCAGCCGAGGGCATGCGCTTCACCCAGTTCTATAACACCGCGCGATGCTGCCCGACACGGGCATCGCTGCTAAGCGGCCTTTACCCCCATCAGGCAGGGGTTGGCTGGATGATGACCGACCGGGGGCACCCGGGTTACCGAGGGGAAATCAACCGCGAATGCCTGACGATTGCCGAAGCACTGAAATCTGCAGGCTATGGCACATACATGGCTGGAAAATGGCATGTTACCAAGCATGTGTCTCCCGACGGCCCAAAGGAGAATTGGCCGAAACAACGTGGCTTTGACCGTTTCTACGGCACGATTCATGGCGCAGGATCCCTCTGGGATCCCAACTCATTAACCCGCGACAACACCCAGTTGGCACCAGACAATGATCCTGAATACAAGCCTGAAAAGGAATGGTTCTACACTGATGCCATTGCCGACCAAACCGCCCGTTATATCAGCGAACATGTGAGCGCAAAACCTGATGCCCCTTTCTTTTGCTACGTCTCATTCACCGCCGCTCACTGGCCGATGCACGCAAGGGAAACGACGATTGCAAAATATAAAGGCAAATACGATGCCGGCTACAAGATGATCAGGGAAGCACGCTTCAAGAAGATGAAGGAGCTGGGAATCATTAAAAAGGATACCGAGCTCTCCCCGCAGGCATGGGAATGGGGACGGATTAAGCAGGAGGCCTGGGAAATTCGCTGCATGGAGGTTTA
Source organism: Verrucomicrobiaceae bacterium (assembly GCA_024229495.1). Classification (GTDB taxonomy): domain Bacteria; phylum Verrucomicrobiota; class Verrucomicrobiia; order Verrucomicrobiales; family DEV007; genus CACIUL01. Next base: position 4,995 of record JAAESJ010000595.1, on the reverse strand, counting down.
TGCCGCAATGGTTGACGAGATGGACCAGGGAATCGGAAAGATTGTGGACAGCGTAAAGGCATCCGGACAACTCGATAACACCCTGATTTTCTTCCTTCAGGACAATGGCGGCTGCGCCGAAGGTTATGGCCGCGGCGGCAGGTTTAACCCACGCGCGGATAAGCCCACCCTGCCACCGATGAAAAAAGGTGAACTGCAAACCCGTATGCAGCCAAGGCAGACACGGGATGGCTATCCGGTCCGCACGGGAGCAGGTGTCATGCCTGGACCGGCGGATACCTACATCGGCTACGGCATGGGATGGGCAAATGTTTCAAATACACCGTTCCGCGAATATAAACACTGGGTTCACGAGGGTGGAATCAGCACCCCCCTCATCGCGCACTGGCCGGCAGGCATCAAGCGCAAGGGTCAGCTTGACCACCAGCCAGGTCACCTGATTGACATCATGGCTACCTGTGCAGACCTCGGAGGGGTGGATTACCCGGGGAAACTCAACGGGAAAAAGATTAAACCGCTTGAAGGACGCAGCCTGGACACCGCCTTCAAGGGGAAGAGCATCAAGCGTGAAGCCCTCTATTGGGAACATGAAGGTAACCGTGCCATCCGCAAGGGCGATTGGAAACTGGTTGCAAAGGAAAACCGCCCATGGGAGCTCTACAATATCTCAAAAGATCGTGCTGAACTGCATGACCAGGCAAAAAATCAGCCGGCACTCGTAAAGCAACTCTCTGAGGAGTTTCAGGTATACGCGGATCGAGCAAACGTTTCCCCTGTAGGCACATGGCGCGGGAAGCCAAGGGTAAAAAAAAAATCAGTGAAAAAGAACGCTTCCGATTAAAGGGTGGCGACCATTTGCCTCAGGAAGAGGCTCCAAATATTGCAGGGCGCGGCATTCTTTTGGAAGGGGCAGTGAAGTCTAGTGATCCTGACGGGGTCATCATCGCCCAGGGTGGTGATGCACAGGGCTTTGCCCTGATTCTCGACAAGGGATATCTTTGTTACATCACCTGTGTTGACGGAAAGCTCAGCACGATCAAGACAAACGCCCCGCTTTCATCGTTCGACTTTTCCTTCATCTCTAAGATGTCACCTTCGGGCAATGTCACGCTCTCTATCAACGGAAAACAGGTTGCATCCGGAAAGGTTCTTCCGGTCAAGTCCATGCCCATAGACGGCCTTGCCGTCTCCTCGGATCCAGATGGAACAGTGGGTCATTATGAAACAGATTATCCTCTAGACGGAGAAATACAACTGACCCTCAACCTGCTTCCGCTCGCAACTATAATTAAGAATAAGGAGGCAAAGGACAAATCACCGGCACGTGGGAAAACAACCGGCCCATTATCTCCCATTGTGAATAATCCAAGATTGCCTCGCGTCTTGCTGATCGGGGATTCCATTTCTATCGGTTACACAATCCCGACACGCGAGCTTCTCAAGGACAAGGCCAACCTCCATCGCCCACCCACCAACTGCGCCTCCACAAAGCAGGGACTTGAGGGAATTAACGCATGGCTAGGCAATCATAAGTGGGACGTGATTCATTTCAACTGGGGGCTGCATGACTTGAAATACATGGGGCCTAACGGTGAAAATCTTGCCGACCCGGAAAATCCAGCTAATGCACAACAAGTGCCTCTAGATCAATACACTAAGAACCTTACCAAGCTGGTCAAGCGTCTCAAGGAAACCGGCGCCAAGCTAATCTGGAGGAACACGACACCCGTCCCGGAAGGAACAAAGGGACGGGTAGCCGGTGATGCAAAAAAATACAATGCTGCGGCAGCCAAAATAATGTCAGAACAGGGAATACCGACGGATGATCTCTACAGCTTCTCCATGGAGAACTGGGATACGATCGGCAGGAAGGAAAATGTCCACTTCACACCCGAGGGATCCAAGGCGCTGGCAAAACGAGTGGCTCGGAAAATCCTCGCTCTATTAGAATAGAAAGCAGGATTCCGCCCTGATCTTCATCAATCGCCTCAACTCCCGGACTTTCTGATGCAGTAAAGATGATGCAGAGTACGGACGATCAGAGAATCCCCGGCAATAGCCGGGGTGGACATGATTAAATCATCCAATTCATTGCGGCCAGTCATCCTAAAGGAATCCCCGGCATCAACCACCACGGTTTCCCCCCTTTCCCCGAAACAGAATATCCTGCCGTTATATGCCAACGGGGAAGCGGTAAACTTTGCAGATTTTCCCAACCGTTCACGGTCATAGATCACTCTGCCTGTCTTCGCCTCATAGCAACTGAGCAGGCCACGATCCAGGAGGACATATACCCGTCCACGATAAAGAAGGGGTGTTGGCATATAGGGTGCCGCTTTCTTCTGGCACCAAGCGATGAACTTGTTGTGTGTCTCATCAGGGTCAAGGGTGATATCCCCTTTGGCGCCAGGCTTGATGGCAAATAGCGGCTTGCGCTTATCACCAACATATCCGGAGCACAAATACAGCAGGTCGCCGGAAGCAAACGGGCTCGGAACAGTAATAGAGGACAGCCCCCTGAGCGTCCATAGCACATTTCCATCAAGGTCGTAGGATCTGGTCATGCCTGTGCCCGGAGTAATAATTTCCGTCCTCTGGCTGTTCTTCCAGACAAAAGGAGGCGACCAATTACTTGGCTCATCCCGATTCTTGCTCCAAATAACGGCACCCGACTTCTTGTCCAAGGCAGCCAGGAATGACTGTTCATCATTATCGTTAATGACGTAAATCCTGCCCTCATGGAGAAAGGGAGAAGCCGCAGTACCCCATCCATGGCGGGTCTTTACAGCTTTCCATCGATACTCCCAAATTCCGTTGCCATCCATATCGAAGGTGAACAACCCCACATTACCAAAATATGCATAAACTCTCTCTCCGTCAGTAACCGGTGTCTCTGACGCGTAAGAGTTCTTCAGGTGCCGGGCTTGAGAAGGAACCCCCCTGTGCACGGTTCTACTCCAAAGCGTCTTTCCTGTCTTGAGGTCAAGACAAACAACCCTCCACTCATGAGTATCTTTTGGAGCGGGGCGTTCGCCGCCGAAATAAAGACCCTCTTTGATTTTCTCAGTTGCGCCTGAGTTTACCGCGGTAGTGATATAGATCCGCTCCCCCCACACACACGGGCATGACCATCCCATTCCCTCGACAGCCACTTTCCAGGAAACATTTCTCTGCTTATCCCATTCCTCTGGCAACTCTGGATGATCAGCAACCCCCATGGCACCCGCACCACGAAACTGAGGCCAATGAACCTCCCCGATTGCGCTACTCACCAAGCTCAAACTCAATCCCAGAAGCCATAGATAACCATGCATCAGTTTTCTTCCGTTTTTTCCCATACCTTCAGCTTTAATAAAAAGGCGCACCTGATCTCAAGTGCGCCTTATTGAATGAAAGTTTGGCAGCCTAGCGTCCGCGACGGTTCCTGTCATTCTCACGGCCTTCACGTTCCTGTCCACCTCGATGCTCTTGGTCTTCACGATCAGAACCTCCGCGATGCTCACCGCCCCGAGGGCCATGACTCTCACCGCGCAGACGGGAAAGCTCCCGCTGCAATTCATCGATAACTCGTCGCATTTCCTGCATATGGCGCATCATCTCATGAACCTGCCGCTCAAGATGACCCACACGGTCATGCTCATTATGCTCACGGTCTCCCTGCTCTCTTTCATGACGCTCACGATCCCCTTCATGATGCTCACGATCTCCCTCATGACGCTCACGGTCTCCCTCATGACGCTCACGGTCTCCCTCATGACGTTCACGGTCCCCCTGCTCTCTTTCATGACGCTCACGATTCCCCTCATGATCATCACGCTCTCCCCTACGATGAGCGGACATTTCACGCATTTTACGCATCAATTCTCCAACACGGTCCCGGTCACCTTCCTTCATCGCCCTGCCAATCTCTCGACGAAGCTCCAGCATATGACGCTCCAGCTCTTCACCACGATGCTCACGATCCCCGTGCTCGCGATTTCCGTGCTCGCGATTTCCGTGCTCGCGATTTCCGTGCTCGCGATTTCCGTGCTCGCGATTTCCGTGCTCGCGATCCCCGTGCTCGCGATTTCCGTGCTCGCGATTTCCGTGCTCGCGATTTCCGTGCTCAGGACCACCACGCTGCGAACGTTCGTTCCTCGAATTTTCCTTGTTCGCGCGCTTTGCATCCTGCGCCTGCACCGTTGTCGCTGCGCATAAGGACAAGCAAACCACCAACAGGGAATAGAATATGCGGGACAAGCTGTTGACTTTGCGTGTTTGAGTAATCATCATCATTTTCTCTTTGAGTAATTTGGGAAGCCCGTAGAAGAATATCTAATATGCGACTATCCAAACCCGGGCGGAATCCATTATACCTCAATTGAGAATATATGTCCCGGCATTTAACTTTCATTAACAAACTAACGGATCAGGTCACAGTAAACGCCTGAAATCACCTCTGATCTCTGGCAATATCTCAGCCCATGAACTCAATCTATATCATATAGATCACTTCATTATTACCAAACCCGGCAAAAAAACGATGCACCACCTTGCTTTACTCTTTTCTCTGGTTGCTCTCCTGACCACAAGCCAAGCCAGACCAAATATTGTTTTCTTCCTGGTTGATGACCTCGGTTACATGGACATAGGAGCCTACAATCCGGAAACATTCTATGAAACACCCAATGTCGACCAACTCGCTGCCGGTGGCGTAAGGTTCACAGATGGCTATGCCGCGAACCCGGTATGCAGCCCCACCCGCTACAGTATCATGACCGGGAAATACCCCAGCAGGGTTGATGCGACCAACTGGTTTTCCGGAAGACGTTCCGGACGTTTCAATCCTGCCCCGCTCCACAGCAATATGCCCCTGGCGGAAGTCACCCTGGCTGAAGCCCTCAAACAAGGGGGCTATCAAACTGCCTTCCTAGGCAAATGGCACCTTGGCCCAACCGAGGAATTCTGGCCGGAGAAACAGGGATTTGATGTCAATAAAGGCGGGCATAGTCGCGG
>JAAESJ010000594.1 GCA_024229495.1 Verrucomicrobiaceae bacterium | reverse complement strand
GAGGCGACCCATCCCAACGGCAGTAACAATGCCGCCAATGGTGGTGGGCTGCACTGGACGGTGCGTCGCTGGGCTGCCGGGGCTGATGTTGGTTCCACCAAGCCGGTGGCACTACGCTGGAACGTTCGCGCGGCCAACCTCGGCGGCACCGGGGTTACAGGTGCCCTGCACATCAACGGCACACGGGTGGATTCTATTGCGATTAATGGTAATAACGGTACCGGGGAGGTGCGCACCTTCTATGCCAATATCGTCCCGGGGGATATCGTTGACCTCATCCTTTCCTCTGAGGGGCCTACTGGAGATCAACATGACGGCAGCGACGGCAGCGCCAACTGGCTGACCGTCGACTCCTACATTCCACCAAACCCGGTGCAACCGGACGGCACGGCATTTGTGCCGGAGGCATCAGAGGTGCTTAGGATCACAAATATCACCGTCGACCCCGCCAACGGCACGGTGACCCTGACTTGGCCATCGGCAGTCGGTCGCACCTACGCGGTGGATACCTCGACAGGGTTGAGTCCGGAGGGTAGTGTTGGTGGCTGGGTAGAGTATGATGACAGTGTTGCCGGTGCAGCGGATGAAGTCCGTTATATAATGCAACTGGGTGTTCCGGCTCCCTCCTTCATTTGGGCGAGGGTGCGTGATATTACCGGGAACGAGTAGAAGGAAGGTTTTTTTTCAGTCATTTCTTATTTCACGGCCGTGCCAGTGGGGGAATCCTGCTGGCACGGCTTTTTTTTTGCCTTATAGTGTCCTTGATACCTTCACTGTTCCAGTTGTCTCCTCAAATGCTCCATGACATGATCCACCAGCGTGCCGTTTGCTGGGCATTGTGTGTGGTGTTATCCGTCGCACCGGCCTGCGCACAGTCTGTCTATATTTCAGAGTTCATGGCATCAAACCGGGATTCCATTGAAGATTCTGACGGTGAGAGTTCTGACTGGATTGAGTTGTTCAATGCTTCGGATAGTCCCGTTGACCTCGATGGCTGGTATCTGAGTGATGACCGGTTCAACCTGACCATGTGGAGATTTCCCGGGATTACGATAGGTGCTGGCAAGTTCATGGTGATTTTCGCCTCCGACAAGGATCGCCGGGATCCTGATGACCAGTTGCATACCAACTTCAAGCTTACCTCTTCCGGTGAGTACCTGGCTCTGATCCGGCCCGATGGCGTTAGCGTTGAGCACGAGTATTCTCCCTCCTACCCACCGCAGGTCAACGATGTGTCATATGGGCTAAGCATGGGAAGCAATGAAACTGTTTTGCTGGATCTGGGGGCGGCATTGAAATGGAAAATCCCGGCTAACGATGATGATGCAGTACTTGCGGGCGACAATCCAAATCCCTGGATTGCCAATTCCTTTAACGATACGGCATGGGGTAATGGCAATGGAGGAGCTGGGTATGCACGATCCGAGCCGGACGCTTATGATGATTTTATCGGGACAGACCTTGAAAATCAGCTAGATGGCGGGAATACCGGGCTTTACCTGCGTTTTGCTTTTGACCTTGATGAGCCGTCTGCCGTAACCGGCCTCACTTTGCGAATGCGCTATGATGATGGATTTGTTGCCTACCTCAATGGACAGCCTGAACCGGTTGCTTCCGCCAATGCCCCTGCAGCGGACAACCTTTCCTGGAATTCAACGGCGACGGCGACTCAACCCGATGGTGATGCAGTGGAATATGAGGATTTCCTGCTGTCCGATCCACCCCTGGTGGCCGGTAGGAATATCCTTGCGATTCATGCCCTGAATACCTCCTCTTCGAGCTCCGATTTACTGGCGCAGCCACAACTGGTTGCGGAGGAATTTGCCAGAGTTGGAGATGAGCAGAACTACAGCGTAACACCCACCCCCGGGGGAACCAATGTGCTTGGCGGTATACCGGGACCATTGCTCAGAAATGTCACTACCGATGTTGATCCAATAGATGTTGGTGGCGATCCGTCTCAGGTAAGAGCGGATTCAATGGCTCAGTTTTCCGGAGTTCAGGGAGCAGACGGATGGCGATATGGTTATCATCAGGGGTCGGGGGCATACAATCCTGCTACTGATTTCATTGCTTTCAGGGGCGGCGACGGGCAGGGAGTATGGAACGGTTCTTCCCAGCAATGGACCGGGTCAATCTGGGATCTGCAAACAGCAGGGACTTCTCCGTGGACGAGTATTGGTTCATCAAGTGTGCATCCCAATGATTCAAATCCGGGACCGCGACACGCGGTCATTCGGCGTTGGAGCAGTGATGTGTCAGGGGTTCATACTATCTCAGGATATTTTAACAATGTAAGTGGTAGCGGTGATGGCACAACCGGGCGTATATTCCACAATAGCAGCGAGATCTTCTCGGCAGTCACTGACGGCAACACCCGCATGGCGGAATTGCCGGTTACCCTCTCACAGGGGGATACCCTTGATTTCTATGTTGATGTCGGGCCCTCGGATAGTGACGGGTCAGACGGCACTAACACTGCGTTTTTGATCGTGCAGGGAGCAACCAATGGCAAGGAGATTGAAGTTCCAATAACGGCCGAGGTGAATGCAACCCTTAACCCTGTGGCGTCGGTTGTAATGCGGTATCGCGTCATGTTTGGGGATGAACTCGAACTTGTCATGGTTGATGATGGCAGCGGGGATGATGAAGTTGCCGGTGATCATATTTATACCGCTACAATCACCACTGATGACCTTGCCCCTGGTGAGATGTTGCGCTGGCGGGTTATTGCCACCGACACGGTGGGTAATGTCACTACCGATCCTCGTTTCCCGGATCCTGTTGACTCACATCGTTATCACGGGACGATTGCCTCG
>JAAESJ010000593.1 GCA_024229495.1 Verrucomicrobiaceae bacterium | reverse complement strand
GGAATATTCCAGACGCAATGCCGGTCAAAACCCGCTTCTGCGGGTGAGGTACCACCTTGGGCCGTCAATAACTGCCACTTGCCCGCTACGGCCGTTGCGTAGCCCTGCTCTTTGAAGTGGTTGGCGAAGGTCGGTTCGCCTTTGGGGAACACGCCAAAATCCACGTAATTGAACACGTTCGATTTTCCGGTCATCAGATTCACGCGACTGGGCGTGCACAACGGCGTCGAGTGACAGTGGTCGAAGCGCATGCCCTTGGCCGCAAGCGCGTCCAGGCGCGGCGTCGAGAACTCCTTGCTGCCATAGGCGCTGAAACATTCATACCCGACGTCATCCGCCATGATTAGGACGACGTTTAGTTTTTCGGCTGCGCTGCAAACGGCTGACGACAGCATCAGGGCGACAAAGGCGATGGATCTGAAAAAAATCATAAGTTTTTACGGTTAGGCAAGGAGGGTTTCATTCCAAGGCATCTGGATCGTCGGATAGATCTAATCATGATGCGATCTCGCAGGTCGTATGGGAACTTCACAGAAGGTTAGCGCCGCGATGTCGTTTGAGCCCCAGATGATGGGTTGATCCTGCTTCCATTTGCCACCTCTGACGTAGGACAGGTTCTTTGCGGTAGAGGGATCAGCCAGTTTCAAGGTGATGATTCTTCCGGTGCCGCCAACAGAGATAAAATCCGCAGGGTCGTCATCAAGATAAAAACGCCTGGCAACTTCATCGTCCCATTTCACGTCCTGATCAAAAACCAGTGTGATTTCATCTTTCCTGGCACTGGAATACGAAACGCTCAGGATATTCGGCGCCGTGACGGACACCTTCGGTTCGGCGCCGTAGTTGTATGTGTTCACCAGCGGAAACAGCTGCCTCGCCATCGCGGCATAGCCTTCCGCCAGAAAGTGGCATCCTCCACCCGGCCGGATGCCGAGGGTCGAAATAATACTCATGTTGGAAAACTGGCCGGGCAATTGTCGCTGCTGCTCGCGCAACCTGTCGTTCTCCACTGACCGGCTGCCACATGCCCCCGGCCAAATCTGATGGGTGTAGTAGTGTTTGATATTCGGGTAGTCCTGCTTCCAGCTTGCCGACATGCGGATAAAGTAGTCCTGATAATTCACCCAGCCAAAAGTGCCGGTCGCCCCTGACTCACCCTGATCGTTTTCTCCCTGATGCCAGAGCACGGCGCGAACCCCGTGCGTGAGTTTCGCTTGCTGTAAACGCCACAACAGCCTGCCGTAGATGGTGGTCACGTCCGTCGGGTCAGCCTCGTTGCGTTGGTGCTGGTCAATCCGTGTTCCACCCTGCGCTCCATTCATGATACAGATGGGAACCCTATACTTTTCAATGAGCATCTTTCCCAGCTCGACGCCCCAATAGCCAATTTGGTAATGATGATGATTTGGGCCTCCGTTGAAAGACAAGGCGTTGCCCCAGACCGCGTCCCGGGCACGGTCCTTGTTCGTGCTCGGCGTACCAAAGCTGCGCAGCCAAGGGCTCCGGTATGGATGGACGACTCTTTGGTCCGTCCAGGCTTCGGCATTGGACTGACCCTGGATGACAAAGACGTCACCGCAGGCAAGGTCGCTTGCCTTTTCCAGAACCGTTTCCGACCCGCCACGCTTGATGCCAAACTCCGTACGATAGGCGATCAGACCCGCCTGCAGGCTTACCGACAAGGCATAGTTGTTGTCTGCCCCGATCTTCTGGTGCTGTGTAACGAGTAGCTTGTCGCCGGCATAGAGCTTCAGGAAGACCGAGTCAGCTGATTCCTTTAGCGTTCCTCTGTAGTGAAGCGTTCCCTTTCCCTTGTCATCTCGAGCGAAGAACTGGTGGTCCACCGGTTTCTCCTCGGCGGACGGAATGCGTTTTACCCAGGCATCCCGTTTTGATTCGACCACTTCGATCCGGACGGAGTGCGAGACGACGGCTCCACCATTGTCGAGAGCGAGCTCGACAGTCAGGTCCCCGCTGTTCTGTGCCCGCTTCAATACCAGCTTCCCCGCTTCGGCTTTACTGATCGTAGCCATACCCGAAACCTTCCATGAGTAGTTCAGGTCTCCGGCGCCCATAGACGTCATCTCCGCCAGGTTGCTAATCGAGGGCGAAATCTCCAGATCATCCCTGCCATTCCACCTTTTGGGAACCTTGAGCGTATACACAGGATTCGGGACGCTCTCTTGGATCGCAATTGGGATGATCCGGGTTTTCACACCGGATGCGAAGAGCGCCTTGAACTGCAAGGTGACCGTTTTGTCTTCGGCAACCCGCCCGGTGTCAAAGGTATGGCTGAAGCGGTCGACGGCGAGGATCTCCTCCTTGTCTCCATCCTGCAAAACCCAGTAGACCTTCCGGGCGCCTCCCGCTTTGGCCGACAGATCGATCGAGGACCCCTCCTTCATCTTCAGGCTTTTGCGCGAGACCGAGAACTCGTCGCCGTCCTGAACCAGTGGTCCAACCAGTGACTGCAGCGGCTTCTGGTTCTCGAAACAGAGCTTCAGCCAGTTGGCTGAACGCGCCGCCGACTCGAAACGCACCTCGTCGAGAGCGCCATTGAAAGGTCCGCGCCCATTTCCATGATCACCCAGATCAACGGGTGTTGAGGCCGGGGTCCTCAAGGTGCCGAGCTTACTCACCAACTCGCCGTTGTTGTTGATCGTCTCCTCCAGAACGCCATCGACGTAAAAGCGAACCATGTCCTCGGAAACAGCAAGGGCGACATGTCGCCAGTCATTACGGGGCAAGGGGCTGGCACATCTGGGATCAAAGCCGTAGAGATGAAAGCGGGGCTGACCTCTTCCGGTCATGGTGAAATAAGACAAGCCCATGTTTGGCTTTTGTCCACGCTCCGGTTCTCCCCATCCGCCAATCGACGCCTGAGCCCAGTTGCGGCCCTCAAAGCTGGCGGGATTCACCCAGGCTGACATTGTCCGATCGGCATTACCCGAGGGCATGCAGGTCACCCGTCGATCCGGCTTGGCCCCGGGGGGGCGGATAACAAGAAGCCTGTTAACGCCGAACTCCTGAGCATCACCGATGATGCCGGCGGTATTGGTGGTGGGCTTGTCGGGTCTATTGAAGCCATCCAGATTGTTGGAAGTGGCATCTTCCAGATTGTCTCCCAAATGCCAGACACCGGCGAATCCTTCCGTGGTCCGGAACACCCGCTCGCCGTTGCTTTCGCCGGGAACCTTGTCCTTACCCCAATGCATCTGGATCGCCTGCTGGTCATTGCCCTTGATGGTCGGGATCCGCACCCAGACCGCGGCATTGCCTCCCGCTGCATCCCAGTGTTCGATCTGGTATGCCAGTGGTTTGCCAGTGGAGGAGAAACGGATGTCTTCGCCCCGGAGCTTCGCCTGGCTGAAATCGAAATAATCCTTGTTGAGCCGGACCAGCAACGGGAAGTTTTTCTCGACTGCCGATGCCGGCAGGTCCACTCCCGCAGCCGTCGTGACGAGGTACATCGAGCCAGAGTGTTTCCAGTCGCCGTACTGGGCCGACGCTTGAGTAAGGAGCCCGGAAAAAACCAGGACAACAATCAACCGTGGCATCTGAAAGATCGCGTTCATTTTCATTTCTCCTTCTAGTCGGCCCGCCTTTTCTTGGGCGGCTTTTGATTTGGATTTGAAATGTTCCATAGAGAAACAGAGTATTGAACTGCGTGAGCTTCTCTAGGTCAGTCGGCTGCCTTTAGCTCCTTGAGCATTTCCAGTAGATTATGAGTGAGGAGAGTGGAGGCATTGGGAAGGAAACGCGAGGTGCCGAGCCACGTTTCGTAGCCGCCAAGTTCGTGTTGGTGCGGCGGAGGGAGATAACCGTAGCCGCCGTTGGCTAGCTCGATCAAAAACGTGCGCTGGAACGGACTCTTGTCCTTGATCTCCAAACCGATCTCCACGAGCACCTCGAAGGGCATGGACACGATCGCCTGATCACCAATGCGAATGGCCTGCACGATCACCTTTTCGGTACGCGGGGCATTAGGTGCAGCAAACCGCAATGTATGTGAAGCGTAGGAACTGGCTTTTCTGTGGATCGCCTCACGTTCTTTAGGCGGCAGCGCGAGGATTTTGCGGGCGCGTGCCGCTTCGGCCTCGGTTGGGATACGATAGCGCAGTTCCACCACGCGCTGGCGCACGGCGATGATGGGGTTGTCGTGATAGGACTTGATGCCCTTGACGGCAATCCAAGCGGCTGTGGCCATCTTGGTGGCCACCACGCGTACCTGCTCAAAGGGAGCGCGTGGCGGGCGTTTTCCGTCAAAATCGATGTTGTTGATGTCGCCGGAAGCACCGTTGCTCATTAGCGCCACAAAGTTGGCGGGCGGATTCAGGCCGCCTACGCGGTGCGGCATAATGCGCGCAAATTCCCCGAAGTAATCAGCTGAGGCCATGCCCACCACTCGGCCATCCTTTTCGGTAACCCTCGGAATACCGCCGACGTAATGCAGCGCGTAGTTGGCCACCAAACCCAGCGGCTTGCCGCGGCTGGTGCGGGCATACACTACGCAGAGCTCAGGATCAATCGGCCCGGCGGGTTTCACAATCGCATCCCGCGGCGGGTTCATGCGCACCTTATCCTTGAGTCCCCAAGGATTCAGATCCATCCGGCCGGGCTTCAGATACCAACGGCGGTTGTACACCTCGCTGGCCTCCTCGGCGGAGCCAAACCCAACCTTTGCTGGTTCCAACGATTGGATGGCCTGAATGAGTGCTTGGCGCAGGCCTTCACTGCGCGTTTTTTCATAAGCAATGCGCCCGGGCGAAGTGTCGCCGCCCTTTGGCGCACTATGCGTGTGGGTGCCGGCGATGAGCATATACTCCGGTTTCCAGCCGGTCACCTTGGCTACGTCCGCCTTGGCTTTATCACACATTTCACGGCCCACACCGATGGCATCCATCACGGCAATTACCGCGCGCCCTTGGCCGTTTTCAAATGCCAGCGCGCGCACGTGCAAGGGGTCATGCACATAGGCGGATTTGCCCGAACGCAATTGGAAGGGTTTCACGGTCGGTGAAATATCCACTACCGCTGTGCCGACTCGGAGGCCAGCGCCCTGAAGGGTCAGCGTGGAGCCGAGGGTGAAAACGAAAAGAGAACGAAACCAGGTGGTCATGCTGCAAATCAGCTTATGGGGAAATTCAGATAAAGTCGGGGAATGACGCGGTTATATCACCTGTAATACTCCACCTTACGCGGTTTAACGCCAAGCTTCTCGTAATTAAACCCGGCCTTCAACGGCTTGTAATCGCCAATGATGGCGACAGAACGATCCGGCTTGATCGCTTTTTCCAGGCCAAGTCCCCAGTAGACGGCGTTTACCGTCATTCTCCTCACTCCATCATTTTCCAGGTCCCTCGCGGAGCCCATGGTAAAATGAAAAATCCTGGATTCCAGGTCTTTGTTTCCGGTCCATGTTTTCGTCCAGGCAACAGGTAATGGCTCCTTCTTGGTATTGGGTGGGGCATCTTTCTCAAGGTTGATCAATGGCTGGCCCAGAACCAATTACGTGCAATCCTCCGGAAAAGGATTCTTGTCATTATGACACCGGTAAACATCGGAAGTTCCCCAGATATCCCCGACTCCGCTGAGAATAGGATGTTCCCTGCTCTCAGGAACAATCACCCCACGTGTTGCTTCACGATGCCAACCCCCGTGATGGCCCATGAAAGTGCCTCCCAGCATCTCGCGCAATGAAACATTTTTACCGCCCTTCCTGTATTTTAATCCACCCCAGAAACCATGGTTGGCAGTCCGCAGGGCAATGAGCGGTTTTCCCGAATCAAAGTAGTCATAGAAATACTGCATCTGCCCTGGAGGAAGATGCATGAAGCGCGAAATCCAGATCACACAATCAGCCTTTTTCAGGCAATCAAGCCCCGGGATATTATGGCGTTTTTCTTTGTCCTTGAACGGAGCAGGAACGGTTGGGTCGACTTCCCCTTTTTCATTCACGGAAAAAAGAACGGTGCAATCAAAGCCATGATGACTGGAAAGAACCTTCGCCAACATCGGCATGGATTGTTCACTGCGGTATTCCTGCTCAGCGGCGATCAGCACAACATGCTTTCCCTTTCCCGGTCCCTTTGACCCCGGATACGTTAACCAAAGATCACCTTGAGAGGCAGCTTCAGGATTTCCCTGCTGAGCTTGCAGTTCATTGCACACATTCGTACAAAGCAGACACAGTAGAAATAATCGGGTCATGTGGATTGGATTCATTATCTTGTATTTTAATTCATTCCGCCAAGGGCATCAGCAAAAGCTTTACCGATCTGGCTAAGGATCTTGGCTGATCCCAGGTAGTGATAGGCGGCATTGGAAACGCCCGCTTCCAGGATCTTCAGCTCTTCCTTGGTGAACAGCTTGGCATTGAGCTCAGCAAGGGCTTTATCGCGTTGTTCCCGGTTGAGTGATTTATCTTTAGAAAGTTCACGGCGTTTGGCGTTGATCTTGCCGCGGCGATCGACAAGCTCGGAGAGCTGCTGATCCCAGTAATTTTCCGTCAGCACGGCCGTGACGTTGCTCTTGAATTCCGGTAACTTGGCCGGCGCAGCCATGGCCTTGCGGAATTCGCCGTGAATGCCGGCGTAGCGCTTCTGATCCGGGCCATACTTGGCAATGGACCCACCCGCACCCATCACACCGATCACAAACGGCAACTTGGGTGCCTGCAAATCCTTGCGCACATCGCGTATGAAATGCACGAGATTTTTACTGTAGGCATCGTAACTGCCCGGTTGGCCACGCGTGGGATAGGTGCCGCCATCGACCATGTCGTTCCATCCCTGAAACCACACAAAGCCCGCCAACTCGTAGCCGGACTTGGCATCGTATGCCGGATACACGCGCTTGATGTCACCGAGCACCTTGCGAATATGCTCAAGCATGAGCCGGTAATAAACCCCGGTGGAATTGATCTTTTCCTCGCGCACCTCGGCAAGGTTCTTTTCGCGCTTCTTGAAGTTCTCGATTTGCTGCTCGTTGAAAACATAGGGACCTGCACTGGGTGGACGGAAGTCTGTATTCAAAGACTTGCCGCCCCACGATGCCTTGATCAAAAGAATGGATTCACCGACGTGCTTTTGCATGGTGATGCCAAAGGTTAACTCCGGGCCGATCTTGGGATCGCGCCCTCCTGCACCGTAGCCGACAGTCAGTTTTCCTTCCTTCACACCGGACTCCTCAGAGGTATCGATTGATGAAATCCAAATCTCATCATGCACTCTGGCCGTGCCGTCAGTGTTCTGGATTGCCTTTAACAGCGGTGC
>JAAESJ010000592.1 GCA_024229495.1 Verrucomicrobiaceae bacterium | reverse complement strand
TTCTTCCCTGATTTTTCTAGCTCTTCTAAAATTGCTTTTCGTTGCTTTGCATCAGCCTGCGGATCAGTCAAACCTTTCTCTTCCCATTCCGGCTTCCAAGGAACAACCGTGCAGCGGCAATTGGGATGGAGCTTGATAATGACCGTGGCACGTTCGTATACGTTTCCATGCCGCCAAGCGCAGTAGCTGCAGGTTGCACTTGATCGGGTCGAAATGAATTGAACGTACTCAATCCCTTCCCGTTCATATCTGAGCTTTGTTCCTTCTGCCATGGCAGCGCCCATTTCTGTACGTGCCACCATCTGAGCGCGGCTTCTTGTTAGCGCCATGCTGTTTTTTAGCGTCTTAGATAATGCCTGCCAGCTATCACCTTGCGCGAGATGAAATTCAACAGCGCCCATGATTCGCCCGCGTAAATCAACCTCAACCAATCGATTCATGTAGGCGAAAGCCTGCGCCCCTCTTGCCCCTGCCGCAAACGCTTGCTGGCCTCTCACCAGTGCCTCGGTTGAACCTCTTGCCCCTGCCGAGTATGCCCCCAAAATGTTCTGGCGTTGGGCGGCTGCTATCAAGGCATCAGGGTTTTGCTTTGCCATGGCAGGGCTCAAGACTGCACTGAAATCGTTTTCCCCTTCTGAGACCTTCTGCAGGATTGACGCTGCCCAGAAATCAGAAGCGGCTTGGCCTGTTGCTAGTGCTTCGGTCACCTTGGCTTGTAGTGACGGGGGGAGCTTCATTTCTTTCAGCCCTTCTCCTAGTTCTTCCCGCAGGGCAAGCAGCCTGCGCAGGGGGAAAGCTCCAGCGCCTGTCAATGCCCTTTTGTATGCCTCCTCAATCCGTGGCTCCATGGCCTTGTAAGCATCAAGCAGGCCATCCAAAACATCACGCTCAAACGGACCCTCAAGCGCGTCTCCTAGCCGCTCCCAGCTATCGGCGTTGATCATCAGCCCTCAGCCGTGAACTGATTTGGCGGCATCATGATTCCTTCTCGCATCAGCTCTTGATCACGGGCTAGCTGTCCTTCCAGTGCTGCCCTATCG
>JAAESJ010000591.1 GCA_024229495.1 Verrucomicrobiaceae bacterium | reverse complement strand
TATTGAAATAATAGGGCTTGTCCGGATCGACGGGCAGGTCCTTTGCCAGCTCGAGTTCAAAACCCAATAAGTCCCGCATCGTATTCTGATACTCAAAGTTGGTTAGCCTGCGTGTTGTTGTAGGAACCGCAACCTTACTTGCCTTTTTGACGTAGTCACGCAGGCCCGACTCGATCCATTTAACGGTGGCGGCACGATCCTCGGCACTCGGTTGATTCTCCTCCTCTTCCGGCGGCATCTCGCTGGCGTGCAACACGTCGAGAATCAACTCCCAACGCTCCAAGTTCTTTTCTCCAGCCAGGTTGCCATCAAGATCATGCAGCGTCACTTTACCCTTGGCCTTCTTTTGCCCGTGACACTTCACGCAATTAGCCTTGAAGAAAGGCGCCACCACGTCCTCAAACCCGATAAGTGTTTCTTTTGCAAAGGAACAGGGAATCACAACTGGGAACATAAGAGCTCCCAGCAACAGTTGCCGATTCCTGTTTTGATCCCGCCTCATCTCCGGAACAGGATATAGGAACACGCTATAATAACGATCTCATTGCACCTGCCATCCGCATGTTTTCAGGCCTTTGCGATATGGTCAAAGGGCCATTGCAGAAGATCTGCCTATTTCAGTGGAGGCAGTTTTTGCTCCTCGATTTGCAGGGAGATATGACCCCGGGGCGGCTGAAGACCGCGACGTGGATGATTATAGCGCAGGAAACTGGACACCGCGAGAGTGACCTGACCGCCTTTGAATTCATCGAGAAAATCGCTGTAGACATGGGCCCCACGAGGTTGCCCCCCCTGCCTGACCGCAACCCCGGTTTTTGACTCGGCAAGCAACTTGCCGTTGGCATAGATCGCATAACCTTCCCCGGAATTCACGTGGGCCGCCCCCCCCACCACGATGCGGTAACGATGCCCCTTCTTCACTGGCGGAAGCTCCACCGTACCACGAACCAGCAGGACTTCCTTTTCCCATAGGGTCCTGGGTTTCTCACCGCACCGGCAAAATGACGCCGTACATGTTTCTGTCAGCGGTGCCAGCTTGCCATCCAGTTGCCCGAATGGTTGCAGGCCATGCTTCCAGCCGGCTTTCCCCGTATCGAAAGCGGGCATGCTCCACATCTCCATGCCTGCGGGATAGGTCACCTTGCGGTAGCGGCTGCCTTTCTCCTTGGGTTGGCTCTCCTTCGGGGCAAAGCTGTAGTAACTCCACTGCACGGCATCAAGGTTGGGACCGAAGGAATGCCAATCGTGGTCGTTGATTCCGGCAGCCTGGTAGCAGTTTCCGAGTCCGTACATCGCGCCACGCAGGAACTGGTTTGCCCGCTGTGGCCGTTCGCCAGAAGCCTCCTGGAGCAGGGCCTTGTTGTAGCGCGGGTTGGCAATGTAGGAAGCCGCGATCCCATCGAGGATAATGGGCTTCAGCGCTTTTTGGGCAGCGGATTTCTCCTCTTCCGACGGCTCAACGCTCTGCTCTCCAATGACGCGCTTAGGCCGGGGAGTCAGCGGCAACGGTTCGACTCTGCCGCCGAGAAGCTTGACCATCGCACGGCCCAGTGCGTCCCCGATCAGCAGGTAGGTCTCGGCATTGCGGTTGTAATGATAGTCCTCACCCTTTGGCGACTCGTCCACCTCACGCCAGAAATCGCGGGTGTCGACTGAAGCGACATTGCCGGCATACTCCGGGTGTTTCTGGGCATCACCAACCGCCATCTGGGCCTGGTGAATTTTCAGGAACTTCTCCTGCATACGGTGTCCACCAAATCCAATCGTGGCGACCACCGCGGGCAGCTTCGGCTTCTTGAACTCCTTGCGGATATCGTTGATCAGGCTGGCGAGGTGCTTCTCGTATTCAGTAATCAACGCTTCGGTAAAGCTGTCCTTGTGCCCCTGGAACCAGACAAACCCGGCAAGCTCGTAACCCTGCCCCTTGTATCCGGGGACGACCTTGGCGATATTGTCCAAAGTCTTGCGCACACCTTCGATCATCAGTTTGTATTCGGCGGATTCAAACTCGTTGCCGGGATCGGTTCGACCGCTTGATGGCGGACGGAAATCAAACCCCAGGGAACGATTACCCTGGGCGGTCTTGATCAGCAGGACCTGCTCATCGTGAAACGTTCCCAGCACGTGACCGAAACCGAGTTCCGGGCCGATCGACTTGCCGTTGGAGGTGGCACTCAGGGGTGAACCCTTGCCGTCCTTCGCCAGACGTGCCTCCTGGAAGTAAACGTCATTGCGCACCGTCCATTCGCCTTTTGCATCAAGCAACCAGGGAAACTTTCCCTCCCGCTTCACCACTGCCTCGAGGTCTCCATTACCCAGGAGATCCGTCTTTTGCATCCAGAACCTCGGCGGGGCGCCCTTGAAACCGGAAATCTTGAACCTGTAACGCTTCCCGGCTTCAAGCGTGACGTCCTGCCTGACCGGTTGCCCCCCCGATTGGCAGCGGTAAACTTCCCTGCCATCGAGTTGCATGATGTTGCAGGAATTCTCACCAAATCCACAGTGCAGTTGATAAACCCCGTGTTGAGACACCTCCAGCCCTCCTTCTGCAATTGGTTTGTCTGTCTTCGTGCCGTCGGGAAGATAGACGGCCAAGGGAGCAGTCCTGTAGTTCCCAACTTTATAAATCTGCAGCGGGCCATCAGGCACATCGGGATTGGAGCTGAAATAAACCCCATCGTAGACGTTCCTGGCGCCACTCAGGTTGCCCATCCCGACCATGTTCGACTGCCCGGCCAGAATGTAGACCTTTACCGACCTGTTCGCATTGCCAGCCTTGCCGTCCGGATCAGGCAAGGAAGAGGGAACCTCAGCGGAATGGATTGGGAAGGACAGAAGCGTCGTGGCCAGTGAAAATAGAATTAATCGTACCATTTTGAAGGGGTTCAGTTTTTTGTTTTAAGTAATCAGCCTCACTCCGCAATCCCTGCCAATCCGGCTGCGATGCTTTTCAGGCTTTTCGGCCATTGCTCAAAGGTAACCCTCCTGGCACCTGCGATCTTCGGGGCGGTAATACCCTCGACCAGCGATCCCACTGGCTGGGCATACAGGAACTGGACCTTTTCCTGCCCATAGGTGGCTGGGAGGCTCTTGGCGTAGGCCTCCAGCTCAGCCGCATAATGGGCCGGGTTCTCACCGATATTGCCTTCCGATGGCACCCAGATCACTCCCGAGACGCCCATCGGGGTCAGCGGACTCACACACCAGTTGTAGGCATAGGTTGGAATCGTGTCCGGGGCCACCGTGCCACGCTTTCCTGCTTCCGGAAACGCGGGTGCCTGGAGGGGAAGGCTCGGGCTCGGGCTTCCGGCGTCGCTGATGGTCTTGACGAAGGCTTGCACCTCCGCGACGTGCCCGTCGGCGGCCTTCTTTGCGATGTTCGTCCCTGGAAACTGCAGGAACAACTCATCGAGTCGGTCCTTGAAAGAAGAGTTTTTCACATCCTTCACACCATGGAACGAGGTCCAGGACAACGGAGAGGCGAACTGTCGATTACGCCCTCCTCGCCCCGATGACATTGTGATAAACCCCTGCGGGATGCCCGGTCGGTTCAAGGCCCTGGCAAACTCATAGGCAAACATGGTGACCCCGCTGCCTTCCTTGGAGAAATCAGCGCCCAACCAATGGGACCGGTATTTTCCACTGCCAGTCTCAAAACGACGCTTCCTAGGGGTGGGGAAGCTGCTGGACTTGGTCTTCCTGCAAAACTCCCTCACCAGCGGCATTGTCTTGGGCAACTCGACCTCCTTGGCACGCCTGTCGTAAGGCCACTCAGTGGACAGCAGCGTGCTCCCTGTCAGGTACCAAACGTCCCCGATGAGAATATCCCTGACCGTCCGGTTGAAGCCATGACTGGACTCAACCTCAAGGGTGATTGGTTCAGTCGAGGCCTTCCTGGCAGGAAAAGTCACCACCCACTGCTCCAGGTCGTTGGGAGAGACGGCTTGTGCAACCCCATCGAGGGTAACGGTTACCTTGACGCCTTTGTTCACATGCCCCCAGATTTTTATCGGGTGATCGCGCTGAAGAATAACTCCATCCCGGTAATACTCGGCCACCTGCAGGATGGGATAGTCGGGGTCGGTCCAGCGGGCATACTTCGCCTTGAGGGCAGCGGCTTTTTCCAGGTCGTCCTCCTCGAAGATCAGCTTGCCGTCAATGGCGGCGAAGGGAGTCGCCGGCAGCCCGGCTCGGTTGTAGAGATTGGAGTTCTCGGGCACGGCACTGTAGGCATATTGCACCCCGATCGGGGCAGGCACATTTGCTGAAGTGACCACCACGGTTTTCCCGACGATCTTCGCCTCCGCGCCGTGCCACTTCCTGTCTTGGCCACAAAGCCGGAAGTGATTCAGCTTTGCTCCCGGGGTGGGCTTGGCGGGCTCGACGAACTTCCCCGGTTCCCGGCGGTCCTTGGCCATTCCCTTGCTGCCTACCATCAATCCACCAAAGAGGCTTCCCTTATCAAAGGAGACCAACACCTTCTTTCCTTCCACCTTATAACCGCTGTAAATCGGGCCGGTGTAGGCGACGTTCTTGCCGTATTGCTTGGCGAGGGCCCAGCGGGCCATGCGCATTCCGGGATGCAGTTTGTTGTAG
>JAAESJ010000590.1 GCA_024229495.1 Verrucomicrobiaceae bacterium | reverse complement strand
GACGTCAATGAGATCGGCGCAGGTTGCCATGATATCAGCCAGGGAAATGGTCTGTTCACTGCGTGTATTGGCCTTGATTCGGCCCGGCCAGCGCACGATGAACGGCACGCGATGCCCTCCCTCATAGGCATCGGCTTTCCAGCCGCGCCAGTTTTCCTTCAAGCGCACGTTTTTGGCTTCCAGCTGGGCAAACTCCGCCCTGGGTGAAGTGCCGTTGTCGCAGGTGAAAATGACGACCGTGTTTTCCACTTGTTCAATATCCTCCAGTGCCTTGAGGATTTCACCGACTGCCCAGTCAGTCTCCACCAGGAAATCGGCGTATGGGGTGATCTTGCTGATTCCCTTGAATTTTCCTCCGGGAGCAATTGGCGTATGCGGGGAGGGCATGGGGAAGTAGAGGAAGAAGGGCTGCTGCTTGCCCTTGCGTTCGCGAACGTATTTGGCACAACGGTGACCATACTCCAGCAGCACCTGGGAGAAGTCCCAGTCGGCGACAGCAGGCCCGGCGGACACGCCCACCATCGCTCCCCGCTTCATCTGGGAAGTGAGCTTGCCGATTAAGTGTTCATTTTCCCGCCACGCATATGGAGGCCAGTTGGGCACATCATCACCAAAGTAATAATCAAAGCCATGACTGTTCGGTCCGCCCTTGATGGCCCCGGTGAAGTCGATCTCGGGCAGTTTCTCGGTGAATCCGCCTCCCTTTCTGGGCCAATGCCACCCGAGGTGCCATTTGCCGATCATGGAGGTGGCATATCCCTTTGCGCGGAACATTTCCGGCAGGGTTTGGCGGGCATCGGCAATGAGCGGGCGCTCCCACTGCCCGACGATGCCGCGCTTCAGGCGACTGCGCCAGTTGTAGCGTCCGGTGAGCACACTGTAGCGGGTGGGCGAGCAGACACCGGAAGTGGAGTGGGCGTCCATGAAGGACATTCCCTGGCTTGCCAATTGATCGATAGCGGGTGTCTTCAATCCCATCTTGGCGTTGAACGCGGATACCGAGTCAATGCCCATGTCATCACCGAGAATGAGGATAACATTGGGTTTTCCTGGTAAGGCGCAAACCTTGGCAACAACAAAGGCGAAAGCCAGCAGGGATGCCAGCGGTGTTGTGATGTGAAAGAAATAACCCAATGGATGCTTTCTCATAATTTCGGATTTCCCACGGTCTTCAGGGTGCTGAGATACTTGATCAGGTCGCGCAATTCGGTGCGCGTCAGGCTGGCGGTGAGTTGTGGTGGCATCACGGTTCCGCCCTTGCTGCGCTGCTTGATGTTACCGACCTGCAGGGTGGCGATCTTGCCGGTGGTGAGGTCGCGGATACGCAGCACGGTTTTATCCTCACTATGCGCGAAGCCGTTCAAGGTGCGGCCATCCTTGGTGACCACGGTGGTGGCCTGGTAACCTTCCTTGATTTGCCGTTCAGGCCAAAGCACGGATTCAATGATAATATCAAGCGGCAGTCCCGCCGCCAATGCCGTGAGGTTTGGTCCCTTAAGAGCCGTGAGGTTTCCCGCTATGCCATCCACCGCGTGACATGCCGTGCAACTGATGATCGGTAGCTGGAATATTGCCCGGCCGTTTTCCGCATTACCTGCATCCAGTGCTTCTTTGGCAAGGGCGGCCACATAGTCAGGGCTGTAAGCCGGGGTAGTCCCCTTAAGGCCAATAATGCCATTGAGTGCTTCAGCGAGCATTGGTTCATTGCGCCCGCTGCTGTTGAGCCAGCGGCGAATGAGTTTGGCCGTGTCTGCCGGGATTGTTTT
>JAAESJ010000589.1 GCA_024229495.1 Verrucomicrobiaceae bacterium | reverse complement strand
CTCATACAGTTCGAGCGGCTACGATTTGGTCGGCGACATCAGCCAGATGATCATTTTTGAATCCGCCCTCAGCGACGCCGACCGTGCGCTGGTCGAGGGTTTTCTCACGCCACCCCCGGCTCCAATGACGCTGGCCCTCGATAAGGCCAGCTATGAGAGTGGTGAGGATGTGGTTGTCTCCTGGACCAATGCGCCGGGCAATGGCAACGACTGGATCGCTATCTATCCCCGTGGCATCACTCCAACCACCGGCTCCACCGCCTGGTTTTATGTCAATGGCACCAAGAATATCACCGTTGGGATTGAGGAGGGAAGTGTCACGTTTATAACTGACTCTGGGGACCACCCGGGTCTCATCCCCGGTCAATGGACCGCTTGGTACCTGCTCGAGGACGGCTACAATCCAGCTACCGCGGGTGTGGACTTTGATATTACGGTTCCCCCGGTTCTTTCCCTCGATAAAGCCAGCTACACCTCTGATGAAGATGTCATTGTTTCCTGGGCAAATACGCCGGGCAATGCCAACGACTGGATTGGTATCTATCCCCGCGGTGTCACTCCGGCTGCAGGCGTGGGATCAAGTGCATGGCAGTATGCCGGCGGGGTGGAGGAGGGCTCCGTCACGTTTGCTCCTGCGGACCTGCCAGGAGCGGGTTCCTGGACCGCCTGGTATCTTCTGACTGATGGCTACACGCCGGCCACCGCGGGCGTGGACTTTGATATTGTGCCAGCAACGTACACGCTGAACGTGAACGCGCCAAGTGGCGGGTCAGTTGCCGGTGCAGGCACCTACCAGGCTGGAGCCACTGCCACCGCCACTGCCACCCCGGACCTTGGCTATCTCTTCACCGCTTGGAGTGGCGATGCCTCAGGCAGTGACAACCCGCTTTCCGTCACCATGGACGCCGACAAGACTGTTGGCGCCACCTTCGATAAGGACAATGCAGATACCGATGGCGACGGGGTGAGTAATCATGACGAGTTGGTTACGCACGGCACTGACCCGAATAAACCCGACAGTGATAATGACGGCTTCAAGGACGGTGTCGAGGTGGCCGCGGGATCCGATCCCACAAGCGTGGGTAGCTTCCCATCTGCCGCCGTGATCACCGCCGTCACGGTTGACGGAGAACCCGGTGCTGCCACCGCGGTGAACATCACCTTCAGCAATACAAATGCTGCCGGAACCAAACATAATGTTCTGCGTTCCATTGACCTGTTGAACTGGAGCATTATATCAGCGGCAGAAGGTATCGCAGGACCCAGCTTCACCGACTCAGATCCGCTTGCAGCAACGGCCTATTATCGGGTCGAGGTGAAGAACTAGACAGCAAACTGAAGGAAAATCTTTCAGGCGCACCAATCACGGGCGCCGGAGGGTGAAACGATTTTTGTAATCGTTGAGCCCCCCCCGGCGCTGGTGGCATAGCCACTTTCCCGCCACTTGGTCGCCGTCACTTTTGTAACCAATATCGAAGAGGATTTCAATTCATCATGAACATGAAACGCTTGCTCGCTTGTGCCTCCACCCTCCTGTTTTTTGCCAACTTTGCTGTCGCCCAGGTGAGCTTCTCCCTCGACAAGGCCAGCTACGGGTCCAGCGAGAACATTGTTGCCTCGTGGACAAACGGGCTGGGCAATGCCAACGACTGGATCGGCATTTATCCCCGCGGTGTCACACCAAGCCCTGGATCAAGTGCGTATCTCTATGTCAATGGCACCCAGAGTGCCACCGTCGGGGTGGTGGACGGCTCGGTTACGTTTACTCCCGTGGACCTGCCGGGGCCGGGTTCCTGGACCGCCTGGTACCTGATCGACGAAGGCTACACGCCGGCTGCCGAGGGTGTGGACTTTGACATCAATATTGACGTTGGGCTCGGCTCGTTCTCCCTCGACAAGGCCAGTTATGGATCCAGTGAGGATATTATTGCCTCCTGGACGGTCGGGCCGGGCAATGCCAACGACTGGATTGGTATCTATCCCCGCGGTGTTACTCCAAGCACAGGATCCAGTGGCTGGCTTTACGTCAATGGTACCACGGTCGCGACCGAGGGGGTGGTGGACGGTTCGGTTACATTTACTCCCCTTTCCCTTCCGGGGGCAGGCGATTGGACTGCATGGTATCTGCTTGAAGACGGTTACACGCCGGCTGCCGAGGGCGTGGATTTCACGATTATCAACGAGTCCGCAGCCATCGTGTCCTTTAGTTCAAGCTCCCAGTTCATTGGCAATGAGCTCATTACCCTTTCGTGGTCACTGGATGATGCAGGCGGAAACGCTGCGATCGATAGCCTGGCCCTGGAAGATGGTATCAATCCGTCGATTGATGTCACCGCACTGACCAGTATCGATGTCAATCCCACCGCCAACACCGACTATACGCTCATTCTCAATGGTGGTGTCGACACGCGCCTGATCACTGTGTTCAAGGACACGGGAAGCGGTGCTGCCTTTTCTCTCGACCGGATCATCTATACGCCGCAGGAGGAGGTGGTTGTGAGGTGGACAAATGCCACCGGAGGGGGCTATGACTGGATCGGCATCTACAAGCTGGGCGACACGCCGGGATCAGTTCCCTCCACCGCCTGGAGTTACCTTGATGGCACCCAGGTTGGCGGAGGTTTTTTTCCAAGCGGATCAATGATCTTCCCGCCATTGCCTGAGGGCGACTACTTCGTGGTCCTTCTTCTCAATGACGGCCACACCATTGAGCAGGGGCCCGTTCGGTTCAAGGTTTCACAGGCCGGAAGAACCCGGTTCAAGGTCACCAATATCAGTTATAATCAGACCAAAAAGCAGGTGACCATTACATGGACATCAAATCCCAACAGGACCTATTCCGTGTTCTATTCTGATGACGGGAAGTTCAGTTTCAATTCGGATGTCGATGACAGTGTGGTTTCCGGTGGTGACACCACGACCCTGACCTTTTCCAACCCAGTGCCGGATGCTCAGAGGCTTTTCTTCAGGGTATCGGAAAACAGGCTCTAGTTCTTCTTTGGGAGTGGATGATGCGCTAATAAAGAAGCAACCTCCGCCCAATTTGTGAACGTAGCGCCATGGGATCGGTGAAATTGACAATGGATCGTCACTTGTTCACCGTTACCTTATGGCTAATTTAGAAGAGTTATTTTATCGATCATGATTATGAAACCCCTGCTCACATGCGCTTCGGTTGCCGCTTTTCTCCTGTTGGCGAACTGTGCATCCGCCCAGATGACCTTTTCCCTCGACAAGGCGAGCTATGGGGTCAGCGAGAACGTTGTCGCGACCTGGACGAACGGACCGGGCAATGCCGCCGACTGGATCGGGATTTATCCCCGCGGTGTTACTCCAAGCTCAGGTTCCAGCGCATGGTTGTATGTGAATGGCACCACAAGCGCCACCATTGGAGCGGGGGAGGATTCCGTCACGTTTACTCCCGCATCCCTGCCGGGAGCGGGTTCCTGGACCGCCTGGTATCTGCTCAATGATGGGTATACACCGGCTACCGAGGGTGTGGACTTTGATATTGTTCCTGCCGGTCAAGTCTCGTTCTCCCTCGACAAGGCCAATTACGAGTCCGAGGAGAACGTTGTTGCCTCCTGGACGGGCGCGCCGGGAAATGCCACTGACTGGATTGGAATTTATCCGCGCGGAGTGATCCCAAGTCAGGGATCCAGTGCATGGCTTTATTTGAATGGCACCCAGGACGCCACAACCGGAGTAGAGGACGGTTCGGTCACGTTTACTCCCGCGGATCTTCCGGGGCTTGGTGAATGGACCGCATGGTATCTGCTCAATGACGGCTACACGCCGGCCGCCGAGGGTGTGGACTTCTCAATTGAAAATGTCATTGCTTCCATTGTTTCATTTAGCTCAAGCTCACAGTTTATCGGTGATGCCCCCATTAACCTGTGGTGGTCACTGGATGATGCAGACGGAAACATCCCGATCCAGAGCCTCACGATAGAAGACGGCATCAATCCGCCGATTGATGTCAAGGGGTTGACCGGCATCGATGTCAACCCCGCCGGCAACGTCGAGTACACACTCAACCTAAACGGAGGTGCCGATACGCGCTTGATCAAGGTCTTCAAGGATGCGGGAAACACCGCCGCCTTCTCACTCGACAAGACCAGCTATACCACCGGGGAGAACGTGGTTGTGAGCTGGGTAGATGCCGCCGGGGGCCCTAATGACTGGGTTGCCCTCTACAAGCTGGGGGACACACCGGGACCAGTTTCCTCCACCCGATGGAATTACCTCAATGGCACTCAGGTCGGAGGCGGATCATTGCCAAACGGATCGATGAGTTTCGCGCCTTTGCCGGACGGTGATTACTTTGCGGTTCTTCTCCTCGAGGGCGGCTACACAATTGCGCAAGGCCCCATTCGGTTTACCGTGGGGACTGGAAGTGAGGGCCCGGCTTTCGTGGTTGATTCGATTCGCAGGATTCATGGCATCGCTGGAGAGTCCTACACCGGGAAACTTGGGGCCTATGCGCGCTCTACCCTCGGCAGCAACCTGACTTTCTCCAAGCTGGAAGGTCCCGACTGGCTCAATGTTTCTCCCGACGGCACCCTTTCCGGAGAACCCGAACCCAGGGACATCGGCTCGAATATTTTCACTATCCAGGTCTCAGATTTTTCCCCGGATACTGCGCTTACCACACTCGCTATCGAGGTATTCGCACCCGGAACCGTGCACCTGCCGCGATTGAAGGTACTGGCTTTTAATATCTGGGTTGGCACCGGCAATGTGAGCGATGGCTATAACAAGGGCCTCGACTCTATTCTTATCTCGGATGCTGACATCGTTGCCGTCTGTGAGAATAACGGACGCGCGGGAGACTGGGCCAACGACCTTGGCTGGCACGTCTTTGAGACCGGGAGCGACAACGCGGTGCTCAGCAGGTACCCGATCACCGACACATTCACAGCCGGTAGCACAGCCGGCTCCACTGTGCGTATCGCGGATTCGCCACTGCGCCAGGTTCACTTCTGGAGTTGCCACCTGAGCGCCTATCCATACGGTCCCTACGATATCCGGGATACCAATGGCAGCGACGCTGCCAGGATTGCCGCAGGCCTCGCCGCGGAATCAAACTCCGGGCGCCTTTCCCAGGTGCGCAACATCCTTTCCCGCGCTACTTCCCAGCTCGCTGCAGCCGATGATGCCCCAGTTTTCCTCCTTGGTGACTTTAACTGCCCGTCCCACCTCGACTGGACGTCTGCCACAGCAGCCGCCGGCCAGCATTTCGGTCTCGTTGTCGACTGGCCTGTGACCCGGGCTACTGAAAGTGCCGGGATGATTGACGCCTACCGTGTTGTTCATCCCGACCCGGTCATCCAGCCCGGCGACACGTGGACTCCGATTGATCCCGATGACGTTCAGGACCGCATCGACATGGTGCAGTTCAAGGGAGAACCGCTTTCTGTGATTGATTGCCGGGTCTTTACCACCATCGCGCAGGGACGCTGGCCCTCCGATCATGCCGGGACACTTGCTGAATTTTCCCTCACCCCGGTCGATGCCGATGCTGACGGTCTCCACGATGCCTGGGAGGTGGCAAACTT
>JAAESJ010000588.1 GCA_024229495.1 Verrucomicrobiaceae bacterium | reverse complement strand
GCCGACACAATCTTTGGTCTGGGCGGTGACGATACACTCCTTGGTGGAGACGGCGATGACGTGCTCGACGGCGGCGAAGGATCCGATACGATCTTTGGTGGCGACGACGACGATATTATAGACGGCGGTGCCGGAGCCGATGCCCTTGATGGCGGCGCGGGCACCGATACAGTGAGTTATGAAAGTGCCACCTCTGGTGCAACCGTGACCCTTGGCGGCGCCAGTGAAGGCACCGGTATTGTGGGCGGTGTGACCGATAGCTTGACGTTGTTTGAGAATGTGACCGGGTCTGGGTTTGGCGATACCATTACCGGCGACGGGGCGGCCAACGTCCTCGAGGGCGGCGGCGGGGCCGACACAATCTTTGGTCTGGGCGGTGACGATACGATTCTTGGTGGAGACGGCGAGGATGTGCTCGACGGCGGCGAAGGATCCGATACGATCTTTGGTGGCGACGACGATGACACCATAGATGGCGGTGCCGGAGCCGATGCCCTTGATGGCGGCGCGGGTACCGATACAGTGAGTTATGAAAGTGCCACGTCTGGTGCAACCGTGACCCTTGGCGGCGCCAGTGAAGGCACCGGTATTGTGGGCGGTGTGACCGATAGCTTGACGCTGTTTGAGAATGTAACCGGATCTGATTATGATGACACGATCACCGGCGATGATGGACCCAATACAATCCTTGGTGGAGACGGTGCGGACACAGTCGATGGTGGCGATGGTGATGATGAAATAGATGGTGGCGATGGCGAAGATACTGTCAGCTATGAAACCGCTGGAGGTCCCGTCACAATCGATCTTTTGTTACAGACAGCTTCGGGGGCAGCAGGCAGCGATGTCCTCACGAATCTAGAAAATGTTAAAGGGTCTAATTATGACGATCTTATCTTAGGCGAAACAGGCACAAATACGATCAACGGCTTAGATGGTAATGATCGACTTTTCGGTGCAGAGGGCGATGATCATATTATTGGTGGCGAGGGTGACGATACAATTTGGGGCGAAGAAGGAGACGATACTTTAGACGGTGGTGGTGGAACTGACACGCTCGCGTATATGGATGCAACGTCAGGGGTGACTGCTGATCTTTCAACGGGATCATCTTCTGGAGCTGCAGGCAGTGATACATTTACTGGATTTGAGAATATAGAAGGAAGCGCTTACGACGATCGTTTGATCGGAGATTCAGGACCTAACACCATAGAAGGTCACGGTGGTGATGATGTGATTATCGGTGGTGGTGGAGACGATGATCTAAGAGGCGGTACGGGGACCGATACGGTTTCTTATGAAGATCAAAGTTCCCCTGTAACAGTCGATCTAGATGGGGGAACTGCGACAGGTTCTGGATCAGGAACAGACACGCTAAGCGATTTTGAAAATGTCACAGGCGGTAGTGCCGCAGATCACATTACAGGCGATGATGGCGATAATGTATTGAGAGGAGAAGGCGGGGACGACACTCTTCTTGGTGGCAGTGGAGATGATACCCTTGTCGGGGGATCTGGAGATGATTCTCTAGATGGTGGCAGTGGAGATGATACCCTTGTCGGGGGATCTGGAGATGATTCTCTAGATGGTGGCGTGGGAGATGACGACTGGGCGGATTACAGCGAATTAACGGACGCTTTGAGCCTCGATCTAGGAACTGGGACAGGGAGTTCTGCTTCTGCAGGGACAGATACACTTTCAGATGTGGAAAACGTCCTTGGTGGAAGTGGTGACGATATAATTACTGGTGACGCTCTAGACAATACCTTATCTGGTGGAGCCGGCGAAGATACGTTATCTGGCGCAGGAGGCGCTGATGTTTTGGTCGGTGGCGAAGGTGCAGACGATCTTGATGGCGGATCAGGGGATGATACGTTGATTGGTGGTCCCGGTGAGGACACCATAGATGGCGGCACGGGCACCGATACGGTTGATTATTCAGGAGCTACAGCAGGGGTCATCGTTACTCTTGGTGGTGCAACTGTCGGAACCGGTATTGTAGATGGTGAGACCGATACACTCACCAATATCGAAAATGTGACCGGTTCTTCCTTTGATGATACATTCATCAGCGATGCAGCAGCCAATGCTTTTGATGGCGGAGAAGGTGTTGACACCGTTTCTTACTCAAGCGCAACCTCTGGTGTGACGGCGAGTCTTGATACAGGAAGTGCCAGTGGCGGCGGTGGAGCCGATACCTTTGCCGATATAGAAAATCTTGAAGGATCCGCTTTTGCCGATACTTTGACAGGTGATGACGGAGATAATCATCTTTCTGGTGGTGCAGGAGATGATGTTCTGACTGGTCTTGACGGTGATGATACTTTCGTTGGAGGAACTGGCGAAGACACCATAAGCGGCGGAGATGGCAGTGACTGGGTTGATTACAGTGCCCGAACAAGTGGTGTGACAGTAGATCTTGATGCGGGTGAGGGTATTGTCGGTGGTGAGACCGATACTTTGACAGGTGTTGAGAACGTTATTGGGACGAGCTCTGCAGATACCCTTATAGGTGATGAGGGAGATAATATCCTCCGTGGTGGTGCAGGAGCTGACACACTAATAGGTGACAGCGGTATTGATGTGGCCGATTATCGTGACCAAACAGGCTCCGTGACTGTTGACTTTTCAAGCGGTTCTGGAAGCGCATCCGGTGCAGCGGGTGCCGATACTTTCTCTGGTATTGAGGGAGTCTTTGGTGGTGCCGGTGACGACACGATTACAGGCGGAGGCGGTGATCAGTCCATTTCCGGTGGTGCTGGAGATGACAGTCTCACAGGTGGCGGCGGCAAGGATATGTTGATTTATGACTTTGCAACAGGATCAGTCACCGTAGACTTTGGTGGAGGCAGTGCTTCAGGAGCTGATGGAAGCGATATCTTCAGCGGATTTGAAAAACTTCGTGGTAGTGAGTTTGATGATGTTCTAACAGGGAGCACATCTAAGGACACAATTTTCGGATCTGGTGGTGATGATACAATTTCTGGATTGGATGGTAAGGATACCTTATTTGGAGGCGCTGGCGACGATGTCATAGAGGGTGGTGCGTCGAAGGATACGATCTCAGGTGATGAAGGTGATGATACCTTAAAAGGAGATGCGGGTAAGGATGTTCTAGATGGCGGTGATGGAATCGACGTTGCCTCTTATGAAGATGCCACAGGGTCTGTGACCGTTAATATTGAAGATGGGACAGCTACTGGTGCAGATGGCAAAGATACCCTTACTGACATTGAAAGCGTAAGGGGGGGAGATTTCTCTGATATCTTAACCGGAGATGATGGAGCCAACACTTTCCATGGAAGCTTTGGAAATGATATTATCGATGGAGATGACGGAGAAGATACCGTTGATTATTCAGACTTTACAGCATCAATTAATGCTAATTTGAGTTCTGGTTCTGTGATAAAACCCGATGGACCTGATATTGGGGGAGCTGGAGATGAGGATACAATCACATTTATAGAGAATCTTGTAGGTGGTCTAGGAGCCGACACTATTACAGGTAACGCAAGCGCCAATACACTTTCTGGAAATGATGGAGATGATATCATTTTGGGGAACACGTTTGGTGGAGCTTCCGGTTCTGATCACCTAAAGGGTGATGCTGGTGACGATTTCTTGCTCTTTGATGCAACGGCATCGTCCTTTGATGGTGGTACAGGCGATGACATCCTCTCGATTCTAGATGGTGTTTCTGCGGATCTGTCAGATGCATCGGGTCTTGAAATGATTGCACTGTCGGGAGGTGTAGAAGGGTCTGTAGGCGATACACTTAGTTTGAGTATTGACGATATTTTACGTAACGTCGATGGAGAGAAATTCCTCTATGTCGCGGGAGGCAGTACGGATACCGTGGACTTTACAGACGGAACCTGGGAATTTTCCGGATCAGAGCTTGAGTCTGAAACACCGTCAGTGACTTATGGTGATTTTGCTCTTGGGACTATTAACGGATATCATGCCTATTCAGAGGTCAATACAGGTGTGACTGTTTTGGTGGATACGGATGTCACCGTGACGATGGGTGGTGGAGCGTAGAGCTGTAAATATATAGAAAAAACGTTTACTAACAATGCCTCATAAACATAATGTTTATGCGGGTTTTTTGTTGGGCTCCTCAACGTGACCACTCATACTCCCTTATTCTGAGGCAATCCTATGAGTCATGCTTTAAACATTTGAAATGTAGAAGGAAATCTTGTAGTGTCTTGAGAATGGGAAGAAGGCTTTTGGGAGAGTCATTTGTGAATAAGAAGTTTTGGTTGTTTGTGTTTGGCACGTTTTTTAGCGTCCAGGTAAATGCTGTAAATATCGGGCAAGTGGTTGCAAAAGTGGAAACACCTCCCTCGCCAACAAAACGGGATGTTCTTGATAATCCTATTGTGTATGTGGATCAAAAAAATCCTTCTGCAAGTTTCGTTTTGTGCACCAATAAAGATAGAGCCAACGGTGGGATTCACGTTTATGACCTGAAAGGGCGCGAAATTCGATTTATGAACGAAGGTCGCACGAACAGCATTGATATTCGATATAACATTCCTTTTGGGGGAGGGAAGATTTCTCTTGTTGCGGCAACGCACCGGGGTAGGAATTCTATCACTGTGTATGCGGTGGATCCTACAGAAAAATCTTTGGTTTCTATCGGAGAGATTTCCTTAAACATTGCCCCCTATGGAGGATGTCTTTATCACAGTGCTTCTTCCCAGAAGTTGTACTTTTTTGTGACCTCTAAGGTGGGTGATCTACAACAGTGGGAACTTTCCGAAGGACCAGATGGAAGGGTCGGAGGTCAATTGGTCCGTACACTCAATATTGGCTCTAAATCGGAAGGGTGTGTCGTTAATGACCAAACGGGCGATCTGTTTGTAGCGGAAGAAGCGGTCGGGATTTGGAAATATAATGGAGAACCTACAAGCAAAAGTGCACGAACGCAGGTTGCTCGGGTTGGTACCAAATTGCATGCAGATGTGGAAGCGCTCGCGCTTTATCAAGGGGCGAAAGGTCAGAAATATCTGATTGCCTCCTCTCAAGGCAACAATAGCTATTGCATTTATAGTGGTCAGTCGCCTTACCCTTACATTGGATCTTTTAAGATTGTAGATACAGACGACAGAGAAGGGACTGAAAAAACCGATGGTATTACAGTGGTCTCTGCACCGTTAGAAATGTTTCCAAACGGAGTGTTCATTGCCCATGATAACCGCACCCGCAAGGGTGGAGGGTCGAACTTTAAATTCGTCGACTGGAGAGATATTCAAAGTTCTCTACGGCTTAAAGTGGCGATGAGGTAGTCCTGTTCGGGAGAGAGCGTGCGCCTCTTAAACGAATACACTATATAAAGGTGAAAGCGCTGTAGCTGTTAGGAAGATCTGGCGAAGATAAAGTCTGTTTCGGTGGAAAGATCGGATCGGAAAGCATATCCTTCTTCTCTAAACCCTTTTAGGTCTTCAGGAGATTCTAATCGATTTTGAATCATAAATCGGGCCATCATCCCTCGCGCTTTTTTTGCAAATAAGCCGATGGTTTTTAGTTCTGAATTTCTGCATTCCTTAAAGTGGCATGTGATCGAGGGGATGCTCATTTCTTTGAGAGGGCCCAGTGCCTTTATATACTCGTTTGATCCCAGAAAAATAAGGGATGGATTTTTGTGTGCTTTTACGTGCTCGATGCAAAAATTGATCAGGGAAGATCCCCAAAAATCGTAGAGACTTTTCCCCCGCGGTGTTTGAAGTTTCGTGCCCATTTCTAACCGGTGGGGTTGGATGAGGTCCAAGGGGCGTAATAGACCATAAAGTCCTGATAAAATCAAAAGGTGCTCTTGGGCGAAATCTAAATTTTTTTCCCCAAAAGTTTCTGCTTTCAGGCCTTGATATGTATCGCCTGCAAAGAGGAATATCGCTTGGCGAGCGTTTTCTTCTGTGGGTTTTTTTGAGAAAATTTTAAAGCGTCCAACGTTTAGATCTGCCAACTTATCCGATAACTTCATTAAGTCTTTTAATTGAGGTGTGGAAAGCTTCTGAAGAATTTTTGTAAGCTCTAGAGTATGATTAGAAAATAACGGCTGTGTGAATGTATGGTCTGTATTCGTGGAGGAGCCATGAAGTTTTTTAGCCGGTGAAATAAGCGCAAGCATTTTTGAGACTCCCTCGTCTTATGGCAGGGGATGAGCGTTGATCTAAACATACACTCGATCCCTTATGGAGTCATTCCAAATCATTTCCGTAAATT
>JAAESJ010000587.1 GCA_024229495.1 Verrucomicrobiaceae bacterium | reverse complement strand
TCCATAGGAATTGGAGCTGTTCAAATAGTGATGCCTTCTGAGCTGCCGCAAGACTCAGGCCGCTTTGCACTTGCCCCGCTTGGAGTCTGGCCTGCGTTGCTGTCATCGCTTGGTTATCGCCTGACATAAACGCCAGCGTCTCCTTATTGATCAACCCCTCAATATGGGCAAGGTGCTGTTGCTGCTGAGCAAGGCTGGTGCCCGCTGGTTCGGCAAAAGCAAAATCCCCTCCCTCCGGCACGTCAACAACAGAATTAGGACCGATGACCAGCGGCGGCGGTGTCTGGCCGTCCATCATCAAGGCCCCCCTTCTGACCGGCACGGGAAGAGCGCAACGGTGGAGCAGTTCTGATAGATCGCTGCGGCTCCGGTAGTGCTGAAGGGTCAGCAATGAAAGCTCCCTAAACGGTGGGAGTCCATGCCCCCATCGCTGTGGCTGTGGTGAGTACCAAGTCAGCGGAACGTCTTCAATACTGGTCTGGCCTTCCTCCACCATGACGAGCTTCTGCCTCGCGCCTATGGCCTTGTTGACCTGCCAAACCTGGAAGCCGCCAGGGGTCAGGACGCGGAAGAACGGCTCAAGCACAAAACCAAAGTCACCGTTCTCGACTTCCCGCCATTCGAGGATTGTTGCCTGAGTTAGAACCTCTTGGCCAGCGATGAATTCTGTTTTCCAGTTGAGAATATTCTTTCGTTCGATCAATACCAGATAAGGCTGTCTGCCTAGCGCGAGCCGTTCCGCTTCGCTCTCAATCACAATCTCCGGCGGCATCTCCACCATTACGGCACAGCCGCCATCCCTCATCGACAGACAGTCAGCCATTGCAAAGAATGCCTGTAAGTTGTTGCCGTGCTGATCGCAATCATCCCGCTCAGCTTCTAGGGAAGGTGGCAAGTCAGTAAGCGTAAATTGAGAGAACAC
>JAAESJ010000586.1 GCA_024229495.1 Verrucomicrobiaceae bacterium | reverse complement strand
TAAGGCTTAAGCTCTGCGCCGCTTACCGGACGCCGGAAGGCAGCATTGGCAAGCCGGCTCAGACAATCACGAAGGTATTCCGGCCCAGGCGCAACGGGTGGGTCAGGAAAGAATTGTTCAAAACCCGGCAGGGGCCACTCTTCATAAAAAGGACCTTCAATGCCAAGCGTGTGAATGTGAAGCTCAGGCCCGGATCCGACATACATCTCAGGCGGATTGCGCATGGGGTAGAGCGCATCCTTGTTATACTTGGGCAAAACCTTGCGCAGGATCCGCTTGAAGGATCCATTGGGGCCATTGGCCCAGTGCACGTGAAAAGTGAATCCCTTTTCCAGCCAGACCCGGTGCTCAATTTCAATCACCTTGTCATCGGGGATTTCGTATTCGCCGATGATCCGGTGGGCAGTTGCCCCCAACTCACGCGAATCAATGGAGATTGAAAGCCGCATTGGCTCACTGGAATTATAGCGCAGGTCCGAGTCCTTATAGCGGGATTTCCTGCGCACCGCCTGGGCTGAGAAACGGATCACATACTCGCCATCAGCAGGCACTCCTCTCTTTTTATCCAGCTGAGGAAATCCCAGCGGTTGACGAAACTTGATATATAAACGTCCCGCTTCCCGGCGTGCCACCTTGTCGATTCCCACCCCGTTAATGATCACCTTGTCGATATCCGTTTTTGACCGGGTTCCTGACTGATACTTGATCATTTTCGGGCGGGGACCGGGCCGAATCACCTTGTCGGAAACTTTTCGGGCCGACTCCAGGTAATTTTGCAATAGGTGGCCGGAGGCGATTAGCCCTTCCCCGACATTGTCAAAACCATCGAGGGGGTCATCGGGGGGGAAAGTGGTGGTGGGATCGAAATCGACCATTTCCAACTCGAACAAGTCCCGGATCGTGTTCAGGTATTCGACCCGGTTTAACCGGCGCAATACCACCTTCCCGGAGTTTTCTCGTGCATTCTCGCGTGCTTTGGCCAATGAGCCTGTCAGGCGGGAAACCATTTCTTTAAGCTCTGCAGCCGAAGGTTGCTTTTTGCCTTCCGGTGGCATCTCAGCCAGGTTGAGTTGATCGAGGATTTCCTGAAAGAGCTCAGCCTCCTCAAGGCTGGTTAAGTCACCGGTGAGATGGTCAAAGCGACGATCTCCCTTTTGTTTTTCGGGGCCATGGCAACTGATGCAGTAGGCCTGAAGGAAAGGCCCTAGAAAATGAGCCTTGTCTGCTCCTTGCGCGCCGGTTACCAGCAGGCTCAAGGCAATAACACCCCGTAAGATCATCAGCCCAGAAGGTGATTGAGGTTGGCGCTACTGGTGGAAAAGCGGTCGGTTTCCACGCCGAGTTGTTGAAGAATGGTAACGTAAAGATCACAGAGGGGGCGTCCATCCCGGCCCTGACGCTCAAAACGGTGATGCTTGCCGTGCTTAAACCCGCCCCCGGCAATCATGATGGGCAGGTTGCGACTGGAATGTGAACTGGCATTACCCATTCCGCTGCCGAACATGACCACCGTTGAATCCAGCAATGATTGGCCCTCTGCATCCCGGGCAACCTTTAAACGGTCCATGAATCCCGCAAACTG
>JAAESJ010000585.1 GCA_024229495.1 Verrucomicrobiaceae bacterium | reverse complement strand
TTCGACGTTATTTCCTTCGAAGATCACTTCTGGTCCACGGAACCTGGTGTCGAAATTCCTGAATTCGACGCGGTCACCATCGAACCTGGTCTCCAAACCAGAGATCTCGTTGAACTCTCCATCGAAGCGTGTTTCACCAAATGGGCCGTTGAGATACAGGCGCCCTGCGTTGATCCGGCCTGAAAAATTCGCGTCTCCGTTGACAGCAAGGTTGCCTCCAATGGCACTGTTGCCGGTGACTGTGTGTGAGCCAGCTACATTGGTATCTCCGGTGACATTGAGATCTTTTCCTAAAGCAAGGCTCTGAGTGGGATCGACCGTGAAGCGTGAAAAGGAAAGGGCACCGGTTCCCAGCTCGAAGTTTTCGCCGAGGTCGGCAAGCACGTATCCCTGTCCTGCCTGGCTGCCTTCCTGGATAAACAGGTGGGCACCACCGTCAATTTCATTGGCATCATCAAAGTCGCCTGCGCGGGTGAGGGCACCATTGGCATCGGCGACGTAGAGCCCGTTCTCGGCGGCGTTTGTCTGGGCTGCGAGCAGCACACGATCACCGGCGGCGAGGATTACGCCGTCAATCTCCGGGGAAGCGTTCTGCAGGTCGACATTGGCAAGGGCGGCCACGCGGGCAGCGGGCTTGGCCTGCAGGGATTGCTGAGCCGCCTCGATTCTCTGCCTGTTATCGTCGTATTGATCAAGGCT
>JAAESJ010000584.1 GCA_024229495.1 Verrucomicrobiaceae bacterium | reverse complement strand
GCCCTGATCGAGAAAATTGCCACGGTTGTGAACACTAGTCTTGCGACGCTTCGCCCCAACGAGCTCTCGCATGATCGCGGTCTTGGAAATTCCCGATTGCACGCCTGCAAGATTTTTGCGCGCCGCCGCCAGTTTCGCTTGCAGTTCGCGCGTCGGTTCGTAGACCTGTTCGGCAAACGTTTTTTCAAGACCCGCGACCGAATCGACGTTCGCCGTCAGCCACTTCACCGGATGTGTGCTTGCTGACAAGCGGAACGATTCGAAAATCAGCCCTAGGCCATACTCCATGTCCAACGTCAGGCGCAGTTGTCCGTCGGAGATTGGTTTGGAAAAATCGAACACCGCAGCATGTGGCTCGGCGGCCTTGGGGGAGAATGCCCAGCCTGCTTTCGGATTGCCATCAATCGCCCTGGCGACCTCCCATCCGCGTTGCGAAAAGTCCGCGCGCGGGTTGGCCATTTTGAGCTTCTTAGGTTTGGCGCCCGGAGCAATGAACTCCACCGTCAGCTCACGCAAAGCCACGTTCTTGTCCTTCCACTTGCCGCCCGCTGTTTTGGGGAGCGCGTCGATTCGCAATGCGGTCAAAGTCTCTCCCGCCGGCAGATCAAGCGTCAGGGTCCAGGTGTCTTTCTCCGGATTTTCCGAGCTGACCTTGAGCGTCCCGTCTTTCGCCTGAGTGAGCCTTACGCCCTGTTTGGACTCCATCCCGGCCAGCTTCAGCGGTTGCCAGAGTGGTGCCTTTTCAAAGGCCGCCTTCCATTTGGAAAAAGCCTCCGCGTAGCGCGCTGGTTTCGCCTTTAGCTTTTGATCAAGCGCCGCAATTTCGGCTTCGAACTTCGTGATCTGTTTGCGTTGCTGGCTCGTTGGTGTTGGCATGACGGGTGCGACCCGGTCGGCGTCTTCGGTTTGGTTGAAGAAGCTGTAGAACGAGTAGTAATCTTCGATGCTGATCGGGTCATACTTGTGCGAGTGACACTTGGCGCAGCCCATTGTCAGTCCCATCCAAACCTGCATCGTAGTGTCTGCCCGGTCCTTGACGGCGGCGACGCGAAACTCCTCATCGTCTGTGCCACCCTCGTCGTTTTCCATCGTGTTGCGGTGGAAAGCAGTGGCCAGAATTTGCTCGGTCGTGGGCTTGGGTAAGAGATCGCCAGCGAGTTGTTCGATCGTGAACTGGTCGTAGGGGAGGTCGCGGTTGAGCGCATCGATCACCCAATCGCGATAGCGCCACATGTCGCGGTGACGATCTTTCTCGTAGCCTTTCGTGTCAGCAAAACGGGCCAAATCGAGCCACATGCGTGCCCAATGCTCGCCATAGGCCGGTGAGGCAAGCAGGCGATCCACCACCTTTTGATGAGCGTCTTTGTCCTTGTCTGCGAGAAAACGGTCGGCTTCCTCAGGTGAGGGAGGCAGGCCTGTCAGGTCGAGGGAGACACGCCTGATCCAGCGGTAGCGATCGGCGTCAGGTGAAGGAGACATCTCGTTCTGCTCGAGTTTCCCGAGGACAAAGTGGTCCAGTGGATGCAGTGGCCATTCTTTGTTCTTAATCACCGGAAGCTTGGCCTTGGCCGGGGCAATCAATGACCAGTGGGTTTCATACTCGCCGCCGCTTTTTACCCATTCCCGGAGAATGTTCCGCTCCACTTCAGTTAGCCTGCGGCCACTGTCCGGCGGTGGCATCAGCTCATCCTCGTCATCGCTCTCGATCCTGTGGATCAGCTCACTCTTGTCTGTCTTGCGGGGTTCCAGCGCGCGGTAGCCCCCGAGGTCTGCCAGAGCTCCCTGCCTGGTGTCCAGGCGCAGCTTGGCCTCGCGGGCTTCCTCGTCCGGACCATGGCAGGAAAAGCAGTTGGCGGAAAGAATCGGGCGCACATCCCGGTTGAAAGAAATTTTGCCCTCGGCCAGAGCTCCCAGTGGGCTGGCTGCAATCACAGCAAGCCAGCCTGTAAAAAGCCGACTGGTTCTGAATACTCTTTGTGGATTCATTCTTTTGATTGCCAATGGTGCCTGTTCGTCACTTTGCTAACCTATGATCAAGTATATCAATCCGTCTTGCAGGAATGAGGCTTTTACTTGTAATTATCAAGCATGGAAAATACAAATTGCAGGGATGATTTTTTCAAGAAACTAGCATCGGGCGATCAAATACTGCAACTATTCGATCTATTGCCGGAGGTTTCGTTTTTTCTCAAGGATCGCGAATGTCGATTCATCGGACTTAATCGCAGAGGGTGCGAATATTGCGGTGTCGTCCGCGAAGAAGAAGCTTTTGGAAAAACCGATCACAATTTCTTTCCACGAGAAAGAGCCGATTTTTATCGAGCGGATGATCTTGCAGTGATGAAAAACGGTGAGCCGATCATCAATCGGATCGAAGCAGCTCCAGAGCAAGCAGGTTCCAATCGGATGGTTATCACTGATAAAATTCCCATGCGTGACCTAAAGGGAGTCGTTATAGGGTTGGCTGGTTTTTCTCGTCAAATCGAGCGGATTAGCGAAAATTCAGGAACGATCGACCAATTTTCCCGGGTGATCGATCATATGCGAAAAAACTTCGGGGAACCCATGGGGACAAAGCAACTGGCGCAGATGTCGGGGATGTCGGT
>JAAESJ010000583.1 GCA_024229495.1 Verrucomicrobiaceae bacterium | reverse complement strand
TAAGGTGAAATACCGAATGCCTGAACCCGGTGATGCGGACTTTCCTCGTCCCTCGCCAAGTGCGCGCCACGATCAGAAAGTGAAGGCGGTAAGAGGCGGGAGTTATGATGTGGTCTTGGTCGGGGATTCGATCACTCACACGCTTGGTGAACTGGGTGGCAAGTATGGCCCGATGAAGGAAGTATGGAATAGGCACTTCGCTCCCCTTAACGCTATCAACCTCGGGTACAATGGTTATCGAACCGAACAGATTCTCTGGAATCTTCAGAATGGTGAACTCGACTTCAAGCGGGCACCCAAAGTGGTCATTCTCCTGATCGGAACCAACAACACCGACGATCGGAACTTCAAGAAAGTGCACACTGCTGGGCAGGTCTTCGCCGGCACCAAGGCGATCGTGGGAACCATCCGTAAACGTCACCCGGGGACAAAGATCCTGGTGCTGAGGATCTTTCCCCGCGGCGGTGACGATGAGGAGGGCGTCAGTCCGCCAGCATTCAATTCGTCGGTTAAGTGCATTGAGATCTGTCGTCGTGCGGGCGAGCTCACCAGCAGGCTGGCTGATGGTAAAAAGGTCTTCTGGATGGACGTCAACAACGTCTTTCTTCAGCCTGATGGCAGCATCAACACGGAACTGATGTGGGACTTGCTTCACCCCAGTCCCGCCGGTGCTGACCTTTGGGTAAAGGCGGTCATGCCGACGCTCAGGAAACTGTTGAACGACAAGCCCGTTCCGGCAACCCAGCCGGCAGGAACAAGTGTGCTGCCGCCACCTGACAAGTAGTTCAATTACTGGCGGGATTCTACAAGGGGGAGGATGACGGTGGGCTCGGTTTCTTTCAGCGTTGACGGGAATTTACTCGTGCCCGGCGCATCATCCGATGTCATCAATCACGTCGGTGCTAGATCCGAATTTGTCGGCATCGATCCCTATTTTCCGCAGTTGATGTCATCAAGAGCTCATTGATTTTTCGGCTTTACTGCAAACGTCATTCGCAGGAACGCGATCAAGTCAGTGGCATCCTGTGGCTTGATCTGCGTATGAAGATTTGCCGGCATGAGGGAAAGTTCGGAAGCTGTCATGTGGGCGATGTCCTTACGAAGAATGACATCGGTTCCACCGTCGACACGCTTAAGGGTGAGGCTGGTGGGCGACTCGGAACCGAGCACTCCCGCATAGGCCTTCCCTCCGGCCGCTGAGATCAGGTAGAGTTTGTATTCAGGCTCAATTTTTCCGTTTGGGTCAAGGATGTCCATGAGAACGGATTCATCCGGCTTGCCGGTGATACTGCCGAGTGAGGGGCCGACTTCGTTGCCCTGGTCCCCGAGCTTGTGGCATACGATACAGTTCTTTTGATAAATCAGCTTCCCCTTTGCAGGGTCAGCCTTGTTGTTGAGCGCTTCGCGATAACGTGCAATGCGTGCCGTCAGCTCGGCTTCCGTGGCAGATTCCTTGAACAGCCTGTTGGCACGTGTTGCCAAATTGGCATTCGGACTGGCCTTCAATTGCTCCCTTTGCACGCCGGATATATCGCGGGAGTGAACGATCCCGTTTTCGATTGCCTCAATTAATGCAGGAAGCCGGTTCCTGCGGGCGAAGATCGTGTGGAGGACCGCGCTGCGGGATGTTGGCGAGAAACCCGGCCAGCCCTTGAGGAGCAACTCGGCGGCACGCTCATCGGCCGAGGCACCAAGGGCTGCTATCGCTGCAGCCTGAATCGCAGGTGGTTGCCTGGAGTCCAGCAGTTTGGCAGCCACTGGTGACATCGTCTCAAACGGCGCACTGGCAAGAATTTGCAAGGCCTGCCTTCGTTTTGCCGACACGCCGCCGCTCTCCAGTGCATTCTTTGCCGCTCCTGCAAACATCTCCTCCAACTGATCACCTTCAGCGATCGGGAGCTTGGCTGAGAGCTTGGTGGCCAGTTCCCTGACCTGTGCGTCCCTGCTGCTGAGAAAGCGGGTCAGGGCAGCCCAACCATCGACGGAGTCCGGAGCCCCATCACGCGAAACACTGCTCACAAATCCCGACAGGCACGCCTCTTGAAGGTCGGCATCCAGCGATGAAACCAACCGCAGGGCCGCCGCCATTTGCTCCCCATCCCCTCGTCCGCCCACGGTTGTGGCCAATGGCTTGAGTAAATCCCTGGCACCCGGGCTCAATTCAAGTTGGTCCAGCAGCCCGAGGAGCAGAAGGCCTCCGTTCCGGTTGTTTGAGGAACTGAGGAGGGCTGCATCCATCCATTCATCGCTGCCATGGCTTCCCGCCAGGTCGATCAATGACCCGACCGGCCAGGTCTCCTTGGATTCACCGAGCGTCATGGCCAGTTGCATGCGGACCCGGGGATCCGGATCGTGAACCATTTTGATCAACCGGGAACGGAGGGATTGGTCCGAGTCAAGCCACGGTCCGACCAGCCGCAATCCGTGCATCCTCACCCCATGGTCTTCGTGGGTCAGGGCACCCAGAACATCCGTAGACTCCAGGGACTTCAACGATCTCAAGGTTTGCAGTGCACGGATGACACCTGAGGGTGAAGTTCCCTCAGCCCGGATCAGCCTGGCCAGTGGATCACGTGCAGCGCGATCCCCCCGTTCAATGAGCAGTCGCTGCGCAGTGGCCCGGCGCCATGGATTGTCATCGGCTAGGGCCTGCGCCAGATCCCTGGTGACGGCCTTGGCAAGCCCGTCCGTTGCAGCTGGTTTTTTTCCCTTTGGGCGGAGTCGCCAGATGCGTCCGTGCTCCTTGCCTTTGTTTAACCCGTATTGCTGCTGAAGAAATCGGGGGACTGCAGAATAGTCCTCAATGATCTCACGATACATATCAACAATGTAAAGGGATCCGTCCGGCCCGACGCGCAAATTCATTGGCCGGAACCATTGATCGGTTGAGGCAAGGAATTCGGACTCCTGCTCACCGGGCGCCCGCCGGGCCCG
Source organism: Verrucomicrobiaceae bacterium (assembly GCA_024229495.1). Classification (GTDB taxonomy): domain Bacteria; phylum Verrucomicrobiota; class Verrucomicrobiia; order Verrucomicrobiales; family DEV007; genus CACIUL01. Next base: position 4,761 of record JAAESJ010000583.1, on the reverse strand, counting down.
GTAGCCTGAACCGTCCCGCGTGAGAACCGTGCGATGCACGATGTTGAGTGAAGGTTCACAGTAAAACAGGTTGCCGTAATATTCATCGGGGAACAGCCGGCCACCATAGAATGTGGTGCTGCAGCCCCCGGAAAAATAATTGCTGTTGGTTTCACGCTTGCCATAGAACTTCACCCAGGCCGGATCCCTGCCGCGCTTGACGCGCCAGGGGTGTGGGTCACTGAGGCGATAACCGTGGCCATAGTTTGCAGCCACCTGGGTTGAACCCGGTGCCGCCACGTGTGGATTACGAGCAAGATAGTGGCTTGGCAGCGGGAGCGCATACCGTGCGGGGTTGCCCCCGGAGGATGGAAACCGGTCACCGACATCGTTCATCGTCAGGCCGAATGTCCCGACACTTCCGTTCACATGCTCGATCGCCGAACCGTCCGCCTTGATGCGGAAGTCGGAACCACCAAGTTCGAAGGCTTTCTTGAGTTTTGGCCCGGTGATTGTTCCTCCTCCTGATCCGCTGCCGATATAGATCCAGTCGTCGAGTCCCCAGATCGGGTTGTTGATTCCCCGCTCAATGGTGTTGACCTTGAATCCCGTGAAGAGGGTTTCACGAACATCCGGTTTTCCATCGCTGTCCCTGTCGGCGAAGAACATGATATGGGGCGCACAGGCCACAATGACTCCGCCACGCGCAGGAACAATCCCATAACATGGCGGGATGTCATCGGCCCATACCTCTGCCTTGTCCATTACACCATCTCCATCCGTATCCGTAAGCAACTTGACCACCCCATATTGCAGTTTGGCTGCCTCCTCTGCGATTTTTCCTCCCTTGAACTCCCACCGGATGCGGCGCACCGTTTTATCGAGTTTTCCGCTCTTATTAAGTTCCTGCGTGTCGATGTGCCCCTCAACGTTGTAACCGTGGAGCTCGCACACAAAAACCCGGCCGCCTTCGTCGAAGGCGATCCCGGATGGTTCCTTGACTACCGGTTCGCTGGCAACCAGCTCAATCTGAAAACCCTCCGGTAATCGAATTCGCTTGGCGCTTTCCTCAGGGGAAAGTGGCTGAGGTGCGTCTTCAGCCGGCAGGACCCGGGCGTTGGATGAGAGTGGAATGCACAAGGAGGCAAAAAGCAGGTAATAAGGGAGGTAAAAATATCTTCTCACTGGATCGAAAGGGTGATTGTTTTTGGCTCAGGCGATGATCTCCCGGATGGGATGTCCGAAGTCCCTCTCGAGGCGCTTATGCCCGGGGACTTCCAGCTTATGCGGATCAATGCCCATGAGTTGATTGATTGTGGCGTGGACATCGGTCACATAGTGGGGCTCATCCACGGCATGGTAGCCCAATTCGTCGGTTGCTCCATTGATTACACCGCCCTTGATGCCGCCGCCTGCCATCCAGACGCTGAAACCAAAGGAATGATGATCCCGGCCATCGGCACCCTGCGAACCCGGGGTGCGGCCGAACTCGGTTGCGAATACGACGATGGTGTCCTTGAGAAGTCCCCGTTGCTTTAAGTCCTTGAGAAGTCCCGCGGTGGGCAGGTCGACCTGCCCGGAGAGTTTTGTGTGGCCCTTTTTCAATCCCGAATGGTTGTCCCACGCGCCTGCGGCACCATCACCATGCATGATCTGAATGAAACGCACCCCGCGCTCGGAAAAACGTCGCGCTGCCAGAAGTTGTTGGCCGAAGGCCTTGGTTTCCTGTTGGTCGAGTCCGTAGAGCTTTCGCGTTTCAGCGGATTCCTGCTTGAAATCCATTGCATCCGGAACCGCTGTCTGCATGCGGTAGGCCAGTTCATAGGACTTCATTCTGGCTTCGATGATCGGATCGAGTGGATATTGTTGCGCGGCAAGAGAATTGAGCTTGTTGGTCAACTTGAGGTTCTTGAGTTGATTTTCAATAGTCATGCCTCCGCTGGGCTTGGCAAAATCGAGAGGGTTGTTTGGGTCGATCTTGAGGTTTACCGCTTCGTAGGCTGGGCCGAGGTAATGAGCATCCTTCTTGTCAAAGAAGCGCGGACCGATGTTGATAAACTGTGGCAACTCGTCACTGAGTGAGCCGAGGCCATAAGTGATCCATGCGCCGATGGTCGGAACGCGCGGGTCCAGGAAGTGACGACCGGAATGAAACTGCACCTGCGCACCATGATTGTTGTCACTCGTCCACATGGAACGGATGAAGGCGATATCATCGACGCAGGAACCGATGTGCGGAAACCAGTCACTGACTTCAATTCCCGACTGGCCGTATTTCTTGAATCCGGTCTGCAGGGGAAAGATCTTGGTGCGGGTATGGCCGTTGCCATCACCTTTAATGGGAATGCGCAGCTTTCTTATTTTTTGTGGGTCGAGGACACCCTTGTAAGGTGTTTCATCAATGGATTTTCCTGCATATTTATTTAGCTCCGGCTTGGGGTCAAAGCTCTCCATGTGGCTCACTCCGCCACGCATGAACAGCCAGATCACCCGCTTTGCCTTGGGGGTGAAATGCGGTTTTCCGTCCGGCAAAACATGTTGTTCTGCCGCGATGATGCCGTTGAGAGCAAGGGCTCCGAAGCCGAGCCCTGATTGCAGGATGCCCCGCCTTGAAATCGAACATGGGTTGTCTTGTCTCATCGAATCACCAGAAAATCATTGAGGTTGATCAAGGCATGAATGAAATGCTCACGCTTTGGTTGATCTTGCAGATATGAAAGGCTTTCAGCCAATTCAGCCTCTGCCGGCGGCCGGGCCAGGATCTTCAAGAACGCATCCCGGATGAATGCCTCGGGGCTCATGTCCGGCTTAAACGTCGCGGCGATCTGTTTTGCTGATGCTGTCGCCGTTTGACTGTTCATCATTGCCAGGGCCTGCTGGGGAACAATGCTTTCACTGCGTCGGTAGCAGGCAAACACGTCGGCGTCATCGAAGGTCGACATGAACTTCGAACGTCCATCCCTTGAATGAAAGAAATAGAGACTGCGTCGTCGCACATTGGGGGAGGGCGTGACCGAAGCCCCCCCACGTGTCAAATCAAGCGTGCCGCCCAGGTGCAACAGGCTGTCCCGAAGTGCCTGGGACTCCATTCGGCGGCTGTTCATGCGCCAGTAGTGGTCATTGTTTTTGTCGGCGGCCAGTGTCTTCTTGTCAGCGCCAAGATTGGAAGAGCTGCGCTGCCAGGATTTTGATGAGAGTATCAGGCGGTGCAGGCGCTTCATGTCCCATCCGGACTCAATGAGTTCAACGGCCAGGTAATCCAGCAGATCCTGGTGCAATGGCCTGGGCGCCCTCAAGCCAAAATCGCTGACTGTCTCAACCAATGGTGTTCCGAAATGCCGCATCCAGATGTGGTTGACTGCCACCCGTGCGGTGAGGGGATGGTTGCGGTGTGTAAGCCAGTTCGCCAGTGCCGCCCTTCGACCACTGCTGGTTTTCGGGTAGCCACCAGAAGAAGGCAGGGCGTCCTTGTTCGGCGTCTTGAGAAGAGACACGGTGCTGACGCTTATTGGTTCGTAACCAGGGAACTTTTTGGCCTTGAGATCGGCTTCCAACTTTTTGATTGTCGTTGCTACCTTGGTAGCTTTTTTCGAGTCGAGGAAGTCCACTCTTGCTTTTGCCAAGTTGGCTTCAAGTTGTCTGCGACCCGCATTCTCCGCCGAACCATTCCCTGTTTTTCGGTAGGCGGTGTTGTCCGCAGCAATTCGGGCTACGGTAAAAGCGTGTTCCGCTTCCGCCAGGTTCAGTTTGGCCTGCGCCAGTTCGACGACAGCCTTCGTGATCACCGGCGTTTTGGCCAGATTCGCCTTCGCCTTTTCGCTGGCTTCTTTGAGGATTTTCTCCGCAGGTAAATGCCTGACCCCGATGCTGTAGAAATCAGCGGTTGCGTCGTATGCCAGGAGTTGCACGGCACCAGGCTGACGTCTCGGAAGGTTGTAGGCAAAGAGGAACTCCCCATCCAGGGCGACGTTGATCAGTGGACCGCGAACCTTCAGGCTCAGCGTATACTCCTGATTCAACTGGATCGGTCGCTTGGCGACCGCCTGGGTGTAAATGTCCTTGCCTTCGATGGTGTGGGCCAAGTGCACCTTGTTGCCGCCAACGCTGGTGTAAACAAAGTGCGAATTGTTTCCGCTCTCATCAACATCGAAGCGGATCCCAACCGATTTCCATTTTTGGCCACCGGTGGTTTGAAACTTCAGGTTCAGTTCAAAGTCCCGGGGGTGGGTTACTTTAGAGCGTAGCCAGGATGCATTGATTGATGGCTTGGTTAAGGAGAGCAGTCCACCTTGATAGCGCCAGTCATTACCAATTATTTCCCAGAGATCCGGCCTGGATTTGCTGAAGTCATCAACGAGAAAGGGTCCGCCAAACGCCGGTTTGTCGGCTGGTTTCTGCGGTATGGGATTGCTAGCCGTTTTTTCATTTCTGCTTCCTGCCTGTTGCTTCTCGTTAGCAGCCGCTTTCTGGAGTTTTATCTTTTTCAGGTGGGCTTCAGCCTGGGTGACCTTTGCCTGTGACCGGAGGATGGAGCCCTCCTGCACAAACTTTTGCAGGTCGGGACGCCATGCTTCGACCGGAAGCTCAATCGGCTTGGGTGAATGCCATGCGTTCGGCGCCAGGAAGGCGGGAGAGCCCGCAGTGATCTTCCTGCTTATGTCCGGATTGCTTTCATCACCACGCCTGTGCAGATAGGTTGCTGCATTCAGATTCCCGTCATAAGCACGGGTCAATCCGTCCTTCGCCAAATCCAATTGTCCTGACGTGGCATCAACACGGACC
>JAAESJ010000582.1 GCA_024229495.1 Verrucomicrobiaceae bacterium | reverse complement strand
CCTCCCAATACTCCCTGAAACCACCACAGTAGTGTTCGTCATCCCTCATTGGCTCGTTATGCATTACTTCGGTCACGGTCTTTGCCACGGGGCAGTTGTACCCACCCGCTCCTATTGTCAGCGGGGCAGAGAAGTTGAGCTCTTCCGAAGCCCCCTTCCCTCCGACTTTTCCACTCACGCCGACCACTCGCCCTTCTTCGACCCGCACGTCTTTGACGGTGAACCCCTGAATGGCCGAACCCCCGTTCTCAACCACAATCTCGGAGCATCTTTTGAACATCATGTAGTCAAATTGTAAACGAGGCAGGGAGTACCCGGCCTCCTTTTTCTCGAATTCCTCTTGAGGGAGCATTACTCTGACGGTATTCCCCTTCCCGCTCCCGAAAACTATCGAGTCAACAGTGAAGTGGGGGGTCCCTTCGATCATTCCCTTGACTCCCAGCTCCTTGACATGGGAGAGCGACTTCCCCCCTACGGCATCACCGCATACTTTGTCCCTGGGCCAAACACCCTTTTCGATTAGCAGCACTTTGCAGCCATTCATGGCGTTGTAAGCAGCAGCAGCTGAACCGGCCGGCCCACCACCCACTACAATCACGTCGAACACGGAGCCGTTTTCCGGAACGCCCCCTGTATCGATGGCTCCTTCCCATGCTTCCATGCTTCTCGCCGATTCCCATGGAAGCCACGTCACTCATTCAAGGTATGCCATCGAATTGATGGCAGGACGCTCCTTCCCCGTATTATGGATGACACGGTATGGATAGTTCAAACGACCATTTCCGGGGAACTGAATGAAGCAGAGGTGGGAATGTGGTGCCAATCAATAATCGACTCGAAATTGGCTGCCTGCGTCGACATCAAGAGAACAACCTCAGTTTTTCGCTGGGAAGGGGAAATCAACAGCATCCCTGAATGGGACATACAGATTAGGACCTCAGAATCCAATAAAAACGAATTAATATCCAAAATTAAGTCCGAACATTCCTATGATGTTCCACAAATTATCTGGTGGCCCGTTGAATCCACCAAAGAATACTCTGATTGGGTAAAGGGTGAGTGAGATTTGTTCAAACTAGCCAAAAAGGTTCCAACGACAGCTTGGAGTTCTGAAGATCCCATGTCGGTAAAGCCACGATTGACGACTCTCGTGATATTGGTTATCGGCGAGTTCATTTTTGGATTGGGAGACTCATTGCTCATTGCTGCAGGAATAGGCAACACCCCCTGGACCGTTCTGGCCGAGGGGATATCCTACTCCATCGAGGCCTCAATCGGAGAGGCAACTTTCCTCGTCAGCGTCGCCGTACTCCTTCTTTGGATACCCCTCAGGGAGATACCGGGCATCGGGACGATACTGAATGCCATCATCATTGCCTGGACCATTCATGTAATGGTCCCAATACTGCCCTCTCCAGAAAGCCAAATGGTGGCTATATTAATGGCGGCCTTTGGAATAATTCTCGTAGGTATAGGGAGCGGCCTTTACCTGACCAGCAACCTAGGCCCCGGGCCCAGGGACGGGTGGATGACAGGACTCCAGAGAAAGACAGGAGTCCCAATTGGTAGGGTGAGAGCGGCAATAGAGATCTCCGTCGTCCTGCTCGGCTGGTCCCTGGGGGGGACCGTGGGTCTTGGTACAGTTGCCTTTGCACTGACAATAGGGCCAGTAGTTGCAATATGCTTGGACATCGCGGGCCGAATCGGAAACGTTTCGGAAACATAGGGTGATTGACATGCAGAGATGTGGAGTGGAAGAGATATTGAAATCCCTTGATAACAAGGAAAAACTCACACTAATTCTGGTGAAAAGAGGCGTGAAATCAACTAAGATACAACAAATAACCTCGATTGCCGAGGAAAGGGGAATCAAGGTGATTCAAGGATCCGATAATGACATCTGGAGAATGTCAAGAGACAATGAGGGGGGTACGCCCGACGCGTTGGGCCTAGTGGGAAGGGAGCCCAACGCCACACTCGAACAGACGCTTTCGAATG
>JAAESJ010000581.1 GCA_024229495.1 Verrucomicrobiaceae bacterium | reverse complement strand
TTGTTGATACTCGTGGACTTGACGAATTTCTGGACTTCATCGCGGGTGGGGATGCGCCCGGCAAGGTCCGTGTAGATTCTGCGAACGAAGAGGTGGTCATTCAGCCCGACATTGTAAGTGATCTTTGTCTTTTCAAGACCCACATCAACCGCGGCATTGATCCGGGCGGTCGCTTCATTAATCAATTCATCGCTTGGAGCGGAAATGACAACGGTATTGAGTATTGCGCAGGCGATGAAGGTGGGGGTAATGATTCGCATCTCTTATAGACTTCCTTTGCTGGTTCATTATAACGCAGAAAACGGATTTTTCCTGCACGAAGTCGGCACTTTACTGTGGAGAGGGCGCTTATTTTTCCTTCTCGGCACTTTTCCCGGCCAGCAACCAGTCCCGTTCAATGCAGGCGATGGTAATTTTCTCGCAATAGTCCCTTTCGCCGTTTTCAAAGACGCAGAGGATGTGACCCTTGTCGGTTATTGCCAGGTCGGAATACCCGGAAAGTCCCTCGTTGAGGATACGGCTAGCTACCCAGCTTGTGCCGTCATCACGGCTGAGACGCAGGGTTAGGTTCTTACGGCTCCAGATCGAGAATCCCCCATGATGATTCACGGCGGGATTGAGAAAGAGGATCTCCTTCTCGTTGAACCTGATCATACTGGCCTGGCAGGCAGGGCAGGGCAGATTCTTGTCCACCACGGGCCTGGACCAGGTCAGTCCGTGATCCTTGCTCACTGAAGTGAGCCGGTAACCGAAGGAATAGACGCCGGGAGCCGCTGTGCGCATGTTCATTAGGAGGGAGCCATCAATGCGCTCCACAATGGTGCACTCTCCGTGTCGGAACTCCGGAACCCATGGAATGGCTCCGCCGATCTCCCAGGACTTCCCTCCATCGTCGGAATAAATGATACAGGATTGACCTCGCCCTTCACCATCCACTTTGTGCCCAACATAGGAGGGAGCAATAAGGCGCCCCTTGCTGGTTTGGATTCCGTGAACCGGACCCGCTCCGACACCGACGGGCGATCCCCCGAAGTCCGCCAGGAAGTTGTCCTTTTTGTATTCCTTGGCCTTGGGATCGTCGGAGGTGGTTGCCAAGGGTGACCAGGTTTTTCCCTCATCAGTGCTCAAGGTATGGAAAAAGCAGCCCGGACCGTTCCGGGTAAAGAGCAGGTGCACGGTTTTCCCGTCGCCCTCAATAATCGGGCAGGGATTACCCACGCGAATCGGGGCATCACCGCCCTCCTCGTGGATGAGGGTTGTTTTCTGCCAGGTTTTTCCCCCGTCTTCACTGCGCCTTAAGAGAAGATCCACATCACCGTGATCCCTGCGGCTTTTCTTCCTTCCCTCACAAAAGAGCAACACGGTTCCCTTGGCAGTGATTACCATGGTGGGAATTCGATAGGTGTGATAGCCGTCCTGGTGCCGGCTGAAGATGTCCTTGCGGAAAAGCAGCCCGTCCCCGGCCGGGCACACAAGGGCACCAAGCCAAAGGGTCATGGCAAAGGTAAGGATTGACGATGAGATGCTTTTCAAGGGTTGTGCTGTCATTATTTGCAGTGGGAATTAAACCGTCATTTTATGGATTGCACAAAACAATCATCCATTGCGGAAGGGGCGGCATCCGTCAAGAGGGTCGGATTATTACCGCTGCCACTTGCCTGTTTCTAGGCGATGATGCCGTTTACCACCTTGCCGTGCACGTCAGTCAGGCGGAAGTCGCGTCCGGCGTAACGGTAAGTGAGTTGCTCATGGTCAATACCAAGCAGGTGAAGGATGGTGGCATGCAGATCGTGGAAGTGCACCGGTTTATCCTGTGCGTAGTAGCCATAGTCATCGGTGGCTCCGTATTGAATCCCGGGCCTGGTGCCGCCTCCTGCCATGAACATGGTGAAGCCATGCGGGTTGTGATCGCGTCCGTCATTGCCCTGGGCAGTGGGCGTGCGCCCGAATTCACTGCCCCACAGGACAAGCGTGTCCTCCAGGAGTCCGCGTTGTTTGAGGTCGGTAATCAGGGCGGTCACCGGTTTGTCCATCTCGGCGGAAAGCTTCTCGTGTTCCTTGCGCAGGTTGGAGTGGGAATCCCAGTAACGGTGCGTTACCTGCACAAAGCGCACGCCGGCCTCGCTGAAGCGCCGGGCCATCAGGCACTGTTCGGCGAAGCTCTTGGTGGGCGTCTTGTCGGCACCATACATTTTCATGATGTGCGCGGGTTCATTGGAAATATCCTGGATGCCGGGAACCTCCATCTGCATGCGGAAGGCCAGTTCATAGGAGGCGATGCGTGATTCGAGCTCAGGGTCAGTCCCGTGGGTTGCAAGGTGTTCCATGTTGAAGGCCTTGATGAGATTGATTTCCTTTAGTTGCTTCTCTTTCTTGGTGACAGGGCTGTCAATAAAGGGGATTTTCATGTTGGCTCCACTGCCACTGATGCGTGTCCCTCCATATTTTGCCGGTAAAAAAGCCGGCGACCAAGCGCCTGCCCCGCCGTGGCTGCCACTCGGGTTAATCGTGATGAATCCCGGAAGGTTGTCGTTCTCGCTGCCCAGTCCATAGTTGATCCAGGCTCCCATGGCCGGCCGGGTGAAGGTATCCGAGCCGGTGTGCAACTCGAGGAGGGCGCCGCCGTGGCGTGAGTTTGAGCAATGCATCGAGCGGATAAAGCACAACTCGTCTGCAATTGATCCGATGTGGGGAAGCAGTTCACTGACCGGTGCTCCGCTTTGGCCGTGCTGGGAGAATTGCCAGGGTGAGGGGAGCAGGTTCCCGGTCTTGTGTGAGACGATTCGCGGTTCCTTGAGGGGCAGCGGTTTACCGGCATCCCGCTTGAGCAGTGGCTTGGGATCAAAAAGGTCCACGCTCGAGGGACCTCCGTGCATGAAGACGAAGATGACCCGCTTGGCACGCGCCGTGGTGGGTGCGGGCTTGCTCGCGGCGAAGCCATTGCCAGCCAGCATGGCATTGAGTGCCAGTGCGCCGAATCCCGTGCCTGCCTGCTGCAGCATGGCGCGTCGTGTGGTGGGGGCAGGCTTGCGGTTTGAGCAAAGGTTCATTAGTAATAAAGACTATTGGATATAGAGGAATTCGTTGGTGGCAAAGAGCGCCCTTGAAAACGCTGCCCACGCGGTATTTTTTTCATCCTTGCCATAAGTGTCTGCAAAAATCTCACCCCTTTCCCTCTCGGTCGGGGTGGCTTCCCTTCCCAGCAGGTGCAGGATCAGCCATGATGCGCGGTCTTTGTTGTTTGCTTCCGGGGTGCCCCCAAGCAGCACCTCAGCCAGAGCCTTGGAGGAATTGTGGATCATTTCACTGTTCATGAGGTAGAGTGCCTGCGGGGTCACCGAGGACACGTTACGCTTGCCGGTAATCACTGCGGGATCGGGAAAATCAAAGGCTTTCTGGCTGTCATACCCTGAGCTGCGTAACACGGGAAGATAGATGGTGCGGCGCATGCTCTTGATATATTCTTTTTGCTTCTTGCGGTCCACATACTTGTGGGACTGTTCGGTTAACATTGATCCTCCCATGGTCAGGTCAAGGCGGTTGGACTTAAAGAGAATCGAGTCTCGCAACACCTCGGATTCGATGCGACGTGGTTTCCATCGGGCAAACAAGCTGTTTTCCGGATCCGTTTTCTTCAGTTGTGAATCAGCAATCGAGGATTGCCGATAGGTGGAAGAGTTCATGATTACGCGGTGCAGGTGCTTGATGGACCAGCCTGATTCAATAAGGAGCAAGGCAAGGTGATCGAGTAAGGCAGGATGACTGGGGTGTTGACCTAGGTGGCCGAAATTATCAGGTGTGGTGACAATACCACGACCAAAATGCCAGTGCCATATGCGGTTGGCAATGACCCGTGCGGTGAGTGGATGATCAGGGGAGGCAATCCAGTTTGCCAACTGTAGCCGGCCGCTTTGGCCGGAGGGCATCTTTGGCTGGTCTTGCCCTGCGATTGCCTTGGGTAATCTTCGAGGGATGAGCTTGCCAAGGGTCTGGTAGTCGCCTCGCAGGTGAACCTTGGCGTCCTCAGTGGGGTATTCGGTGACTCCCATAACCTCAAAGACAGGAGGTAAATCTTTGCGAATCTGTTGGATCTCCTTTTCAATACTCTTTTTTTCCTCCTCCGGGACGGTCTTGTCCGCTTTGTGTTTTTCCAGGGTTGCAATCTTGCCTCTTCGTCGAGTGTGTTCGTCCTGTGAGAGGTCGTGCTGGTGGAAGCGGGCAACGACACTGTATTTGGTAAGGGTCTTGGTCGACAGGAAGATTCCCGCAAGGCCGTAATAGTCCTCAATGGAGACCGGGTCGAATTTGTGGTCGTGGCATCTGGCGCAACCGAATGTCATGCCCATGAAGGCTCTTCCGGTGGTGTCTATTTGCTCGTCAACAATGTCGCGGCGCATCTTGTCGGGATCGTCACAGGCGAGCATCTTGGGGCCAATGGAGAGGAACCCCACGCCGAGGGTTTGGCGACGTTGCTCTTCCAGGGTGTCGGCGGGCATCAGGTCGCCGGCGAGTTGCTCAATGATGAACCGGTCAAAGGGCTTGTCGTTATTGAAGGAGGCAATGACGTAATCCCGGTAACGAAATGCGACAGGGTGCACGATGTCCTCGTCCATGCCGTTGGAATCGGCGTAGCGGGCGACATCCAGCCAGTGCCTGCCCCAGCGCTCTCCGTAGCGAGGTGAGGCGAGGAGTTCCTCGATGAGCCTTTTCCAGGTATCAGGTTCCCGGTCTTCAAGGAAGGACCGTAACTGGCCAGTTGTTGGGGGAATCCCGTGCAGGTCAAGATACGCACGGCGCACAAGTGTGCGCCTGTCGGCCTGCCGGGTCGGGCGCAAGCCAGCCTTCTCAATTTTTTGCAGGATGAAATGATCAATGGGCGCACGTGGCCAGTTGGTGTCCTGCACCTCCGGATTTATCGGCTTTCCAAGCTTTTCCAGAGCCCAGAGCCTGTCGTTTTTTCCGGGCTTGGAGCCCTTGTCTTCAGCAGGGAGTGGTGCTGGTTGCAGGAGTAAGCAACCGATGATGGCTGCCAGGATGATTGATACCGGATCTCTGGGCAGGAAAAACACGTTTCCACAAGGTGCTTATTTCTTCTCCCCGCGTCAAGGATTGCTCCCACGGATTTATTTCAAGGGGTTCTTTGGGATGGACATTAGCCTGGTATTTGGGTTTTCTTGATTAAGGCGTCAACTACTGAGTCTTCCCGCCTTCCATGACATGAGCGAACCTGATGATGATTACGGACTGAGCCCGAACAAGGAGATTGCCAAGATCTCGCCACCGCCGGTCGATTACCTGCCCCCTGTTCCGGACAACTATCAACCCAATATCGGCATTATAGGCACAGGTGGGATCAGTGAGTTCCACCTCAAGGCTTATAAGCACTGTGGCTGGAAGGTTTCTGCCATGCATAACCGCACACGCTTAAAGGCTGAAGCCAGGCGAGATGAGTTTTACCCCGGGGCGGAAGTGGTTGATGATTACCGCGAGATTTTGGATAATGACGCCATCGACGTGGTTGATATCACGCCGCACCCGGAAGAGCGCATTGCCATTGTCCGAGACGCCCTTAAGGCCGGCAAGCATGTCCTTAGCCAGAAACCCTTTGTGCTTGACCTTGATGAAGGAGCCGAGCTGGCCGACCTTGCCGAGGCAAATGGAGTCCTGCTCGCGGTCAACCAGAACGGCCGCTGGGCACCGCATTTCTCCTACATGCGCAATGCCGTTGCCAGTGGACTGATTGGCCGGGTAATCAGTGTTGACCTTTCCCTGCAGTGGGATCAGACATGGATTGCCGGCATCGAGAGCTTTGAGAAGATCCATCACCTGATCCTGTATGATTTTGCTGTGCACTGGTTTGACATTACCAACTGCTTCATGCGCGGGCGGGCTGCACAGAGCGTCTTTGCCTCCGCGGTGCACTTTGATGAGCAGAAATTCGGACCACCGGCCCTGGCTTCGGCAGTGATCGATTATCCCGGGGCACAGGTGCGCATGGCATTCAATTCACATACCCAACTTGGCGAGGAGGATGTCACCACCATCGTCGGCACCAAGGGCACTCTGCGGAGCCGGGGCCCGGGACTCAATGACCAGCCAAAAATGGAAGTATTTCTCGAGCAGGGACAGGTTGAGGTCCCGCTGGAGGGGTGCTGGTTTGAGAGCGGCTTCCAGGGAACAATGGGGGAGCTCTTGTGTGCCATTGAGAAGGGGCGTGAGCCCGACCACAGTGCCCGGGATAACCTGCGCTCCCTGGCCCTTTGCTTTGCCGCACTCAAGAGTGCTGACACCGGGCAGCCATGTATTCCCGGGGAGGTGCGCAGCATTAAATCCTAGAATGATCATGAAGCGATCCATCCTGACCTTTTCCCTTTCCCTGTTGCTTTCATTGGCAAACGAATGCCTCATGGCACTGGAACCTATTCCCGATAAGCTTGTGGTTCTCGGTTTCGATGACTGCAACAAGTCGGACCGGCACTTTGTGGCGGGGGTGTTAAAAAAGCACGGTTTCGGGGCGACTTTCTATGTGACTGAGGGACTGGGTTTCCATAGCGGCAAGGGGCATTACATCACTTGGGAGGAGATTAGGCAACTGCACAAGATGGGTTTTGAGATCGGCAACCATACCAAGTCGCACCCGAACGTGACCCGTCTCTCACGCGAGCAACTCA
>JAAESJ010000580.1 GCA_024229495.1 Verrucomicrobiaceae bacterium | reverse complement strand
TTTGATACCGGTATGCAGGTCGAGTATGAAGTGGTGGCAACCAACGGTGCCCCGGGTGGACAGCTTGGAATCCAGAACCGCGACACCCGTGACGGTGAGCTCGGCGGCAATGACGGTGACCGCATCTTCACCTGGAATTGGCCCAACCACGGTAAAATGGGCTTCAGCATGGGTAGCAACGTCAATCAGGGCGCCAACAATGCCACCAGCTACCACTGGGAAAATGGTGATGAGAACCACGCCATTCCCTACGCGGAAATCTATATCCGCCTTGAGAACCCGGGACAGATCCCCGGTGATGATAATGATGGTGATGGAATCGTGGATATTGTTGAGGAGGCCCTGGTGGGCAACCTGGATGACCTGACTGCCGGTGATGACGATGGTGACGGGCTGGACAGTCCTGATGAGATCTCCATCCATGGCACCGACCCGACCGAGGAGGATACCGACGGTGACGGGCTTGCTGACGGCGCTGAGGTTGCTGACGGCACCAACCCTGCCTCCAGTGACACGGACGGTGACGGACTGGCTGATGGTGCCGAGATTGCCACCCACGGAACTGACCCGACCATAGCCGACAGCGACGGTGACGGGTTCAACGATGGCATCGAGGTCGCTGAGGGAAGTGACCCGACGGATGCAAATGATTCACCGGACCCCTCGCTGCTATCTCGTTGGGGAGCAATT
>JAAESJ010000579.1 GCA_024229495.1 Verrucomicrobiaceae bacterium | reverse complement strand
GGATTGGCGAATTATTTCACGGACGCCAGTTGGACAAGCGTATTTGACGGTGAGTTGGCTCAGGGACCTGGGGGACCGGCTCTTGCCCTAAACCAACTGGTTGATCCGCAACTTGTCCTTGATGTGACCGGTAACAACGGTATCCGGTATGTCGCCATTGATCATGATTCCAATTGGGGCGGCGATGCCGCTCCCACTTTGCTGGGCCATATTCAAATCGATGGGGTTCAAGTTGTTCCAGAGCCGACGACGATTGTTTTGCTTGGTTTTGGCGGCATGTTCCTTCTCAGAAGAAGGAGAAGCTAAGATTTTGTAAGGCCCATCGGGTAGCGTGGAGGGCGAGAATGCGTCAGCATCCGAGCCCGGAACGCTACCCGCGCCGCGATGGCGGTGCGCCCGTCCCCTCCTCCGCGAACTTTACAGAGGGCGAACACCTTCTTCAGGCGGCGCTCGACGTGGCGCGGCAGCGGAGAACGTCAATCGTTAGTTTCAATCTGAAACTAACCTAACAAAAGCAAACTCGTAACAATAAGACGAGGGCAATTGTTTTTGAGCGGATCAAGGTAGCACCAAAGGAGCGTATCCTCTATCATATGACGTAACAATGTGAGGGAGATCCCCTTTCTCACCACCTCATATCCAAACATCTGAATTATGAAGAAATTAGCTACAAGTCTGGTTATTGGGATCGCACTGATGACGTCGGTGGCTAGTGCGGCTCCTCAGATTACCGGGATCACGGCAACCGCTCTGTCCCCTTGGCACATTACCCAAGCTTCAGCCCTGGTCGCAACGACTAGAGAGGTCGGAGAGCAGTATATGGCTCCCAAGTGGGATCATCCATCGACGCCGTTTACTGATTTTTATACGTCTGGGCCAAATGAGGGTTGGGT
>JAAESJ010000577.1 GCA_024229495.1 Verrucomicrobiaceae bacterium | reverse complement strand
CGACGGCCGTCGCTACGGCCAGGGAAAACAGGCCCTTCAAGCGCTTCCTCACTGGTCATCTCCTCCGTCTGCCAGATTCCGCTCACTGATACAGCCACGGATGTCGTCGAGGTCGAGATCGCCGTCGGGACTTTGGAAGTCCTCGCCGGGGCCAAGCGAACCCTCAGCATCGGGCACCGGGTCACTAACCGTCCAGCCCTTACCCCGCAAGCAGCCGGCCAACTCGATGAACTGCTCGTTGGCCTCACGGATCTGATCCGGGGACCGTCCGATCCTCGACATCTGGAACTCCTGCATCGCGTCGACGATGCCTGACCGCGCTGCGCACAGGGTCAGCGCTTCGATGTATTCCGGCTGATTGACCGGGTTCTCGGCACCCAGGTCGGGATCGGGACGACCGATGAATGTCGTCCCTTCTTCCTCTAGACAGCCGTTGAACTCCTCAAGGGAATCCATCATCTTGATCCCGGCGGGAACATCCTGCTCGGCCAACGGGATGGTCTCCTTGACCACCTCGGTGGTCGT
>JAAESJ010000576.1 GCA_024229495.1 Verrucomicrobiaceae bacterium | reverse complement strand
TGTCCAAAGAGGTGATTATTCCAAAGCTATCCCGCTTTTAAACAAAGCTCACAATCTCGCTCCTGATGAAATCTTAGGTCAGTATATTGCCACCCTGAAAGAGCTGGCAGGAATGTTGGATCGGGAATGATTCACCAAGGTGAAATCCCGACGAACTCGCTCACTCGAACCTTGATTTTACGCAATTTCCGACAATCGGCGCGAACTTGCGTTAGGGGAGGATCTCCATCATATTTCCCCCGTCATGAAACTCTCATTGATTGCCTTGTTGTTGGTTCCGATCGCAACCAACCTGGCCGCTGAACCAGACATCAGCGCAAAAATTCAGGGTAAATCTAAATCACTCCTCCCCGGCAATGACCTCAGTCAGTGGCAGTCCATTGGATCTGCAAAATGGCAAGCTAAGGACGGCATCCTTACAGGCGGACAGAATGGCAATCCGAAACACAGTGGCATTCTCATTACCAGGGAAACCTTTGGCGACTTTGATCTCACCCTTGAATTCAAGATCGACGAGCATGGTAAATACAACAGTGGCATTTATTTCAGACGAGCAAAGAGCAATCCGCTTGGTCATCCCTACCAGCTGAACCTTGGTCGCGGAGTTGCCGGTGAACCGGTTGGCCTACACATGTATAAGTGGCTGGACAAGGGAGACGAGAAAGATCTGGTCCGCAAGCCGCTGCAGTGGAATAAAATCCGCCTGCTGGTAATCGGACCACATATTCGAGCATGGCTCAACGATACGCCTATTGTCAATTACACTGACCCCATGCCGCGACCTGACCTGCAACAACCCGGAACAATAGGGCTGCAGACCTACGGCGCGGAAGGTCATGCCGGATGGGTACAGTTCCGGAACATCAAGATTCAAAAACTCAATCACGGTAAAGCGCAAAGGACCCCCTGATGCAATGCATACAAGGCTTACCTCAACCGCAATCCTCATTGCCTTCACACTGTTGACCAATACAGCGTGGAGCCAACTGCCTCACGAACTCCCCCCCGATTTTGAAATCCAAAAAGGCATAAACCCGCAGATGCCACAATTGCAGGTCGCTCTGCCAATATATGTGCAGGTCTTCGGGCTGTTTATTCACTCAACAAGCCCAGGTGTAGAACCTGATAAACTGCTCCATGCAGCCAGGATCGCCGCAGACTATCTTGACAACAACCGGGACGGACAAGCCGACAACCCGGAAATAAACCAGCGCTTGTGGCAGGACCGCGCAGGGATCGTGATGGCAAGGGATGACCGTGCCATGGAACAACTCTTTGACCGGCACGGGGAAGCCTTTGATGCCTACCGCCTGCAGGACCTTTACGCGTCAGAAACCCACCCGGAGGGGGCACCTCATAACCCCGTATCAGATCAATTCGATGCTGCCCTTGAGGAGATATTGCACATTATCACCTCGACAGGATACGCCCGGGTCTATCCAGATGTGTTCGGTGAATTACGGGGCAGCAAACTGGCCAATGCCATGGATACCGCCCGTGGGGGCTACTTCCGCACGGTTCCGCGAAGCTATCCCGATGGTGCATGGTATACCTATGACGACAGGACATGTGATTACTCATGCCAGGTAACTGAATATATCTACTGGTCACTGACAAGTCTGCTTGGCGGACAGGACTTTCCCGGACGCAGGGAAGAGATAAGCAACGAATGGCAACTTAACACCCCAGAAGCTCTCATGACCCGTGATCACGCAGTTGTTCAACTGCTGACTATCCCTGACTATCACTGGCCGAAGCGCCTCCCTGATGGCAACTACGCCCTGCAGGCCGACACCCCACCAATTAACCCGTCAGTCAGCACGAACACCGGACAACTGGTGTTCCATTTCACCATACCGGTTCCAGCCCCCATCGACACTATCTATGAAGTCGTTGCTTCAAGTTCCCCGGGGGGACAAAGCAAAACACTGACACGGATCATCACCGGGAACACATTAAATTTTTCGGGCCCGGCCCCGGTCCGGCAGGAAATACTGCCAAACCGAAACATTCGGGTTTCCGTTAAAGACATCCAGCCTATTGAAGAAAGCCGACAACGCTTCTTGTGGCTTAACTCCATTGGTCACTGAAATCCAATGGTGAGAATATTCAACGATATGATTCACCAGCGTATGAACTACCTTCTTGCCCTGTGCCTGCTGGTGCAGGCAACCATATCATCCCTTAGCGCCCAGCAGTATGATGGTGATGGCATTCCCGCAGGAATCGAAGAAGAAATAAGGTGGCTGGTAAATCGAGGACGCTTTGACAGTGCCGCAGAAAATGCCACGCAGGGAACCTCATATGCCGATATTCCGTCCACCTCCAGTGCCCTCGCCCCGAACCAACTGCTCACCCTCGCCGGCAGGCACCACAGCGAGGACATGGCGAGGAACAACGCCTTCCAGCACGAGACGGTTCCCGGGAGCACCTATTACAACAGCGTGACGCAACCCTCGCCATGGGATCGTATGGAGGCTGAGGGCTACAACTGGAGCGGTGCCGGGGAAAACATTGCCGCCGGCTACACCAGCGCACTGGCAGTCTACGTTGGATGGTGGAAGAGCACCGGACACCGGATCAATATGTATAAGGCCAGTCACCGCGAAATCGGCAACGGCCACTTTGAGTGGGCATCATCAACCTACCGCAACTACTACACGATGGAACTGGCCAGTTCCAGAAATCGCAACTTCCTTACCGGAACTCTCTTCAACGACTCCAACGGCAACAATCGCTATGAGCCCTCCGAGGCAGCAAGTGATGTCAGGGTCAGCCTGATGGTCAATGACACGGTCTACCCCCAATACGATATATCTACTTCCGTGGGAAACTTCGCCGTTCCTATCCAGTCGATCGCCAAGGGCACCAAGGTCAGGGTAATACTATCCAACACCACTAACTCCATAATCAACCTGAGCATCCCCACATCTTACAGCACTTTCGCACCGCTTAGGCTTACACCCGGGGAAAGTATGGCCTATGGCCAGTTCACCCTCGAGAGCAGCGAAAACAACGTCGGTCTTCGTGAAATCACACCCATCCCCCAAAAGCCACCTCTCCCGGCTCTCATGGCAAGTGTATCCCGCCTGCCATCAGGAGTCATTGATCACTTCATCCTGAACTTCCAGAGCACCAACCAGGAACTCTACACCCTCGAACACTCCACCGACGCTAAAAGCTGGCAGGTTCTGGAAACTGGGATCATCGGGAACGGTAACGCTTTGACCCGGATCTACCCGGTCATCGACACAACGGAATTCTTCCGACTTCGCCGTGAGTAGGTCAAAAATGACCAGTGAAGTGAGCGGGTAGCGAGAATCGAACTCGCATGACTAGCTTGGAAGGCTAGGGCATTACCATTATGCTATACCCGCATTACCACGTGTTGATTCACTCGGGGCGGTATTATAAGCACCAATCTCAATTTGTGCAATTTCTACAAGGATTACACGCCTTTAGGATCGGCAATACGGGATTAAAAACCGCCATTTCGCAATCCTTGCCCTTGCACAATTGGCCATTCTAGCCCAACGATATGCCTACCTTCACCAAGGACAGGTGTCTGAGTGGTTTAAGGAGCACGCTTGGAAAGCGTGTGTACTGGAAACGGTACCGTGGGTTCGAATCCCACCCTGTCCGCCATTCTTCATACAGCGGCATAAGAAGTTCATTGATGACCCACAATTCCGAGTGCTTTCCCATCGGCAAGACCATCCAAATTGTGTCTCAAATCAATCATATGCACACCAGTAAGTAACCCGTTGCGCTTATCAAGAAGCACTTGGACGCGCGAACCGATAACTGGCGGGATGGATAAAGGTTGGGGTTTTTCCCATTGAACTTTTGCCATTTTCCGCAAACGCCAAGTAAAAATTGAAGACTTATACCTATATAATTTTACTCCGTTTACAGTAATTAAGATCATTACAATTTGCGCAGTATTTTGTAACAGCTCATTCCGCCAGATGATGGTACAAATAGCTCATATGACAATCAATAAAGCCAAAGCTCCCAGCCATATCCTCTTCGCTACGCTGATCACATGGGCTCTCTCAACAACTGCCTGTAAGGACATGCGAACTGCGGCAACGCAAACCAAAGAACTACAGCAGCTAAAAGGCCTCAGCAGCTTAATCTTTAGTACATTTGGAAACAAGTTCCCGGCAGAGAACCTGGAAGAAGCCATCTCTAACGCTGCATTTGAAAACAAGAATGAGAAAGAAGGATCAAATTATACCCTGACTCGCTTCAAGCATCCTCAAACCGGCGAAATCCGTCATGTGTTATACAACCGACTGCATGGTAATCTCTCTTTGGAGCAAAAAATCATGCTCGCCAGTCCTTGGGTGTACAACAACACGCGCGCTGTGGTCTTGGACGACGGCGCAGGTCGAAAAATTGATGAAAAAAATTACCAGCTCCTGATACAGAAAAAGGGAACCGATATGCAACCCATCAAATGACCTTGCCTGCTCTCAGGCAACACTGAGATGTCCAATCAAGCAGAAGAAAAGGTGATGAAATTTGCCTTAGCCTTAAAACCGCTCCAGCCCTGCCAATCACTGGTAGCAGTAAATTCTCCCGCCACTAGTACTCGCAAACAGTTTTCCGTTAGCGATGGCCAAAGAGTGAACTTCCCCGGAAACCACTGCAGTCCACAGCTCTTCGCCGTTGGCCGGATCAAGGGCGATAACCCGGTTCCTGCCTCCAACAAACAGGGTCGTTCCGGCGAGAGCCAAAGTATTGGCTCCCTCAAGGGAGCCGAGCCATCTGGTAGCGCCACCGTTGCGGGTGACGGCACGGATCTTGTCCTTGATAAGAAAGTGGAAGGTAGTGGCCGTGGCAAGAACCGCATGGGCGTCAGCATGACGGACGATTGCACTCAGGTTGCTCGTGTTGGTCTCCTGGATGAAGTTCTTTCGGCTTTTGGCAAAACTGCTGTTGCCGAAGCCGGGGCCAGTAAGTAGTTTGCCGTCATTGGTAACGATCGCAAAGGCACCGCCGCCGCCCTCGAGGCGCGCTTGGCGAACACCGTTGCTGAGATTGAAGGAAACAGGCGAAATTCGCCCCTGAGGAGCGAAAATTCTGTCATTGGTTGCGAGCAATGCTCCTTCCAGAGTATGACCAAGGCTGTTGCCGACGTTGAGTGTGGTTCTGTAGAGCTGTTTACCCGAGTTGGCGTCAATACTGCTCAGGTAACTTGCCTTCCACGGAACGAGGCCGAAGCCGGCGTAAGCTTTGCCGTCCTTTACCATAACCCCGGTACGGCACGGATATAGCGAGATGAAGCGCCCGTCGTTGGGGATAAGCTTTCTGCTTGGATTGGCACGATAGCTCCAGATCTTGGCTCCATCTTCCGCCGAAACACAACGGACGGTTCCATCATCGCTACCGAAATAGACCTTTCCGGAGTCGTAGGTCGGAGCAATTCGAACCGGGGCAGAGGCAAAAGCACGCCAGTTCTCGATGCCATCGGCAGTATTGAGCGCGATTACCGCAGATTCGGCGCTGGAGGCAACAAACAGCTGGTTACCGGCAGAGCTGATGTTGAATGCTCGGTCGTAGGCGCGCATCGACTTGTTGTTGCGAATGTAGTTATAGGCATCCCAACGCGCCGTGCCCTTCCAGGCCGGGGATGGCGGTGTTGGCGATTTCCAGCTCCAAGAAAGGCTCAGGCTGGAGATATTGAGCTGTTCCTCAGTGGTGGCGGAGCGACGGTTATCGTGACCGTGGGTCGGCCAGTCAGCGCCAATTACGCGGGAACAAAGGAGGCAGGAAAATATAATGATCTTCAGAAATTTCATGACGCTACTTTTTTGGGGCGAAGCCGATCGATGTCTCCAGCCAGCTGCCACAGGAACAACCGGAACTGCCGTCCTGAACGATGACCATACCGTCAGCAGCAATGGCTGAGATCCAACAACTCGGCCGCGTGCGGTCCCAGAAGCTCGGAGTGCCTCCCCCGACGGGCCACATGGAGACGTTGCCTCCATACTGAATGGTGGCAACACCACGATAAACCAGCGCCTCACCCGTGCCTATGAAGGTCGAGCAACCGCTGCGTCCGGGCATATTCGAGGCAAGGATGGTACCGGAGTGGAGGTCGTAGACGTTCGGTTCGAGGTAGATTTTTCCGCCCATCACAACCGGATGCTGGTGATTACCTCCGTGGTGTGAGCTTAGCCAAGAGTGGACCCTTGTCCAAATCTTAGAGCCATCTGCGGCATCAAGCACACAGGTGTAATAGCTATCGTTTGACTCGCGAGAGGTTGCGAGGACAAGCTTTCCTGCGTCGTAGCTGAGATAGACTGAAGGTGTCCCGCCATCGAAGTTAAGCGCCCGTTCAAATTCTTTCGCCCCGGTGTCAATATCCAGACAGGTGAGGAACATCGAGTTCTTGAGGTCGGCCATTTTCAAGCGGCGAGAGTCCTTGGAAATCTCACTCGTGTTGCGTGACTCCAGGAACCAGATCTTGCCGTCACCGGTAGTAATGGTGACATCAAGAATCAGGCTGCCGCTATAGCTCCAGAGCGTTGCACCGGTCGTGGCCTCCAACGCGAAGAGCTTATCGCTACATACCTGATCGGTGCCGAATCCGCTCTGACCATCAAACCAATATTGAGCGCCCCAGAAACTCTTGTAGGCGTTGTTGGGGCGAACCGCCGAACCAATAAGGGCGTCGCCTGCACGACCAACATAGCCCCAGGTATGATCAGCGTTCCCCAGGACGGGATAGGAGCTGCGCTTACCGGAATCGCCATCGAGACGCCAACATTCTGCTCCAACCGCAAGAAATACAGCATCCCTGTCAGCGCACATATTACCGGCGTCCCTCATGACATTAAGGCGACTGAAGCCTGGAATCTTCATCGACCAGAGCACAGCGCCATTGTGACTTTCAAGTGCCACCAGGCGGTCATGCCCCTGACAGAAAAGACGACCATTGGATGCCAGTGGAGCCGGCGCGCGAACTTGACGGTCAATCGTGAACGCACCACCAGGCCTCCCGATCCACTGAATATCAAGGTCATCAGCGCTATCGTTGCCGGCGCCAAGCTTCACACCGGAGTAAGACGTATTTGCGCCGGTCCCATACTGGTGGGTCCAAGCTCCAGCATCGGTAAGGTTAGCACGGGTGCCAGTGGTGAGTCCGGCATTGGTGGTGAACGCGGTCTTGCCCCTGCCGGGAGCAAGGTAGTCTTCCAGATAGCTCAACGAGGCGGTGTCAGTAATTGAATTCCTGCCGTCGAATGTTGCCGCGCTGACAATGAGGTTAAACGTGCGCGGATTAAAGGGCAGATCGGTTAGTGAATCGGGTTCGATCACCGTCACGCGCGAACCGTAAACACCCCGCCGGCTTAGAAAGTTACGGGCATTATCGGCAAGCGCTGTTTCCTGTTCGACGGCAATAATAATCAATTCGCTCTGTCGGGCGAGTTCGTAAGCCAGCTTGCCGTCACCGCAGCGCAGATCCAGGCAATACCCCTTGGTAACCCCCGTTTGAGCAAGAATGTCAGCAGCAAGGGCACTATAGCCACCCTCGGTGACAAACCCGCCCTGATCAGGAACAGCTGACGGACCAAAATCGTAGAAAGTTTCATCGCTGATATTTGCACTGCGATATTCAATCCCGTTGGTGAGGTAAATGACCGTGAACGAAAAATCGTCAGCACCACCGGCGCCAGCTACGCTGATGCTGTGACTTTGCGTGAGATCAAAGGCCTCCACCCGGACCGTCTCACCATCACCAAGGGCGTATTCTATAATTGTTGCTGCAGGCGTTGGCGTCTCCCACTGGATCGTCGCGATGCCACCGCGGTAGCTCAGTGAAGGATTCAGCCCGGAGTTGAACTCACCTTGGTAGGTGTTGATCGTGCGCAGGCGGAAAAAGCCCTCTGTGGTGGTCGTTATCGGTTGCAGGTAACGAGTTGTCCATTCCTGGATACCTCCACCGACATCGACCGGTTTGCCCACCGTCTCAAATCTGGAGTCGCCCCCGGTCCAGGTCTGCAGTTTGCGACTGAACTCTGGCAGGTAGGCAATGCCCGTCGCATCACGCGGACGCCGGTAGGTGATTGTGACGTGCAGTTCACCCGCCACTTCGACGGTTCCGAGCCGGAGCTCGGGTTCATTCTGCGCACTGGAAGGTGAAGTTCCATGACTGTATTCAGAGAGATTATCGCGACCGTCGTTGTCCCCGTCGTCATCTCCCGACTGATTGAGGTTGCCGAAGAACGATATTTCCCAGCCGTCCGGGAGACCGTCGCGATCGCGATCAAGCGAGTTGCTGCCAGTAATCGTGCCACCTTTGTAGCCGCGGGAATAAACCTTGGAAGCCTCCTTGGGAGTGAGAACGCGCTCCCATATGGCGACCTCATCGAGATCGCCGTCGAACCAAAAGGCGCCTTTACCATCGCTGCCAATACCAAGAGGTAGCCCGGAGTCAACGTCACCAATGCCATTGATGCTGGTCGACCCAACCAACTTGCCGTCAAAATAAAACGAAGCCTTGCCATCTCGGTCGTGGGTAACAAGAACGTGGTGCCAGAACCCGTCACCGCTCTCATCGCGGCCGCAAATGTTGAAGTCGGCACGATTCGTACCGTCACCGATATTCCACTTCCAGCTTCCATCAGGTTGACCACCTATGAACCAACCCTGATTCCCCCCCGAAGACCAATCCTTGTTGGAGATCATCGCAGGATCGGAAGCCGACCCGCCGATGGCTTGATTGTTGTCGAAAGCACCAACGTGCCTTGCCCAAAGAGCAACACTGAAATCCCGGTTTTTGCCGAAATTAAGATCTGAGTGACCTGACACCACAACATTTTCATGCGGATCAGCGAGGTCGTTAAATCGCAACCCACGCCCCACTTTCCCGCCATACAAAAACGTAGGGGACCCGTTCACTGCTCCATCGTGAACAATGGCGCTTCCGGAAAGGTCGGCAGCATTACCCTCAAAACGGTAATAGGCAACAAGGTCTCCGGCAATCCCGCTCGCGGAGTAGTGAACGGTAATCTGCATCGGCGTGCACTCATCACCGTGCGCTCCCCCGTAGGTTCTCACCGTATACTGGTATTCAGCAGTCGGTGGTCCCCCTGCCACTGGATCGGTATAGGAGGAGGTATCCAGCGGCAAGGTGGCGATGAGGTTGCCGTCACGCAAAATCTCAATCCCGGTCGCGGCGAAATCGACATTCGCCGGCGTCCAACTAAGCGAGACCGACTGTGCCTCGGTATCGGTCTGGTAGCTCAACGATCGCGGGCAGCCCGATAAACCGACCTCGAAGATTCCTCCTGGATCGGTTCCGCCGAGAGCCCTAAGGTCTGCCGGAGGCAATGCGCTGGGCACGAAGGCGAAGTTTGCGATGTAACCCTTGCTATGGTTGCCATTAGCATCGGAAAGAATCCAGAAGTGCAGGCCGTTGCCACCTCCCCAGACAAAGTCACGGGAACTGATATCCGATACCTCGACACCATCGACGAAGAGCTTCGCACTGCTGCGTGTGTGGTCAGTGACCAGCGCGATGCGTTGCCATCCACTTTTTGCCCAGAGGTTCGCCTCCGTGCTCCCTTCGACGCCACGATTGGAGGGGGTCAACAGGTAATCGGCATCATTGATGTTGTTATCGTTGCCGTTGAAAAAACTGAGGTGAGCTGAGCTGTTTGATGCCGGAACGAACAGGTCGAAAATCATCGTGAACTCCTGATGTTCCGAGTCCGAGGTACCGGACCAGACGCGGTATCCCTCGCCACGTCCAGAATAACCGTCGAAATACATGTAGCTGACTGGCTCGCCATCGATGTTACCCGGGGTGTTCGGGTCACCCGCCCCGGAAGTTGTTCCAAATACACCGACATGCGAACCCAGACCGCGCTCCTCCATTTGCGCAATACCCTTGAAACGGTCAATCATGTTGTTGCTGCGACCAGTGAAGCGCCATTCGGTGGCATCTGCGGGAAGGTCGATAAAGTCGGCTTTGGCATTAACCAAACCGGAAATCGTGCAACCGAGGCAGAGAATGCCATAGCCAAATGAGAAAATTTTCACAGCGTAAATCTAGCAAAAAGCTCGCAATATTCACGACTAAATATCCCCTAAATGCATTGGCACCCCGCTGCAACGCGGAATGGTGATTAGGGGATAATGTTCATGCCATTAACTGCCAGCTATTGAAACCCATAGACCGCGAGCCCTCTCGCCTTTCTTCCAGTTCACGGTTGCCCAGATAGAGGAACAAGGAGCTCCTCAAATTGGTTTCGTTAAAAAAATGCGCCATTTTGACGCCATAATCGAGAATTTAAGTGACATTTTGTCTCACTGAAGATCAATGCCTGTGATTTCAGAGAATGCGTAAATTTGTGTAATCTTTTTATAATGAGGCAATTAAGTGAATTCAACAGAGTTTGGCACGTTATGTGCATTTTAAAAAATTGTGCTGAAATCAAGATCGGCACGTGAACACTTTTAACGAACCATCACCAAAATGAGCAAGATTCTAGGCATCGACCTCGGCACCACCAACTCCTGCATGGCCGTCATGGAAGCGGGTGAACCCACGGTATTGGAAAATTCAGAGGGAGCCCGCACCACACCATCAGTTGTCGCTTTCACCAAAGATGGCGAACGGCTCGTCGGGCAGGCAGCCAAGCGACAAGCTATCACCAACCCTGCAAATACCATTTTCTCCGCCAAGCGACTGATCGGGCGACGTTTCTCGGAACTTACCGAGTCCGATAAGAAAGCTCCCTACCAAATCGTCGAGGGGGACAACGGTGACGCCCATATTGGAGTGGAAATCAACGGCGAGAAGAAGAACTACAGCCCGCAGGAGATTGCCGCCATGGTCCTGGGAAAACTCAAGGCAGATGCTGAGGCAAAGCTCGGTGAAACAATTTCCGAGGCGGTCATTACCGTGCCGGCTTACTTCAACGATTCACAACGCAATGCGACCAAGGCTGCCGGCGAAATTGCTGGCCTTAAGGTTCGGCGCATCATCAACGAGCCAACTGCGGCATCCCTGGCTTACGGCCTGGACAAGAAGGATGATGAGCGCATCGCAGTCTATGACCTGGGAGGCGGCACTTTTGATATCTCCGTGCTGGAAATTGGGGAAGGCGTCTTTGAGGTCTTAGCAACCAACGGCGACACCCAGCTTGGGGGAGATGACTGGGACAATGTGATCATCGACTGGGTCGTTGAGGAATTCAAGACTGACAGCGGCATTGACCTCTCAGGCCAGCCGGATGCGCTGCAGCGTATCAAGGAAGAGGCCGAGAAGGCCAAGATCGCATTATCATCCGCCCAGACATACGAGATCAACCTGCCATTTGTAACCGCTGACCAAACCGGGCCCAAGCATATCCAGAAGGAACTGAGCCGCGCAAAACTGGAGCAGATGACTGATCACCTGTTCGACCGCACCAGAAAGCCGGTTGAGGATTGCCTAAAGGAGGCAAAGGTCACCACATCAGACATTAAGGAACTTGTTCTCGTTGGCGGCATGACACGTATGCCGAGAGTGGTTGAGGTGGCTCGCGAACTTGCCGGAAAAGATCCTCACCAAGGAGTCAACCCCGACGAGGTGGTAGCTATCGGAGCCGGGATCCAGGGTGGTGTTCTGCAGGGGGACGTGAAAGACGTCCTTCTTCTGGATGTAACCCCCTTGAGCCTGTCGATTGAGACAGAAGGCGCCATCGCCACTCCGATGATTGAGCGTAACACGACCATCCCGAAAAAGGTAACCAACATCTTCTCCACTGCCTCTGACAGTCAGCCGGCTGTCGATATCCGTATCTGCCAGGGAGAACGCCCGATGTTTGCAGATAATAAAATGCTTGGGAACTTCAGACTTGATGGAATCCCCCCTGCCCCGCGAGGCACCCCCCAGATTGAAGTTGTTTTCGATATTGACGCCAACGGCATCCTTAATGTTTCGGCAAAGGACAAGGGCACGGGCAAGGAACAGAAAATCTCCATCGAGGGCTCCAGCGGTCTGAGCGATGAGGACATCGAGAAGGCAAAGCGGGAAGCCGAGCAGCATGCAGAGGATGACAAGAAGCGGAAGGAATCCGTTGAAGTCAGGAACCAGGCTGAGTCACTTGCACACGAGTGTGAAAAACAGCTCAAGGAAAATGAGGACAAGTTCGAGGAAAGTGAAAAGAAACCCGTAGAGGAGGCGATCGCCAAGGTCCGGGAGACACTCGAAAAGGGAGAAGCTGACGACATAAAAAAAGCACAGGAGGAACTCCAGAACATCTTTATGCCGCTGGCGCAGAAGCTTTACGCTGAGACAAACGGGGAGACTACAACAAGTAGCAGCCCCGAGGATGAACAAGCCCCCGAGGAGCCCAAAGCGGCCAAGGGAAAAGTTGTCGAAGCAGAGGTCGTTGAAGAAGACCAGTAATGAACAATTCCCGGTTGCCGAAATAACGGCAATCGAGACCAAAAAAAATCCGCCTTGTGCGGAAATCACCTAACCAAAACAAAAAACAAACTCTAACAGACTAACTGATTAAACATGGCTACTAAAATCCAACCGCTTGGACCACGAGTCCTCGTCAAACGCCTCGATGAGGAAGAAGAGTCGTCCGGGGGAATTATTATTCCTGACAGTGCGAAGGAAAAGCCTCAGGAAGCTGAGGTGATCTCTCTCGGCACCGGAGGCAAAGACGAAAACGGCAATGATATTGCCTTTACCGTAAAGAAAAAAGACAAGGTCCTTATTTCCAAATATGGCGGCACCGACGTCAAGATCGATGGCAAGGAATTGCTCATCGTCAATGAAGTCGATATCCTCGCTGTCATTGGATAACACAAACCCATCAACAATTACTACTTACACAAAACACAATAATGGCTAAACAACTGCTATTCGACGAAGCCGCCCGCCAGGGACTCCTGCGCGGCGTGGAAAGACTGGCCCGCGCGGTCAAAAGCACCTTGGGACCTGCTGGACGCAATGTCATCCTCGACAAAAAGTTCGGCTCACCAACCATCACCAAGGACGGTGTCACGGTTGCCAAGGAAATTGAACTGGATTGCCCCTATGAAAACATGGGAGCACAACTCATTCGTGAGGTATCAAGTAAAACCTCGGATATTGCCGGTGACGGCACCACAACCGCAACCGTCCTTGCAGAGTCCATCTACAAGGAAGGCCTGCGCAACGTGACCGCTGGAGCCAACCCGATTTCCCTGCAGAGGGGTATCCTCAAGGCATCCGAAGCAATGGTGGCAGAACTCGGCAAAATTTCCAAGAAGGTGAACAACACCAAGGAAATCGCCCAGGTTGCAACCGTATCCGCCAACTGGGACACCGAGATCGGCGACATCATCGCCGACGCGATGGACAAGGTCGGCAAGGACGGCACCATCACCGTTGAGGAAGCCAAAAGCATAGAAACAACCCTCGATGTTGTTGAAGGTATGCAGTTCGACAAGGGCTATCTTTCGCCTTACTTCGTAACTGACTCAGATGCCATGGTATGCGACCTTGAGAGCCCGCTGATCCTCATTCATGAGAAGAAGATCAGTAACCTCAAGGATATGCTCCCGCTCCTTGAGAAAGTCGCCAAGTCCGGTAAACCTCTGCTTATCATCGCTGAGGACATTGAAGGTGAAGCACTTGCCACCCTTGTGGTGAACAAGCTGCGCGGCACCCTCAATGCCTCTGCTGTTAAGGCTCCCGGGTTCGGGGATCGCCGCAAAGCCATGCTTGAGGACATTGCCGTCCTCACCGGTGGCAGGGTGATCACCGAGGATCTCGGTATCAAGCTGGAGAACGTCGACATTAAAGACCTTGGCTCAGCCAAGCGTGTGTCGATCGGCAAAGAAGACACCACCATCATTGACGGTGCTGGAAAGTCCAAGGACATGAACGGTCGTATCGGCCAGATTCGTCGCCAGATCGAGGAAACCACATCCGACTATGATCGCGAGAAGCTCCAGGAGCGTCTTGCGAAACTGGCTGGAGGTGTTGCGGTTATCAACGTTGGTGCCGCCACGGAAACCGAGATGAAGGAAAAGAAGGCACGCGTCGAGGACGCCCTTCACGCCACGCGCGCTGCCGTTGAAGAAGGCATCGTTGCCGGTGGTGGTACAGCACTGGTTCGCGCCCAGGGAGCACTCTCCAAGCTTAAGCTTAAAGGAGATGAGGCTACCGGCGTTGACATTGTGTCCCGCGCCATCGAGGCACCCCTCCGCCAGCTGGCCAGTAACGCCGGTCGCGAAGGTGCGCTGATCGTGGAGAACGTCAAGACGGGTACAAAGGGTTACAATGTAGCCACCGACAAATACGAAGACCTCATCAAGGCAGGAGTCGTTGATCCTACGAAAGTTACGCGTTCAGCACTGCAGAATGCCGCTTCCATCGCAGGTCTTCTGCTGACCACCGAGTGCCTTATCACAGATCTCCCCGAGAAGGAAGAACCTGATGCAGGGCATGGACACGACCACGGTATGGGTGGCAAGGGTGGTATGGGTGGCATGAT
>JAAESJ010000575.1 GCA_024229495.1 Verrucomicrobiaceae bacterium | reverse complement strand
CCGGTGTCTGCGGCATCACTGTCAACGGTGATCAGGGCTGCCTTTTTCGCCCATTCATTGAGCATGTCTTTCTGGCCTTTCGGGTTGCACGGACTGATTGCAATGCCCTTGACTCCCCGGACCAGCAGGGCCTCCACCAGTTCGCGTTGTTTGGCAGGAGTGCCGTCACCGACCTTGAACTCGACCTCGATGTCATCAAATTCAGCGATCGCCTTGGCGATACCTGCTTCTGCGTATGCCCAGAAATCCGCGGAGGCATTGGTTACGAAAGCCAGTTTTGTCTTGGGTGTTGAATCGTCGCCGGGAGCTTTCTGCTTCGCCGATTTTTTCCACCCGTTACATTTTTCCAGGTAGTTTTCCCCTTCGCCTTTGCGAATGATCAGGGTTTCAATGAACTTCTGCTTTGATTCAGGCACGCCAAGATCCTGCTCTGATTTTTTCTCGATGATCAATGCGCGCAGCGCAGTGATTGACTGGTATCCGAACTCATAGGGCTTTTGAACGACGGTTCCGTAGATTTGCCCCTTGTCGATGGCCTGCAGGGTTCGCGGATCCTCATCGAAGGCGATGATTTTAACCGGGGTGGTTCTTTTTACCGTGTTACCTTTGTTGCAAGCGCCCAGAGCGGCTAATGCAGTAATAAGGATGAGCCGTGCGATAGAGGATAGAGCTGGAAGTTTCATGGATCGTGTATTGGTGGTGTGATTGATAGGGATTCTCTATGCAATTGATACCCGGATGCGAGAACTTTTCTGTTCTCGGGTCCGCTTTTCTTGGATTATTGGCAATCTAGCCTCATTGAGGCTGAATGGGAACTGCCATATTGCGCCTATCAGGGGACTTCCTCTCCGGATTTACTGTAGAGCCACTTGATGACACGCTTTCCGCTCATCAGGGCCATGGCCTCGGTGTCGTGGGAGCCGAAGCCGGAGGCATCAGGATAGGTGAGAGTGACACTCCAGTATGGTTTGCCCTTCCATAAATGGGCCATGACAGGGCCCCAGCGCTTGATTTTTGATTGCGTGATGGCTGTCACCTCGCCTTTTTTGATGCTCGCGATCATGACGGGGCATCCGCCCGGGGTCATTTCGGGGGGTGGACCCAGTTGCGTGGTATGGCGCTTGATTTCAGTGGCAGACATGGCCCGGGGAGGGGGATTGGGATTCTTGAAGGCTTTTGCAGGCAGGGTAATTGGAAGCGGGATAGTTGATGCACCGCCTTCAGGCTTTTGCGGTATGGGAGGGGCCCCGGGAAGGCCCTTCGTGGCCGGGTTGTTCTCATGAATACCACTGATCTGATTGTTGATCGAGACGACCTCGCTGCGGTGTTTGGGCGAAAGAGTGTCGAGGGGCAGCAGGAAAACCTTCTTATCCTTGAGTAAGCGGATCTTTCCGGCCTTGATGATGGTTGGTGGGATGGACTTGGCCTTGTTGCCCGAGTCAAAGGCAACCAGCGTGGCAAAGATGGACTTGCCTGAGGTGTTGAGCCATTGTCGCTCCTTTGTCAGCGCGAGGTAGGTGATGGTTCGGGTTACTGTTTGTCGTGGGGTAGATGGCTTTACCTGGGCGCCGCCTCCAAAGCTTCCACCCCCGCTGATGGGGCGGCGTGTGTTTTGGGCTTGGGTCTGGGTTAGAGCGATGACCGATTGTCCAAGAAGACCTGCAACAAGAAGGATTTGAACGGGGCTCATGTTTTTATTGGTGACAATGGCTTTCGGGCTTATTTCCCCGTCGTGGCTGCTAAATTGAGCGCTTTTGCGATTGTCTCGGCGATGATTTTTGCTCCACCTGCGTTGGGATGCACGCTGTCCGGGACCAGGGAAGCCTTACCCTTCAATGGGGTGTTAAGATCGATCAGTTCAGCTCCTGTCTCCTTGGCGACCGTTTTTGTGGCGGGGATCACATTCTCATTGACGATCTTGTCAGTAATTCCCCAACGGGTTTTGAACACCGGGACCGGCAGGCAAATGAAGACCTTGGGTTCTGATTTCAGTGCTCGGAACGTTTTAATCATCTCCTTGTAGTCTGTGGCAAAATCGGATCCGTGCTTCCAGTTTTGTGGCTTGGTGTCGTTTGTTCCGAGTTTGATGATGACGATGTTCGGGTTAAAGGCAATGGCAGCTCCAAATTCCCGCTGTTTCCAAAAGGGTTTGTCGCCTTTCTTAAGCATTGTCGAGCCACTGTTGCCAAAGTTTTTCACCTCATAGCCTTTGCCGAGCATGCCGGAAAGTTGGGCGGGATAACTTTTGGCTTTCCTGTCCCTGATTCCGGCGCCGAAGGTGATGCTGTCTCCGACACAGGCAACGCGGATGGGCTCGGCAAGCGATGATCCGACGCAGGCGCTGCCGATCAGAATAATGAAGAGTGATTTCATGGTATTTTTTCTTGTAATTAACTTTTTGTGAATGCCTTACGTAGTAATTTTATGCTTTTCTCACACCCGATCACGGGGTCTTCTTTGCCTTCAAATTCCAATGATACCCACCCGCGGTAGTTGGCATTATGCATGATTTTAGCGATTTTATCATAGTCAAGCTCCAGCGTATACCAGCGACCGCCCCCATAATAGGTCTTTGCCTGCAGCAGGACGGTGCGATTGGCCAGTTTCTCAAGCCTCTTGTAGGGATCTTCCAGGAAATTGCCGGTGTCGAGAGTTACCTGCAACCAAGGGGAGTCAATGGCCTCGACGATCCGTGTGACTCCCTCAGGAGTCAGGCCGAGCCCCCAGTGGTTTTCCAGTCCCAGGATAACCCCTGCTTCCCGAGCCTCGTTCACAAGTTGCCCAATGGAATCGATGACCCACTTGAAGCCTTCCTCCTCGGTGTGCCCCTTGAGGGCAGGTTCAATGCCGCGGTTGGCCATCAGTTCATCAAAGTTTTTTGAGGTTCCCCAGCGACCGGTATTAATACGGATGGTGGGGATCCCCAAGGCGTGTGCCTGCCTAATGTAGAAAATCGTCTGCTCGATGTTATGGCGACGCACGTAAGGGTCGGGGTCGACGAAATCCTGATGGGTGGAAAGTCCCATGAGTGCAACACCATTGAGGAACGCATGACGCTTGAGTTTCTGGAGGTAGGCCGGGCTGAAGTCCTGCATTTGAACCTGAAGGATCTCCACTCCGTCAAAGCCCTGGGCTGCAGCCAGGTCAATGCATGCCTCGATTGCGCGGTATTTCTCTCGACGGAAGCCCCAGTATGAATAGGTGGATACTCCGATGGGATTATTTCCCGCAGGTTTTGCGCCCGTTTTTTCCCCGGCTGCCTTGATGGACTGGTGAGCGGGCAATGATGCGGCGCAGAGGGTAGCTGTTTTCAGGAAACGGCGTCGGGAAGTGGTCGGGCGTTGCATTTGTTTAATAAACGATATAAACGACTTGTGCGCATATTGTCGCCTCAAATTTCTAACATTGTAGGTGAGAAATAAGCACTTATGTTCAGTTAAAGCAGAAAACATTGAGATAAATGACCCAGGATATGAATGAGCAGCAGCCTGACGACCCCGAGCGCAGGGAATTTTTGGCCAAGGCGATCAGCGTTGTTGCCGGCGGCACGATTGTGTCGATACCTGTTGGAGCAGGGTTGGCCACACTGGTTTCACCGCTTCGTGGCGAGGGGCAAGGCGGGATTAAGATTCGCCTGACTTCCGTTGATGACCTTCCGGAAGATGGTTCGCCCAAGCTCTACCAGGTGGTTGCCGAGAGGAGCGATGCCTGGACCAAGTATCCTGCTAAGCCGCTGGGATCGGTTTTTCTGCGCAAGCTTGAGGATGGGGAGGTTGTGGCATTCAATACAAGCTGTCCGCATGCAGGGTGCAGTGTTGGATTTAGGTCAAAGGAGGAAGGCTATTATTGCCCATGTCATGAGAGCAAGTTTTTGCTTGATGGTTCACGGGGAGATGTGTGTGTCAGTCCTCGCGGCCTTGATTCCCTGGAAGTGGACAAGGACAGGCTCAAGGAGGGCGATGTTTGGGTTACCTTCCAGAATTTTGCAGCCGGGATTGAAGAAAAAAAGGCGATCTGATGAAGGGGTTATTCAATTGGATTGACGATCGCACGGGGATTGCCAAGCTTACTCGTGAGGCACTCTTTGAGAGCGTGCCCGGCGGAGCTCGCTGGCGCTATGTTTGGGGAAGTACACTTTCCTTCGCCATCATGGTGCAATTTATCACCGGGGTGTTTCTCTGGATGGGATACAGTCCCAGTGCCACCTCAGCCTGGGAAAGTGTTTATTATATCCAGAATGAGATGAGTTTTGGCTGGCTCTTGCGAGGCATCCACCACTGGACGGCTCAGATCATGGTGATCCTGCTGGTGCTTCATCTCGTGCAGGTGGTCATTGACAGTGCTTATCGAGCCCCACGTGAATTTAATTTCTGGTTTGGAGTGCTCCTGCTCTTCATTACCCTGGCGATATCGCTCACGGGGTATCTTTTGCCATGGGACCAGAAGGGGTTTTGGGCAACCAAAGTTGCCACAAACCTGGCCGGGGTTGTGCCGTTGATTGGAGGAGACCTGCAGAAGGTCATTATCGGCGGGTCTGATTACGGCCATCACACATTGACGCGGTTCTTTGCGTTGCATGCCGGGGTGCTTCCTGGCGCCCTTGTTGCATTGATAGTGGTGCATATTTATCTTTTCAGGAGACACGGAATCACAGAGGCAAAGCCTGCCACCCGTGCAGGTGCTTTGTATTACTGGTGTATGCTGGCTGTCGTGTTTGCAGCACTTGCCGTGATGGCCTTTATCTTTCAGGATGATGCGAAGAGGTGGGTCCCATGGATTGTTGTCGGTGTGTTTTCCGCGATCATGGTCCGGATTGTCTTCCTGATTTTGCGAGGCAAGGATGATGACTCGGCAAGGCGCCCAAGGCGTGATGGCATGTTTTGGCCTGACCAGATCCTGAAGGACGCCATAGCCTGTGTGGCGGTGATGGCGGCTGTCCTGTTTTTTGTTTTCTGGAAAGGAACAGAGTTAACTG
This sequence comes from Verrucomicrobiaceae bacterium, assembly GCA_024229495.1. Lineage (GTDB taxonomy): Bacteria > Verrucomicrobiota > Verrucomicrobiia > Verrucomicrobiales > DEV007 > CACIUL01. The sequence goes on along the minus strand of JAAESJ010000575.1, from coordinate 8,757 downwards.
CCCCGGCCGATCCATCGCAGCCTTACAATGCGGCGCGACCCGACTGGTATTTCATGTCCCTTTTTCAAATGCTGAAATTTTCAGTTTTTGAAGGGGCTTTGGGATTGGTGATTGGTGCCATCTTTGTCCCTTCCATCCTGGTTACTGCCGTTTTCATGATGCCCCTTATCGGGACATCGAAAATCGGGCACTGGGTTAATGTCGTGATGCTTTATGTCCTGATTGGTGGCTTTGCCGTTCTTACGGCGATGGGCTTCAATCATGATGCCAATGACGAGGAGTATAAGTTGAGTGTGGCCAATGCCCACGCTGATGCGGAGCGACTTAATGAGTTGATATCCATTAATGGGGGAATTCCTCCTGAAGGTGCCCTGACTCTGCTTTACAAGGATGCTAAGATCCGCGGCCCCAAACTCTTTGCTGCCAATTGCGCATCCTGTCATCCCCACGGGGGATTGGATGGCATTGGTGGGGAGGTTAAGGAACCGAGTGCGCCTGACCTTAAGGGAGTTGGCAGTCAGCAATGGATTGCCGGTCTCCTTGAGCTTGATCGTTACATCAGTGCTGAGTATTTCGGTAACACCGGTTTTAAAGACGGCAAGATGGCCGGGCATCTTGAGGATATCGAGATGCTGCCTGATGATATTGAAGCGGTGTCGGCTGCCTTGGCTTCTGAGGCAAAGGTTCATGGTTATGTTCTTCCGCAGGGAGGCAAGGAATTTCTTGATAGAGGGTTTGATCTCATGTTTGAAGACCTTGAGTGTGCGGATTGCCACGGTATCCAGGGCGAGGATGAGGGGAAGGGGCCAAGCCTTACGGGATACATGTCGCGCGACTGGATGATCAGGTTTGTTGGTGATCCGTCGCATGCTGATTTTTATGGTAAGAAGAATGACAGAATGCCGAGTTTTCTCGGGGTGAAGCAGGAAGACGGCACGGTTAAGTCGGGTCAACTCAGTAGGCAGGATGTTGAGCTGATTGTGGATTGGTTGCGCGGTGAGTGGGCTAGGCCAGGAAAATCTAAAGGTTAACCCTTTCGAGTCGGGGTTGATGGCCTTGAGAAATGTCTTGAGGGACGGCTTATCCGGTGGCTTTATATCCGGATAGAGATTATGCGCATTAACTGTCCCACGTGTGAGATTGAATTTGAGATCTCCGGTAAACAGGTTGGCCAGAAGGCCTTGTGCCCGGATTGCGAAACGCGGTTTATCATTCCAACCGATCCTAATGGGGAGTTTGAGGTTTTGTCGGTAGGCAAGCCGGTCGAAGCGGAGAAGGAGGAGCCCAAGGAGGAGTCCAAGGAGGAGTCCAAGGAGGAGTCCAAGGAGGAGTCCAAGGAGGAGTCCAAGGAGGATGGCGAAATTGAAGATTCGCTTGATGGCGATGATAGCGGCAGAAACGCTTTGGGTTTGATGCTTATCGGTTTGGCGGTTGGTTTGGTTCTCGGGTTTTTGATTGGTTGGCTGGTATGGAGCAGTCCTGACAAGGGGGCGGCGCAGTCCCCGGATGCACGCAGGGGAGAGGATTCCAACCCCTTTTTGCGCGATGACAGCAATTAGCCCCTGGCGGGAGGTGATATTTGCCGGCAAGAGGAAGTGAATTATTGCCGGGATTCGTTGCCAAGTGCCATGCCCTGCGTTATCACAACCTTTGTCTTTCTGATGGGCGCTTTCTCAATATCTCCAAAACTCTACAGAGTATTGTTTTTTTCCATGGTTGCCTTGGTTGCCTCGTGCAAGCCGGTCAACGACCGTAAGGAAATCAAGACCGTGCGAAAGATGGGTAAACTTGCGCCCGCGGCGGAGCTGGGACTGCCGTTACTTGAGCGGGTGAGCGGCAAGTCCCAGGAAGATGCCGGTTCCGGGGCGACGGATATTCCCTTTGCGTGGGATGCCCCCGATGACTGGCAGGCGGTGCCGGCAAGCGCCATGCGCATGGCGAACTTTACCTTTGGGGAATCCGCCGAGGGTCAGTGCTACTTTACCATGCTTCGCGGGGGCGGAGGGCTTTTGCTCAACCTGAACCGCTGGCGCAGTCAGATGGGGCTTGATCCGATTGAAGGCGAGGAACTTGCCAAGCTCCCTGATAAAAGGTTCCTGTTTGGAAACGGGAAGTTCATTGAGCTGGATGGAGCATTCAAGCCGATGGGCGCTAGCGAGGCGCTTTCTGATTACAAGATGTTTGGGGTTATCATGCCGGAGATGGAGATGGGTGAGATGAAGGTGGCATTCTTCGTGAAAATGACCGGGCCAAAGCAACTGGTGGAATCACAACGGGAGAACTTCGACGCGTTCTGCGCCTCGTTACGAATCAAGAAGGCAAGGCAGTGAGCGACTCAAAGCAATCAAGGCCTCTCTTGGTGAGGTTCTACAATTTCCTTTCCGGGTATACCCTGGCGGTAATCCTGCTGAGCCTGCTGCTTGCCCTAACTTACTTCGGCACCATGGCTCAGGTGGAGGTAGGTCTCTATGATGCCTCGGAAAAATATTTCCAGTCCCTTTTCCTGATCGACAAGATCGGGCCGGTTCCGATTGTCCTTCCCGGGGTTTACCTGGTCAGCGCTCTGCTCTTTTTGAACCTTTTGCTGGGCGCGATCATCCGGGCTCGCAAGTCGTGGAAGCGTCCCGGGATGTTGATTGCCCATGGCGGCATTCTCTACATCCTGCTTGCGGGATTCGTGGCTTTCCACTTTACCGAGGAGGGAAGCATGTTGCTCTATGAGGGGGATCGCGCTGATGAGATATACAACCTGACCGATTGGAGCATTGAGGTGGCGCGTCATGACGCAGAGGGAAAGAGGGAAAGTGCCTATGTGATCGGAGAGGAGGACTTGAAGCCCCTTTGGAAGAAGGGCGCGCGCCGCACATTCTTTGCCGAGGGGATGCCCTTTGAGTTTGAGATTTACAGCTACGCGCGAAATATCAGCAACAGCAAAGGGCAGTTGACCGGGCTTCCGCTTGAGAAGGACAGGACTGCGTTTACCGTCTTCGAGGGCGGCGAGGTCATCGATGGCCTTGCCATCGTTCCCCAGGAGACCTCAATAACCCGCGAGGCCAATACGCCCGCCACCTATATCAAGGTGAAGGATTCAACAGGCAAGGTTCATGTGCACTCTATCCTTGTGGGGGCGAATCCGTTTGCTCCGCGCCCCCTCACCGTGGAGGTGGCTGCCTCCGGTGCAGTTGTTCAGGTCCCTTCAACCAATATTACCGAAACCGACTCAGGCGGGGAGACATGGTCGATCGACCTGACCCGCAGTCGGTATACGCTTCCTTTTGGAGTTGAGTTGGAAAAATTTGAAAAGGAGGATCATCCCGGTACGGCCAGGGCGCGTGAATACTCCAGTGACGTATACCGCGTGGATAATGGTGAGGCGACGGAGAAGTATCATATCAGCATGAACAAGCCGATGCGCTATGCGGGTTATACCTTGTATCAGGCCAGTTGGGGACCGCCGGGAGCCAAGCCGAGTGACCGGCTTTATACCAGTCTGGCGGTATCGCGTAACCCGGCAGACCAGTGGCCGAAGTATGGAACGTATGTGATCTCATTAGGGATGGTGATACACTTTATGCAGAAGCTCTTTGCCTACCTGCGTCGCTCAGCGCGTTCGCGCGAAAAGAAGGAGGTGAAGCCATGATCTTGAGCTCGCAAAATTCCTGCAATGCGAAACAGCGCCTTTGCTGTCTTCTGGTTGGATTCAGTTCATTGTTCCTTTGTGGGTTATCAGGAGGAGAGGATTCGTATGAGTCAAAAGGGTTGGCAAATTACGAACGATGGGATGCGCAAATCGTGGAGTTGTTTGGATCTCTGCCTGTGCTCGAGGAGGGCAGGCTCAAGCCCATTGAGACGGTGGCTCGCTATAAGCTTCTGCGCATGAACAGCTCGAAGAGCCTGAGACTGCCCGTGGGCGGGGAGAAGCTCAAGATTTCAGCCACGGAGTGGATGCTTGACTGTCTGTTCCGACCGGAACTCGCCAAGAAAATCCCGGTTTTTAAGGTCAACAACCCGGATGTTTTGATCAATCTTGGCCTTGAGCCGCATCATTCCCCGCGTGAACGTTATTCGTATGAGGAATTCTCCTCAGTAGTTGACCCGGAGGGAATGCCAAAGGTGCTGCGTCGCTTATCCGAGTTGACCAATGCCTACTCTAAGGTTCTCGATGATCCCGAGCGTGAGCAGGAGGCAAAACAGCTGCGGCGTGATCCTGTTAAAGCGGGCACGTTGTCGCTGAAGACCAACATGAATGAGTTTGAGTGGTTGGTTAATACGCTCAACTTTGCCCGTGACGGGCTTGGTGTCGACCTGGGAGAGATTTCACCGGAATTTGTGAAGACCGGCACTGGCAAGACCAGTGTCAGTTACTTCCTGGAGGTCTTTGACAAGGTTCGTGAAGTGGCGCGCCTCCCGGATGGTGGCGAGGCTTTTGTGGCGAAGTTAAACACCGTCTTCAGTATCCTCGAGCGGGACACGATGACGGCGGGGATCAAGGACAACTCGAGCATGACAAGTCTGGCGATGTTTCCCCCGATTTCCCGGGACGATGAGGAGTGGGTGAAGCCCGGCTATATCATTGAGCAGCTTACTTTCAAGGTTGATGAGCTTTCAGATATTGATAAAGCCCTCTTTACAAGGTGGGCAATGCCAAAAATCAAGGCCCTTGAGAGGCTTGCCGGTGCGGTTGATTCCGAGACTGAGAAGGTTAATTCACAGATCTTCCTGAGTGAACTTGACTCCCTGCACAAAAACATTGTGTCTGAGGCCGAGGCGCGTAGCGAATACAGCAAGGTAAAGCTGGAAATGTTCAACAACAGGGCGGGTCTTTTTCATTGGGCGCTCGGCTTTTATTTCCTGGCGTTCCTGTTGATTGCCTTTACCTGGCTGGCGCCAGCCAGTGCCTTTGCGCGATTTGCCTCGCTCGGAGTCTGGGCAATGACAGGGGTTGCAACCATTGCCCTGATTGCCGGGATTATTTTACGCAGCGTCATGCTGGGACGCCCCCCGATATCGACCTTGTATGAGACCATTCCGTTCATTACCGCTTCAGCGGTTCTGCTGTGCCTGTTTATCGAGGTGTTTGACCGAAAGAAGATCGCGCTGGCGGTGGCAACCCTGCTCGGAGTGGGAGGAATGTTCCTTGCCATGCGCTTTGAGCTGAAGGAGGCGCGGGATACTCTCAAGGTTCTAGAGGCAGTCTTGCGCTCAAATTTCTGGCTGGCAACCCATGTCATAGCCATCAATATCGGATATGCTGCCGCCCTCCTTGCCGGTGCTATCGGTCACATCTACATCTTTGCGGCCCTCTTCGGTGTAAAGAACCGTGATTTCCTGAAGGCGGTGACGCGGATGGTTTACGGGGTTTCCTGCTTTGGGCTGGTGTTTGCCCTTGTGGGGACAGTGCTTGGCGGAGTGTGGGCCAATGACAGTTGGGGGAGGTTTTGGGGTTGGGATCCCAAGGAGAATGGTGCGTTGATGATCTGCATTGGCATCCTGGTGATGCTTCATGCCCGGATGGGAGGCTTGATAAAGGACCTTGGAATCAGTATGTTTGCCGTGTTTGTTTCCATCATCACGGTCTTTTCATGGTGGCATGTTAACCAGCTGGAAACCGGGTTGCACAGTTATGGATTTACCGACGGCATCATGTTCTGGCTTTACCTTACCTATGGTATCGAGTTTTCCGTGATTGCTCTTGGAGTTATTGCCCATTTCGGCATCTTTCCGAAGCTGTTTGGTGGCAGGGAGCCCCGCTCGGAGTAAGTGCTCATTTTATTTCAAGCCTGAGGATTTAAACCAAAGAGAAAAAACCATGAAACACATTACTCAATTACTCATCACGGTACTGGTCATTGGCCTGACTTCAGTGTCCGGTGCCAAGGACAGTGCTAAGGTGGTGCTTGTAGCCGGCCACAGGAGCCATGGCTGGGGAGCGCATGAGTTCAATGCGGGCTGCCTGCTTATGCAATCGCACCTCAAAGAGGCGCTGGGCAAGAAGGTGGAGGTCGTTGTCCACCGCAGCGGCTGGCCGAAGAATCCGGATGCTTTCAAGGGAGCAGATACCATCGTCTTGTTCATGGACGGTGGGGGGCGTCACCCGATCAATGGCAGGCTTGACCAGGTAAAGAAAGAAATTGACCGCGGGTGCGGCCTGATGTGCATGCACTATGCCGTTGAGGTCCCGGCCGGCAGGTCTGGTAAGGCCCTGCAGTCGTGGATTGGCGGATATTATGAGACGGGCTGGTCGATCAACCCGCATTGGGTGGCGAAGTCCAAGCTCAACGGGAATCACCCGGCAACCCGCGGGGTCGCCGATTTTGCCCTTAATGATGAGTGGTATTTCAATATGCGCTTTCGTGAGGGGCGCAAGGGAGTGACAAGTATTCTTGATGCCGTTCCTGATGATGTTGCGCGATCGGGAAAGTCGTCCTGGCCACGTGGACCGAAGAAGCACATCGTCGCAGCATCCGGTCGCAGTGAGACACTCTGCTGGTCGGTTGTCAGGGAGGATGGAGGCCGTGGTGTGGGGTTCACCGGCGGGCACTTCCACAGGAATTTTGGCGATGACGGGTATCGGAAGCTTGTTCTAAATACCGTTGCCTGGTCTGCAGGGCTTGAAGTCCCCGAGAAGGGACTGGTTACGCACCGGCCTGATGAATCCGAACTGGATGCCAACCAGGATTATCCCAAGCCGGGAGTTAAAAAGAAAGCGGCAAATGTAACCGGTAATGTTCAGTATGTCGCTGTCAAATCGGGACCTAAGCCTCTGTTTGCCAGCAAGGTGATCTCGCGCAGCACTCCGGGACATTCTGTTGATGTTTCCGTGGAACTCAAAGGCGCCAAAAAGCTTTACCTTGTCGTTGATGATGGCGGGGATGGTTATGGTGCGGACTGGGCAGACTGGGCTGAACCTCGCATTGTTGTTGGCGGGCAGGAGAAGAAGCTTACCGAGCAAAAGTGGAAGTCAGCCAGTGCGGACTGGGGTCAGGTTCGCAATGGGAAGAATGCCGGGGGTGGAGACCTCAAGATCAATGGCAAGCCGGTGACTTACGGAATCGGTGTTCATGCCAACTCGGTGCTGGAGTTTGACTTGCCTGGTGGAACGACCCAGTTCATGGCGCGTGGCGGGCTTGACAATGGAGGCACTGACCAACAAGGCAACCCCACTGTCCGATTCCTGGTTTACACCGAGAAGCCCAAGCTGGCTGCCCGTAAGAGCGGTGGTGGTGGCTCCGGAGGACGGGAAGCGGCTGATTCGCTGGCTGTGCTGGATGTCGCCGCTGGACTGCAGGCGGAACTGTTTGCCTCTGAGCCAATGATCCTTAGCCCATCGAGCATTGATATCGACCATCGCGGGCGGGTGTGGATGGCGGAGATCGTCAATTATCGCAGGCATAACGGCAAGCGTGCCGAGGGCGACCAGATCCTGATCCTTGAGGACACCAATGGTGATGGCGTTGCTGATAAGCGAAAGGTGTTTTACCAGGGGCGTGATATTGACTCCCCGCACGGGATTTGCGTGTTGGGAAACAAGGTCATTGTCTCCGCAGGTGAGCAGGTCCTGCTGTTTACCGATTCCAACGGCGACGATAAGCCTGATGAGAAGAAGGTGCTCTTTAACGTGGTGGGGGGTAAGCAGCATGACCACGGGATTCACGCGTTTTGCTTTGGCCCTGACGGCAAGCTGTATTTCAATTTTGGTAACGCATCTCGCGGGTTAAAGACAGCGGACGGCAAGGCCATTATTGACAAGGCGGGCAATGAGGTGAGCGCCAACCGTAAGCCGTATCAACAGGGTATGGTGTTTCGCTGCAACCTTGATGGCAGCGGGGTTGAGACCCTGGGATGGAACTTCCGCAACAACTGGGAGGCAACAGTGGACTCATTCGGCTCAATTTGGCAGTCCGACAATGACGACGACGGCAACAGGGGAGTGCGTATTAACTTCGTCATGGAGTTTGGCAATTACGGATATCGTGATGAGCTCAATGGCAAGGGGTGGCGCGATAAGCGCACAAATATCGAAAAGGAGATTCCGCTTCGACACTGGCACCTCAATGATCCAGGGGTTGTTCCCAACCTCCTGCAGACAGGAGCCGGCTCACCCACTGGAATCATCGTCTACGAGGGCTCACTGATGCCTTCCCTGCGCAACCAGGTCATCCACTGTGATGCGGGGCCGAATGTCTGTCGTGCCTATCCCCGTGTGAATGCCGGTGCCGGATACACGGCTGAGATGTTGCCCCTTCTCAGTGGAGGTGGTGATCGTTGGTATAGGCCGAGTGATGTTGCTACTGCGCCTGACGGTTCCCTGCTGATTGCCGACTGGTATGACCCTGGTGTTGGTGGACATGGAATGCGGGACCTTGAACGGGGACGTATTTTCAGGATGACCCCCGAAGGTCATAAGGGATACAAGATCCCGGTCTATGATTTCAAGACGGCAAAGGGAGCTGTTGAGGCGCTCAAGAGTCCAAACCTTGAAGCCCGTTACCTTGCATGGACGTCACTGCATGCCATGGGCAAAGCCAAGGCGGCTCCGGCACTGGAGTCACTGATGAGCTCAAAGGACAGTGTGGAACGGGCTCGTGCCGCGTGGTGCCTTGGCAAAATGCCGGGATCAGGTGCGTCAGTCGTTGCCAGATTGAAGAAGGATCCCTCTGCGGATCTGCGCATTGTGTCCATTCGCCTTGCGCGTCAGCTTGGAGTGGGAGTTCTGGATCTTGTCAGTGAACTTGCCGGTGACAAGAATGCACAGGT
>JAAESJ010000574.1 GCA_024229495.1 Verrucomicrobiaceae bacterium | reverse complement strand
CTCTTCGCCGCCGCCGCCGCCGAGGGTGAGGCAATCGCAGCGGCCTACGAGGCCGGCGACTACTCTCTGGCCATGCGTCGTATCCTTGAACTTGCAGACAAGGCCAACCCGTATGTCGAGCAGAATGCCCCATGGGAATTGCGCAAGGATCCTGACAGGGAAACCGAACTGCAGGATGTCTGCAGCGTTGCCCTGAACCTATTCCGGCAACTGGTTGTTTATCTCTCCCCGGTGCTTCCCGACCTTGCAGAAAAGGCAGGAGCACTCTTCGGTGAAGCGCTTAACTCCTGGGAACAGGCACAGGCGCCGCTCACCGGTATCCGCATCAACAAGTTCAAGCACATGATGCAACGCATCGACCCTAAAGATATTCAAGCCATGACCGAGGAAAGCAAAGAAGAAACCGCAAAAGCCGCTGCCGAAGAAAACCCGTCCCCCTCAAGTTTTGATGACAGTGACGCACCGCTCAAGGAGGAACCCATAGCAGATGAAGTCAGCTTCGATGATTTCATGAAAGCGGACCTCAGGGTTGCCCGGGTAGTCGAGGCCGTGGAGGTAGAGGACTCGCGTAAATTACTGCAACTCACACTGAGTCTGGGCGGCGAGGAACGTCGCAACGTCTTTGCCGGCATTAAAGGAGCCTACAATGCCGATGAGCTTGTTGGCCGCTTGGTTGTGATGGTTGCCAATCTCGCCCCGCGCAAGATGAAATTCGGTGTCAGTGAGGGCATGGTAATTGCTTCAGGACCGGGAGGAAAAGACGTGTTCCTGCTCTCTGCTGATGATGGTGCAGTACCCGGGCAAAGGGTGCACTGATGGGCACAGGAAGTCTATTCCAGAGTGATTGTCTTTTCCCCGTCCTCCTGCTCATCCGGGGTAAAGAGGAACTTGATGTCCTTCATCTCCAGGTTGCGTGAGAACGCTTCCTCTCCCAGCACATCGCCAAGCATCTGCCGCTTTTGCTCCTGCAGCACACGCACTTTCTCCTCCACGGTATCACGGATCAACAAGCGGTATGCAATCACCTTGTTCTTCTGCCCGATACGGTGCGTGCGGTCAATCGCCTGATTCTCCACGGCAGGGTTCCACCACGGATCATAAAGAATCACATAGGAGGCAGCCGTGAGGTTCAGACCACTGCCACCAGCCTTGAGTGAGAGCAGAAAAACCGAAGGATCCTCGGCAGTCTGGAAATCCTCAATAACCTTGCCACGGTCTTTGGTTTGCCCGGTAAGATAACAGTGATGCCGATCCTCCTCCTCCAGCCTGCCCTTGATAATATCGAGCATCTTCACAAACTGTGAGAACACAAGAACCTTGTGCCCCTCCTCCCGGAGTTGGTCAAGCAGGTAAAACAAGGCATTCAACTTAGCACTTTCAGCATCCAACTGGGCAGGATCAACGAGACCGGGATGGCAACATATCTGGCGCAACCGCATCAGGGTCTGAAGGACGACAAGGCTGTTCTTGCGCAACTCCTTGTCAGAGTCGAGCCCAAGGAG
>JAAESJ010000573.1 GCA_024229495.1 Verrucomicrobiaceae bacterium | reverse complement strand
TATGAAGTGTGTTATCTGCGTAATGAAGTGATGCGGGCACGAGCGAAGAGAGTATTGCCCGAGAGTGGAAAGCTCCACATCATGGTCGCTGAGCTCCCGTTGTGTTTTTCGTAACCTTTAAAAACTGCGTTTTGGCTGTCCCAAGTGCTCAGGTCGGTTGATGTTTCGATGGATATATCCGCACCCGTTGCGTCAAGATTCCGTGGGATTCCGATGACGACATTTCCGTCTTCAAAACTGGTGGTAAATGGTGCATTCCCAAGAAAGAAGCTTGCTGCGTTATTTTCGGTTTCGGGATTGAATGTCGTTCGCTCATCGGAGTTGGGTGATCCTCCAGGGACATTGCCCGGAAGCCAGTTTTGTGCGAGGCTGTGATCTGGATTGGATAAGGGATTTGCCAGAACAATGCTATAGCCTGTGCCGTCAGCGCTTTGTGGCCAAGGGTTACTGTCATCATAGCGGAAGGAGCGAATGATCGAATTGTCGCCAGCGGCGAGAGTTATGGTTTCTCCGCCATTGTCCAGTTGCCCGGTGTAATCTGATGGAGTCAGTGCCAAGTGCTCTCCCGCCTCTAGGATATTATCATCGCTAAAGATGAAATCTATTCCGTTGGAAAAATGGACTCCGGCAAGACTTACCGGGGAGCCTGATATGTTAAGCAGTTCAATGAATTCAGCCGTCTCTTCTTTTGCCGCAGGGTTGTAGTGGATTTCAGATATGACAATGTTGTTTGAGCTTGCCGATATTCCTGTCGTGAATGTGGCTTCAGTGAGAGCGCTCCATGTGCCATTGTCATAGCAGCGAGCTCGTAAGGTGAGTGGACCCTGGATAATCAGAGCCGGGCCGGCGGGCTTCACTGTCAAAAGGCTTAGGTCAAAAACCATGTCGCTGCTCCCGGTGCTTACATTGTGAACCTCGGCGGCAATGGTATTGGTTCCCTCAACGAGAAAATCCTGAGGGAATGGGAAATCGTCAAAATCTGCCTCGTTGCCATCTCTGGTGGATCTTGTGAAATAGGTGATCTTTCCCTCCGGCATGTTATCGCGCACAATCTCTTTTCCATTGATGTATATAACTGCGCCGCCATCAACCTGGGCTTTGCATGTGGTGGCGGTTATGGAAGTGGCATTATTCAGTTCGAATTGCCTGCGAAAATACACGGTGATATTTCGTGAGGGATTGATGAGGGTTTTCAGCGTGGTGTTGTTAATCAATCCAAAGCCCAGCGGGGCATTACCATTTTGCCATTGGCTGTCATTAAACGAGGGGGATCTCCAGCTTTCACCAAGGTCATTGCCGGTGTCATCATACAGCCAAGAATTACCGGCTGAAATGACAGCGCTTTCCTCACCCATGCCACCTGCAATAATCGTTGCAGAGGGGTTGGGAGTGCCTTCACTGAGTCGTGGATCACTGCCGTCTGTGGTAAAGTAAATGGCACCACGTTGAGAGGTGATATGCAGGGGGAATCCGGAGGTGACCTTTCCTCCATGTTTGCTGAGAGTCGGTGCTGATAAATCAGGGTAAAGTTCCCCGGCCTTAAATTGATCCATTACCACGTCTGTGCGCAGCGGGAAGAACGTTTCGTTAAGCCATTGAAGTTCAGCCTTCCATTCGTTTTCAATCGTGTAGGGGTTGTCTGGTCGTTGACGATCTCCCCATCGTGCCGATTCAGCAATTAAAGACGAGCGAATCTCGTTGGCTCTCGCGTTGTATCGCTTTGCTGAGTTTTCCGCAGTGAGCGGCCCATTATTAAAGAGGGAGCGTTGAATATGGTCCGCGAATCGCATCCGGTAATCGGCATTGGCGATGAGGTCCTGATGCAGTTCGGTTGCGTGGTAGCTCCAGTTTCTTCCTGTTGAGTCAAAGGTATAGGTTGAGTTTCCGGATTGATCTCCCAGTCCTCTCTCTCCATCCCACATGAAAAAACGGAAGCCTTCGCCTGCTGCCCTCCTCCGACCTGCTCGCCAATTATTTCGCCAGTCCACATTTCCGGCATAGAAATTAAAGAGCAGATAGTCTATGAGGTTGTCGATATCCAGGTATTCCTGGATGGCGGAATACTTTGCCTTTGCTGCAAGCCCTGCTCGTGACAATGAAAACATTGCCTCCCAGTCCTCACGCTTGCCGTCACTGAGAATGTTGTTTTGCTTGAAGACGTCGTATTCTTCCTCTTCACCCCCTGTGTGCTGTGCAAGAAAGTTTGCGTCAATTCTTTCTATAAGCGTATAGAATCCCCAGTAGAGGCCATTGATATAGAGGTGGAAATATTCCTGATTGGCTGAGAGGTGCCCCATGGCTGCCTGGGAGTCCTTGTAGAACTGATCTCGGATATATTGGACATTGCCTCTTGTTCCAGGGCCGTTGCCGGTGCTACCTGGGAAGGTCCAGCTTTCGCTGTTCCCCCCGCGAAGAATCAGGTCGTCAAAAGTTTCAACTGTTGTTCTGGAGAACAACCGGGCTTTAAGTTTTGCCGGTCCGTATTTACGTCGAAAAGTCACGCGCAGGTGATGTTTGTATCGATTGGGATGGCGGGCATAGTTGCCGGCTATTCGGACCCCGCAATTGACCTGCTTACCGTCAACATTGGAGAAGCCGATAAATTCGACTGATCCTGGGCGTTCCCATTCCTTTGGAGTGCCCCATCCCGCAAGGAACTGGTCTCCTGTCCCTCCATACGGGTTTGAGTAGATGCCGCCAATGGCCGGGTTATTGCTTTCGTTGAACAAGTCACCGGTTGCCATCGTGAGTGAGATGCTGGGATGATTGCCGAGTGATGCGACAACGGCTTCTTCGCCGAATTGCGAGATGATGGCCGGATCCATCTCGTAATCTGCCGGACGGGGCAATCCGGTGTTACCGTTGCTCGTTGAGTTATCAATACCCCATGATTCAGGAAACCCTTTCGGGGATGCTGGTTGGTGAATGACGTCAGCAGGGAAAATGTATGTTTGCGTGTCGACGTTGCTGCTAATCATTTGGGGGTGAGTCGCAATGGCTCTGATCACGGTTGTGGTCTTGATTTGTAAAGGCTGGGTGTAGAGCGTTCCGTTTTCCGTCGAAGGCAGAGTGAAGTCGGTTGTGTAATAAATCCTTGCTCCCGGGGTTGATGATGAAATCTCAAGGTTGAAGGCTGATGTGAAAAGGCCTCTGGCTGAACTGAACTGTGTATCGCGCACGTAATCGGTGGAACTTGCAATGCTATTGGCTTTGCCTGGTGTCGGAGTCGTGAAATATCCAGGCTTGCCGTATGAGATTGCGTAAAACTGCTTCGGGTAGTCAAAGGAAGTGCCTGGGGTATCTATGCCGGGTCCCATCAGGGCCAGGTGTTCCCCTGAGTCACTGAGTGAGAAGTTGGTGTGGAGTTGCTCTCCGCTGATATTACGATCTTTTCCTGAAGCGAATATAATAAGGTATTGTCCAGGGGTAATTATCAATTCCGGCAGCGGCCATTTGTCGGGGGAATCAGGATCATCGGTGAGAGAGTATCCTGCGGTGTTGATGGCAAGAGTTCCACTATTGTGAAGCTCTACCCAGTCCGAGAAATCTCCATCGTTGTCAGGTAGGATTTCGGAACTGTTTGCGGAAAATTCGCTAATGCTGAGGGACGCTTTTACAGTCTGTGGCCTTTGAATTAATAAGAGGATTGATGCAATCAGCGCAATGGGCAATGCGTTATTTATGTAGTGCATAGAGAGAAAAACGTGGAGTGGTTCTATTGTCTGAATCGCTTTAGGCGATGAGTTCGGAAATCACCTTTCCGCCAAATTGAGAGAGTTGTTTATAACGTCCTCCATGAAAGTAAGTGAGCTTATTATCATCAAGCCCGAGGAGGTGCAGGATGGTGACATGCAGGTCTCGGATGGGATGTATGCTTTCAGTGGCCGTGGCTCCAATGTCGTCCGTGGCTCCAACGATAGCGCCTTTCTTAACGCCCCCACCGGCCAATAGCATGGTCATTGCGTCAATGTTGTGCCCTCTGCCCAGGGAGTAAACTCCTCCGCGACGGTTGTTGTCAGGGGTTCGCCCGAATTCCCCAGTCCATATGACGAGAGTGTCATCCAGCATTCCTCTTTCCTTAAGATCCTTGATGAGGGCGGTCATGGGCTTGTCTACACTCCTGATCCGTGAGGAGTGGCCGCGCTCAAGATAATCGTGACTATCCCAACCTCCGGAAAAAATCTGGACAAAACGAACCCCTTTTTCAACAAGCCGGCGGGCCATTAGACATTGACGGCCGAATTTCTCTGTATGTTTTTCCCCCATTCCGTATGCATCACGGATTGCCTGTGGTTCGTCTTTCAGATCCATAACGCCAGGCACCTCGGACTGCATCCTGTATGCCAGTTCGTAATTCTCCATTCTTGCAGAGAGTTCACTGTGGGCAGGGTGTTTCTTTGCATGCTCTTGATTGAGAAAGGTCAGTTCATCAAGTGCCTGTCGTTGATGTTTGCGCGTTTTATTGCCAGGGGGGTGTAGGTCTAGGATGGGTGAGCCTTCCGGTCTCAGGCGGGTTCCCTGGAAGTGTGCAGGGAGGAATCCATTGCTCCAGTTTCGTGAACCGCCTTGCGGCAGGGCCAGTTCGCTCATTACGACATATCCGGGAAGGTTTTGATTTACGGAACCCAGACCATAGTTGACCCATGAACCCAAGGCGGGATCTGCTCCCAGGCGACTGCCGGTATTCATGTGGAAGAGCGCTTCGGGATGGTTCAGGGATTCGGCCTGACAGCCCCTGTAGTTGCATAATTCATCGGCTACTTCAGGCAGGTGAATCCATTGGTCGCTCATATCGAGGCCTGATTGGCCTACCTTGCGAGATTTGAAGGGGCTCCCAACATAAAACCGGAATCCTGTTGCTAGGCCTGCAGATCTGCTGGATTCGGTTTTGTGTCTTTCGTTGAGGTTCGGCTTCGGGTCAAAGGTGTCAACCTGACTGGGACCGCCTTCCATGAACAGCATAATGACTGCTTTGGCTCTCGGATTGTGCATTGGTTTTTTTGGGGCGAGGGGACTCGCGGCTTCCTTTGCCAGAAGATCAGTCATGGCCAATGCCCCAAGTGATGAGCCAAGGCCGAAGAGATGTTCTCGTCGGCTGCAGATGGGGATTCGAATGCTAGTAGACATAGATAAACTCATTGGAATTGAATAGCAGCAGACATAAATCTGCAAGGGAGCGCGTTTCCGCGGTCACGTCTGCCGACCTTGTGTCCGGAACATAATTGTCAAATACTGGAAGGATTTCCTCGTATTCGAACGGTTGCCCCGTCAGTTCCTCGATCAACGAACGGACAATGGACTTTGGGTAATGGATTGGCTTGGCCTGATGAGTCAGGTGGTAATCGTGCATCCTGGAAACATACTGCTTGAGCCTTTCCCATTCGGGTTTGCTGGGAACGCGTCCAAATGCCAGTTGAACCGCCCGTTTAACCTGTAAGTGAAGAGTATCGAACTCTTTTTCCACCCGCAGAGCAAGCGCGATAGATCTATCTGTCATCATTTGACTGTTGAGAAGGGTTAATGCTTGAGGGGTTACGGCTGCCGAATCACGCTGTTCACAGGAGTTGTTAGGGTTTGGCTGGTTGAAGAGTTCCAAGAATGGGTCGGGCTGCCCGCGGGTGCGGTAGGCATATATTGTCCGACGGTTGCGTTCTTGGGGCGATCGGGAGGGTTGGTATGCCGGTGCCAGTGAGAATTGGATCATGCGGGGCTGAAGAGCTACCTCCATGTTGATCTCAGGAGAAACCGGCAAGCCTCCTATCATCGGGTTTAATTCGCCGGTGGTTTTTAGTAAACTGTCACGCAGTTCCTCGGCGGTGAGTCGTCGTGGCTCTCTGTAGGCGATAAGATTATTGTCGGGGTCGATGTTCCGGAGTTTTTTTATTGCGGGATGAGTTCCACTTTGACGGTAGGTCTCGGAGGTCATAATTATTCGGTGGAGCCGCTTGAATTTCCAGCCGTTGGCCATGAAGTCAGCAGCAAGCCAGTCGAGTAATTCGGGGTGGGTGGGCTTACCACCCTTTGAGCCAAAGTTGTTGGGGTTCCTGGCAAGCGGCTTGCCAAAGTGGTGCTGCCAAACACGGTTGACTATTGAGCGTGCAGTGATGGTGTTCCGGGAATTGGTAATCCACTTGGCAAGAGTTAGGCGACGACCGTGTAATGCATTTGTTATCTTGTAGGGGTCATCGCCCTCAGTTGTAACAGGCAGCTTTAAGGCACTTAAGACTCCGGGCGACACTTTATCCCCTGGGGCGTTCAGTGCACCGCCCATAAGAATGTGGCTTTGCGGGGGAGGTTGATTGCCGGGAGATTTAGGCATACGCATTGCACGTGCATTAAGTGTCTTAGGATCGGGGCCATTATAGACTCCCTGAGCCATCGGCTTGTAGCGCTCCATGCGACGGTTCCAGATCCATTCATCCTGCTTCCTTACCTTCATGCGCCCCTGTTCTTCAGGGGAGAGCCCTACGTGGCGGGGAGGCTTCTCCTTGTCCGGCAATTTCCTGCGTGAATTCTCATCAAGATAATCCCTGCCTTCCTGGGTGAACCATTCGCGGGCAGCAGATTCCTGTTTCTTATAAAGCGCATTGTGCTTGTTTTTTGCATGGCTGAGCATTTTTTGGGTGTTATTACGACCTTGCTCAAGTCCGGAAAGGTTTTCTGATTCAAGAAATGGAACCGGACGCTCCGCTAACTGTGTGCCGGCAAAAACTGCATACATCCGGTAATAATCCCTCGTTGGAAGGGGATCAAATTTGTGATCATGGCATTTGAAGCAGCGCATGGAAGTGCTTAGGAAGGTCTGACCCACGGCGTTGACGATATCGTCGAGGTAAATCTGCCTTGCCTGCGGGGCCTTTACCATTGCAGGGTCCCAAGGCCCCATTCGAAGAAAACTGGAGGCGATTAGAAGTTCAGGGTTCCGTTGGTCTGGTTGTTGAGAGTACCAAATCTCATCGCCGGCAATTTGTTCAACGACAAATTTATTGTAAGGCTTGTCGTTGTTGAATGAGCGTATGACATAGTCCCGGTAACGCCAGGCATTGGAGCGCTCATAATCATTGGAATATCCGCCGGTGTCAGCATATCTAGCAATGTCCAGCCAGTGTTGTCCCCAACGCTCTCCGTAATGTGGACTGGCAAGCAGTTCATCAATCAACTTATTCCATGCGTTAGAAGGATTTTTATCCCACGCGAGCCGGAATTGATAGATTTGATATGGGGTAGGCGGCAGACCAGTGAGGTTATAGTAGGCGCGCTTGATTAGTGTGCGAAAATTTGCTTGAGGTGCCGGTTTAAATTTAGTTTCCTTTAGCGTGCGTGCAATGAACGCATCGATAGGATTGAGTGACCCTGGGGGAACCGCTGTTTTTTTTAAGGGGAGAAATGCCCATAAGTCCTCTGGGTTATAACGTCGATAAGTCCATTCCTCGGACAATCCTCCGCTTGTTTCTATGAGTATGCCTTCAGAGGTGGAGACTTTGGCTCTTTCCTTGGCAGTGTACATTGCGCGCCGTTGTTGATTTGGCCAGGGGGCGCCAAGTTCGATCCATCTTTTGATTTCTCTAATCTGGTTGGAGTTAAGTCGGTCATTGTCTTTTGGAGGCATGGACGACCAGTCGGGCTCGTGATCACGGGTGGATGCCAGATAAAGTGGACTTAATAAGGGTTTTTTGGGCGTTAGCGAGGCAGTTTCGCTTTCGCCCCCCTTGAGCATGTCCTCACGTGAGGTGAGGTTCAGCTGCCCCTTGATTTTCTTTGGGTCTTTTCCGTGGCAGGAAAAACATTTGCTGCTCAGTGTCGGGTAAACCTTTAAGGAAAATAGTGCCTCGCCCTCTTGCTCTGGGTTTGTTAAGGCGGTTAATCCCTCCGTTGAAACCGAAAAGAACGCAATAAGGGCAACAAGGCGCATTAGATAATATTAGAAAGCAATGCCTTTTGGGCAGTCCTTAGGTCGCGCTTTTTTATGGCGTCAACGATAGCGCAATGCTCGGTGACAATTTCATCAAGTTGACCGATGCGTGAATAATCCATCAAAAGGCGAGAGGTGATTCCAAGCCATACGGATTCAAGTTCATTAGATGAGCGTCGCACTAGATACCGGTGAAGTGCCAGATCCTTCTCGGCGATATCGGTTAGCTTGCCGCGACCGCATGCAATGGCTAGCGCATCGAGTATTTGCTGAAGATTGCTATCGTCGGTATCATTGAGATTGTTGATGCAGGATTCCAGGCAAAACAGCTCAATTTGCCTTCGCAGTGCTTGTAATAGTTGCCTTTGTGCCTCGTCTGGGGGGGAGCTGACTCGGACTCCCTTATTGGCTTTGTAAGCGAGGACTCCTTCCTGTGATAGTTGGAGCAGTGAGTCGCGGATGGGACCGCGACTTACTCCAAAGCGCTTGGCGAGTGCATGCTCTCGAACCGGTATGTCATTTGGCCATTCTCCGCACAATATTTCTGAGCGCAGAGTGTTAGTGATTATTTCACGATTTGATTTTAGTTCACTTTTTAGCATGCACTTTTTTGCCTACGGCTTTTTGACAAAGAGGTCAATATGAAATTGTTAACAATATCACATTGACCTTTTTTCATATTAAATACTTAATGTTATTGATGAGAGTGGGATGTATTTCACGCTGTAACCAAAGTCAACTGTGGCACTGTGGTTTGTGTGGGGATACACTCACGAAGCTAATGCCTAGCCAAAGTTAAATGAGATGAAGACTGTCGCTGCTGTTGCTCCCAATATAGTTAACATTATTGATACACCAGTTCCCAAAACGGGTAGCTATCAAGCCTTAGTAAAAACTGAGGTTGCGTGCATTTGTAATAATACGGACAGTGAACTTGTGTCGGGTCACTTTCCGGGCATGGAGGCGGCCTTTCCGTTTGCGTTGGGGCACGAGAGTGTTGGTACGGTCATGGAAATTGGTGACAAAGTACGCAATTTTTCTCCAGATGGACGCGCATTGAGCGGCTTGGTAATGGACGGTGAACTTGGTGAGGCTGGACTGAAATCAGGATGGGGTGGATTTTGCGAATATGTTCTTGTTAATGATCATGAGGCGATGGTTGAAGACGGGGTGGCTGATGAGGAGAGCGGTTGGGTTGAAGTGTTTGAGATTCAGACCCCGGTTGATCCGGATATTGATCCTGAAGATGCGGTTTTGCTATGCACATGGCGCGAGGTGCTCGGTGCCTTTCGTGATTTTCACCTTGAGCCCGGTAATGATGTGTTGATTTTTGGGGGAGGTCCGGTCGGGTTAAGTTTTGTTAAGCTCGGAAGGTTGTTTGGCTTGGGCTGGATAGGCCTGGTTGATAGCCATGAGGAGAAAAGAAGCGCCGCCACTGCTTTTGGGGCCGATGCGGTATTTGGTCGTGATGATCCCGCGATATCCGGGCTTATCGATGAAAGGAGCGGGGTTAAGTTTGACGCTGTAATTGATGCCGTGGGCAAACCTGAACTGATACATTCAGGCCTGCCGCTTCTGAAAAGAGGCGGCTCAATGTGCGTATACGGCTTCTATGCCGGGCTAGAGAGCTTTACCGTCCCTAACTGTGCTGCGGATTTTAACTACAATTTGCTGGTGCATCAGTGGCCAACCCGTCTTTATGAAAAGGAGTCGCAGCCTGTTCTTTGTGAATGGATTCGAGAAGGCAAGCTCTCAGGCGAGGAGTTTATTTCGCATCGGTTTGGGATTCATCAAGTTGATGAAGCACTTGAAAGCGTGAGGGAGCGCAAGGTGGTCAAGGCGCTGCTGACATATCCATAGCTATATATTCTCCGGGGGTAATCGCGCTGTACAAATTCCATCTGTAGCCTTTACCTGATGGTTTGGAACGCTCATACTGATAATATGAGATCCTTGTGCTGGTCCATTGGATTACTCAGTGTTCTGACTTCGCTCAATGAGGCTTGGGGAGAGCCCTTTGACTATCACTCTGTGCGCGGAAGGCAAGGTGACGCGGAGCAGAGGGGCATTCATGAGGGAGAGGCACTTAAAATGGATCGCCGCTCACGCGTGCAGGGCATGAGGGGGTTTGGACCGGGGTGGAGCGGAGATGCCCATCTTCTGTGGCTGGGACAACCGGGGGATATTATGAAGACCGGGTTTAGCGTTCCCGCAAGCGGGGACTACACGCTTTCCCTGCAGATGACCAAGGCACCAGATTATGGGATTTTTTCAGTCAAGCTGAATGGCATGCTGATCAGGAAGGGGGTCGATCTCTATAGCGGCAAGGTTGAGATTTTTGGTCCTGTGAATTTGGGCAAGGTTTTCCTTGATCAGGGGATGCAGGAGTTGTCATTCATTCTTACCGGCTCAAATGAAAAAGCGCACGCAAAGGGAGGTAAAGAGTATTTGCTCGGTTTGGATTTCGTGCGTGCTTTTCCCCTTCAGTCGAAGAAGCCGATCAAGTCCGTTCACTCGTCACCGCCTGCTGACAGGACAATAAGCAAAAGAGTCGGCTTTGAGGAAGTTCAACCAATTCTTGTAAAGCATTGCTACCGATGTCATGGGGAAAAGGGGAAGGTAAAGGGAGACGTTGATTTGGTTAAATTAGCCTCGGCTAAGGCGTATTCAGACGATCCGCGCCTTGCCCGTAAGTTGCTCTCCGTTCTCGAAATGCGCGAGATGCCTCCGGAGGATGAGAACTCTCCGGCCGAGGCAGATTATCAGTCGCTGCTTGGCTTTACTGATGGGGTGATTATTGATCATCTACGAATGAAGTCCGGGCTTCCTCAGGTGACATTGCGCAGGATGAATCGCTATGAATATAACAATGCGATTCGTGACTTGTTACGATTAAAGGGAGATATTTACCCCCTGCCTGAGAAAGTGATACGATCCTTTCGCAAGTATTACGATCCTGCGTCCGGTCAATTGCCCGCTTCAGTGCATGTGGGGAACCGGGCGCTTGGAAAGAACCAGATTGAGCAGCACTTGCTTACCGGGGTTACTCCATTTGCGATTGACTTACAGTCTGAGCACGGGTTCAACAATCGAGGGGATGAGCTAGGATTTTCGCCGATTCTCATGGAGAGCTTCCTCGGCATTGCCAGGTCCTTACTCGGCAGTCCCGAATTTGACGGCTATTCGGGAATCTCTTCAAGTTTCTTTACTGAGCCGCCCGGGTTTCCCCGGAATAAGATGAGCCGTCTGGCAGAGGAGCGTCTTTCCTTATTTCTGATAAAGGCCTTTCGTGAGCCTCTCCAGAAGTCGACATTAAAGCGTTACCTAGGTCTCTTCAATAGAACGCTTAATGAGGGGGTTGATTTCAAGATGGCGATGAAAGAGACGGTTGCTGCAGCTCTTGCCTCTCCGCGCTTTCTGTATTTACTGGAAAGAAAGCAGGGCAATGATGCGCCTCTTGATCCTTATGAACTTGCCAGCAGATTGTCTTTTTTCCTTTGGAGCAGTATTCCGGATGACGAGTTATTGTCATTGGCGAAGAGCGGGCGGCTATCTGATCCGGAAGTATACAGGGGTCAGGTAAGAAGATTGTTGCTGGACGCACGGAGCAAGGCCATTTCCGAGAACTTTGCCAGGCAGTGGTTGCGCCTTGACCGGCTTATTGCCGCAGTGCCTGACTTTGAGAGGTTTGAGCTATATTATTCACGGATTGGCTGTGAGCAGTGGAAACTTGGCTTGCAGTCAATGATTGAGCCCCTGCTGTTGTTTGAGAGTATTGTTGTAGAGGACCGTTCAGTGATGTTACTCATTGATTCGAATTATTCTTACCGGACAAGTGACCTGGCCAGTTGGTACAATCCCGGCGCACCATTTAAGGGAAAAGGGAACAGGGGAAGGTTTGGCACAAGCAGTCTGAGTTTTGCTCGTCAGCCTGTAAACAGTCGAAGAGAGGGAGGCGTTATCACGTGCACGGCAACCCTAGCAATGAATGCTTCACCGCTTCGGACGAGCCCTATTACAAGAGGCGCTTGGGTTGCTGATGTTATATTCAATCGTCCGCCACAACCGCCGCCTGACACCGTTCCTGAGATCGAGGCTGACGACGCAAAGATCGAGGCCTCGGGGCAGACTCTCAGGCAGAGGTTGATTCAGCACCAGGTGAATCCAAGTTGTGTGTCATGTCATAAGCGGATTGATCCGCTTGGGTTTGCCCTTGAAAATTATGATGCCGTTGGTCGATGGCGTGATACTTACCGGTCCGGACTTGCCATTGATGCCAGTGGAATGCTTTTCGGGAAAGTGAGATTTGATGATGTTGTTGGTCTAAAGGATGCCATTCTTGATAATCCAGAGTGGTTTCTTAGAGGGTTTAGCGAACATTTACTGTCTTACGCGCTGGGGAGGAAGCTGGAGTTGTCTGACAAGCCGGCAGTGGATGGGATTTTGGAGCAAGTGAAGGCGACACATGGTCAATTTTCCGTTATAGTTGAATCGATTGCGTCGAGTTATCCTTTTTTACATAAGTCAATGGCGTTACAAAACGAGCAAAAATGATTGTCAGGAACAGGAGGATTTCACGTCGAAGTATCTTGAGGGGTGCGGGGGCCAGCATGTCGCTTCCTCTTCTTGAGATAATGAAAGGTCATGCCTGTGCAGAGTCGGTGCACAAGGAGCCGCTACGAGCCGCCTTTTTTTACATGCCGAATGGGGTTGTGCAGCGTGCGTGGCACCCGAAGTCAACGGGCAGGGGTTATGACTTGAGTCCTACCCTAAAGCCTCTTGAGAAGGTTCGTGATAAAGTCACAATACTTAGTAATCTTGACAGGGTAAAGGTTGCCGGAACCGATGGGCACGCTCAGGCGGGTGCGTGTTGGTTAAGTAGCGCTGCGCCTGATGAATTATCTCCTGCAGGGTATCCGCTAAAGACAACGATAGACCAGTTGATTGCGGCTAAAGTTGGAAAAGAGACAGCCTTCCGCTCCCTCGAATTGAGTTGTAACCCCTATGAGGACAATAGGGAGTCGGTTTATTTTGATAACATTTCATGGTATGGGCATGGCCATGTGGCGCGTTCCATTCGTGACCCAAGAAAGGTATTCGAACGCCTGTTTTCAGTAAAGTCCCAGGCCGGCAACAGCAGTGTACTGGATGTCATTATGGATGACGCCAAGTCGCTTGAAAATGAATTGGGAAAGGGGGATCGTGATAAGCTTGGAGAATACCTTGAGTCTGTGCGGACCGTTGAGAAGCAAATCGAGCGCGTTGCTAAGAGGCAGCAGGAGATTGATGACTTAAAGATAGCACCCCCATCAAAGCCATGGCAGGCTATGTCGCGCAGTGAGTTTATCCAGGTGATGGGGGACTTGATGATACTCGCGATGCGTTGTGATCTCACCCGTGTGGCAACCCTGATGAGTTCACCAGAGAGGTGGGGGTCACCACTTACTGTTCACGGGTTGTTCAAGAAGCCTGTTGACCATCACGGCATGACTCATGGGCAGGGAAATGAAAGAATCCGAAAGGAGTTGGAGTCTCTCGACAGGTTTCACGTGGCTCAATTTGCGAGTATTGTGGAGAAAATGGATGCGATTGAGGAAGGCGAGGGGACGCTTCTGGATAATACCATGTTTACCCTAGGCTCGGGCATTAGTGATGGGTCTCTGCACGTGTATACCGATTTGCCAACAGTGGTTGCGGGCAGGGCCGGCGGGGCAATTGACTCAGGTAGGCATATTAAAGCGCCAAAGGGGACCCCAATAGCCAACTTGTGGCTCACGATGTCCCAAGCAATGGGAGGAAGTGCGTCCAGGATTGGCGATAGCACCGGGAGCCTTAAGCTCGCTTAAGCCATCTTCTGATTGGTTGAAAGGACGTTGCATTAATTGAGCCTCCCGGGTTTGCGACGCGATAGGCGTTTTTATGCAATTCCCGTGCAAAAGAAAGCATAAGATTTGTCTTCCAAGGAGTTGCTTGCCAGAGCAAGAACTTCTTTAAGGGGGCGTCAGGCAATCAGGTCATGAACAACGTGACCGTGAACATCGGTGAGGCGGTAGTCCCTGCCTGAATAGCGATAGGTAAGCTTCTCGTGGTTAAGCCCCATGAGATGAAGGATGGTGGCGTGAAGGTCATGGACGTGAACCCTGTTTTCAACGGCAGTGCAGCCAAACTCATCGGTTGCCCCGTAGCTGAATCCTGATTTAACGCCGCCACCTGCCATCCATATGGTGTAGCCATAATGATCGTGATCGCGACCTTTGGCTTTTTCAGATGTTGGCGCACGACCGAATTCGCCACCCCATACGACAAGCGTGTCTTCAAGCAGTCCGCGCCCTTTGAGATCTTTTAGCAGGGCGGCAATGCCCTGATCGCAGGCTTGGGCGAGTTTCCGGTGGCCGTTTTCAATTTCCCCGTGGCCGGTATCCCATGCAATATCATAACCGTCGATTGAATGGGATAGCTGAACCATCCTTACCCCTTCTTCGACAAGTCGGCGTGCGATTAGGCAACCTTTTGCAAACTCACTGTCGCCATAAAGGCTTCTGGTTGCCTGACTTTCCTTTGATATGTCAAAAGCATCGGGGACTGAGAATTGCATGCGAAAGGCCATTTCCATTGCCTGGATGCCCGCCTCGAGTCCCTGGTCATGCTGAAGGCGCTTGAGGTGGAGTTGGTTTATCTTGCCTAAAAGGTCGGCCTGCTTGCGTTGTTCTTCACGACTCAGGCTGGAGTTCTTAAGGTCATTGATTACTGCGTCGGCACGCATTTTCTGAATATTGACGTATGACCCGGCGTAGGCTCCCGGGAGAAAGGCATTTCCCCAGTTGGCAAGTTTTCCACGCGGCTGTGCGCGTGGGGACATGGCAACAAAACCTGGAAGATTCTGGGTTTCTGCACCGAGTCCGTAGACAAGCCATGAGCCAAGGCTTGGCCGGTTGGGTTGAAGTGCCCCAAGGTTCGTCATTAGGATGCCCCCGGCATGCTCGGGGATATTAGTGTGCATGGAGTGAACGAAACAGATGTCGTCAACGCATTCGGCTGTGTGGGGAAAGATGTCGCTTACCCATTTACCGCATTTTCCGTATTGCTTAAAACTGTAGGGGGATGGCATCAGCCCGTTTTTTGTGTTGCGCAATGTCTTGCGGTTTACTATCTCAGGGCGTTGACCGGCGTGCTTGGCGATCATCGGCTTGTAGTCAAAGGTGTCGACCTGTGATGGTCCGCCAGGCATGAAAAGCTGGATGATGCGCTTGGCCTTCGGCTTGAAGTGCGGTTGCTTCGGGGCAAGGGGGGAGGCTGGGTTCTCGTTGGCGTCGACTTGCTCCATCATGCCGGCAAGTCCTATCCCGCCAATTCCGGCTCCCATTTTCAAGAGTGCGTCCCGGCGTGACAGGTTGCGTAGCGTGGCCCGTCTGTATTCGAGTTCGTGTTCGAGGAATCTCATAAAAACATGCGCTTGTATTCGGTTTTCGATACTAGGGAATCTGGATAAGCTCGTGTGCGCTCAGCAGAACTTGTGCATATTGGTTCCAGGCCTCGTGGGAGGGCGAGTCGCCAAGCCAATCACGGGCGAGCTCCTTTTCAACGGCTTCAGGCGGGCGTGAATACAGTTTATTGTAGACGAGCTCAATGCGGTGACCAATTTCGGAATCCTGCGTATGCAACCATGTTCCCAGCGAGGCGGCGCGGCTATTCATGAAGGAGCTGTTCATCATGAACAGGTATTGTTGCGGGACGGTGCTGGTGGAGCGCTTTGCGCTTGTTGATACGGCTGCAGGGAAATCGAAAAGGCGAAGGAACGCGTCTGAGCGGAACCGGTCACCGGTCCGGCTTATGGTGGCATATAGGGTGCGCCTGTTACTGCTCAAGATTTCAGCGACTGGCGGGCCGCCAATTGTCCTGTCGAGTTCTCCGGTAACTGCCAACAGTGTGTCTCTCCAAGCTTCCACCTCAAGTTTGCGCGGCGGAGCGCGCCACAGCAGTCGATTGTCACCATCAAGGTTGAATTTCTCCTTATTATAAGCGCTGCTCATCTGCCATGTTGAAGATAAAAGGATTTTGCGATGCAGGTGCTTGAGGGACCAGCCGTTCTCAATAAACTCAGATGCCAGCCAGTCCAGAAGTTGCGGGTGCGATGGTTTTTCGCCAATAACGCCAAAGTTGCTGGGGGTCCGGACTAAGGCTTCGCCAAAGTGCCATCCCCATACCCGATTGACGATGACTCTGGCGGTAAGCGGGTTGTCAGGATCCGTGACGGATTGGGCCAACTGCAATCGACCACTGCCTGTGGTGTAGAGTTTCGCCTCTTTGCCGGAAATGATCTCAAGGAAGCGCCGGGGAACCTTCTTTCCTTTCCTTCTCAAATCTCCCCGGATCGCAACGTGAATATCGGCACTGCCGCTATCGGACAACACGTGAGCGGTAGCAGGTTTGGATGGCAATTGCTTCTTGAGCGTTTCCAGGTGGGCGCGCATTTCAGCAAGCTTGGACTTGGATTCATCGGGAAGTTTCTTTTCAACTTCCTTGCGATTGATTTTGAGTTTTTTACTTTCGTTGTCCAAATAGGAGTTGATGATTTTATTCTGATCGTTAATGGCGTTCTGCGCGGCTTGGTATGCGTCAATCTCGACTTGTTTACCAACGTTGCGGTCCGTATTTCTGGTGTTGTTGAAAATTCCGGCAAGTGCGTAGTAGTCCTCAACTGTGATTGGATCGAACTTGTGGTCATGGCATCTGGCGCATGCTGCTGTCAGTCCAAGGAATGCGCGTGAGAAAGTGTCGATACGGTCAGAAAGCGTCTCGGCTTGTGCCGCTGCCTTTGCTTCAGGATCACCTCCGTCGGACTGGTATGTTGGGCCAACGACAAAGAAGCCTGTGGCTATCGGTTGCTTTTGATTTTCTATGAGGTCACCGGCGATCTGTTGAACGACGAATTGATTGTAAGGAATGTCATCATTTAGCGCCGAAGCCACCCAGTCCCTATAGCGCCAGGCGTTGGGAAGGGCCTTGTTGTCACCAAAGCCGCCGTGCCCATCACTATACCTGGCTACGTCAAGCCAGTGACGCGCCCAGCGCTCGCCATAGTGATCGGACTCCAGGAGTTCGTCAACTAACCGAGCAAATGCCACGGGATCCTGGTCATTGATGAATGCGCTGACTTTTTCTGGCGGTGGAGGCAGGCCGATCAGGTCCAGGTAGGCACGGCGGATCAGTACGCGTTTCGTGGCCCTGTCATTGGGTTTGATCCCGGTTGTCTCGAGCTTTGAGAGAATAAATGAATCTATTGGGCTCTGTGTCCAATTCCGGTCAATGACTTCAGGAAGGGCGGGCTTCTTGACCGGGCGAAAAGACCAGTGATTAAGCCGGAAGGCATCCCAGTCGTAGGGTTCCGGGTCTTCTTGTGTATCGGTAAGCTGCTCAAGTAGTGCTCCCGGCCACGGCGCTCCAAGTTCCACCCATTTTTTCAGAGCTGTAATTTCCCGATCCTTGAGTTTGCCCTTCGGGGGCATGGCCATGTCCTCATTAAGGTAGCCAACGGCTTTAATGATGAGGCTGTTAATGTCTCGGGGGATCAAAGCCGGGCCTGAATCCCCGCCTTTTAGCATCATTTCCAGTGAGTCCAGGCGAAGGCCAGCCTTCAGCTTGCCTTTAGCTTCCGCTTTTGCTGAGTGGCATGAGTAGCAGTGATTAGAAAGGAGTGGGCGTATTTCTTCCTCAAAAAATTCTATTTGCCCGGCACTTATGGGCTTTGTTTCCGCGGGCATGTGATACATGGCCGCAAAAAAAGTGAATAGGATTAAATCACGCTTTCTCAACAGTATAGATAATAAAGGTGGGTAATGAGTTGTTTGCAACGAAATCAAACAATTTAGGCGGGAAACTAATCGGCTTGATTGATTAATCGAAGCATCGCCTTGCCCATCGCCTGCCCGATTAAGTAGTAGGTTTCTGCATTGCCGTTCCAGTGATACCCTTGTCCTGAAGGAGATTCTTCAGGAGGGCGGAAGAAAGGGGCTGTCTTAATGCATTCCACTGTGCCCTTGAATTCCCGGTAAGCGGCTGGGGCAGCTTGAGCTGCACGAATTTTCAGGCGGCGATCAACTTTTTGCTTGGGCCCGCCAAATCCGCTGTCAGCAATTACAAAGGGTAGCTTGTCAGCCTTGAGGTCCTTGCGTATGTCCCGGATGAGGTTGGCAAGGTTGTGTTCATATTCGAGGGTCATCGGCATTGAGCACCCGTCATTCCAGCCCTGATGCCAGGCAAACCCCGCAATCCTGAACTCGTGATCCTCTAGTGCAGGGAAAAGGGTCTCAACGTCCTGAAGGACATCCCGCACATGGTTAAGCATTTGCAGGTAATAGGAACCTGTTGCCCCCTTTGAGCTGGGTGGGCGAAAGTCCTTTGCTAGACTTTTCCCGCCCCAGGCAGTCTTGATTAAAAGCACAGGGGAGGATAGTGCGTCGCCAATTGCATGGCCAAAGCCGAGTTCCGGGCCAATAGTGCCTTGCCTTGCCCCGTAACCGGGTTCGAGTTTTCCCTTTCGACCAAGATACCAGATCATGACGTCATCACGCTTGAGCCAATTTCCTTCGTTATCCCGGAGATGACCGTAGTGCTTTTTTAGTTCATCGTCGGATGCCATGTGGCTAAGGCTCCCCTTGCCGCCATTGCGTTTTGGGTCGCCATTGATTTTCCCTGCGCCTTCCATGTTTGATTGTCCGGCAAGAATAAACACGTTAACCTGTGGAGCTCCGGTCAGGGAGGTTGGTGAAAGCCAGAGTGCTGCGAGGATTGTGAGGACTGCTTTTTTATGTCGCATATTTTGTGAGAGTTATAGGTGGTGTTTCGGGTAATAGGAGCGTGGCTTTGCCTAGGGGTCGTTGACAATGGGTGTCAGGTGGAGTTTTGTCATAATACACAAAACGTGTTTTTTATTAAGCCTTAATTACTATGCCGCATTGCTTTGCACGTGTCCCATTGGTTCTTTCTTTACTGGTCGGCGTAACATTGCCACTCGAAGGGATCGCTTCACCTCGTGTAACCGAGTTAATGACCGGCAATGAATCATCAATTGCTGATGAGGATGGGGATTTTACGGATTGGATTGAGATTCATAACCCGGACGCCACCCCGGTTGATCTCGGTGGATGGCACCTGACGGATGACGATAACGACCTTTCCAAGTGGAAGTTTCCTGCCGTGGTGATACAGCCGGGTGGCTTCCTTGTGGTTTTTGCTTCAGGAAAGGACAGGCGAATTACAGGCTCTCAACTGCATACAAATTTCCAATTGAGTTCGGACGGGGAATACCTTGGGCTTGTTGCTCAGGATGGGGAAACTGTGATTTCAGAGATTGCTCCGGAATATCCGGAGCAGCAGGATGGGGTTTCCTATGGGACAGGGACTTGGGGGCTTCCAGTTCAAGAGATAATTGTAGAGGCGGATTCCCGTGTGAATTACTTCATTCCTGCTGATGATGCGCTTGGCAACAGTTGGCAGCAGCCGGGCTCGGAGTTTGATGATTCATCATGGGTTAGCGAAATCCAGCCTGTTGGCTTTGAGTCTCCTGGCGGTCAATTGGAATCATTGATTGCAACAGACATATCACCTTTCATGAAAGGCATTAACCCGGGAGGATATTTCCGTTTCCCATTCAGCTTTGATGCGGCTGAACGCCGTGTCGTGGCGGCCAGAATGAAAATTTTCATTGATGACGGTTATGTGGCCTACCTGAATGGCCAGCAAGTCGCTAGACTCAATGAGCGAAGTCCCATGCTGTATGATTCGACGGCTTCTGGATCGCGTGCAGATAGTGCTGTGGTTAGCGGTGCTCTTGAGGTTGATGTATCAGCACATGCCGGAATGATTCGGGATGGTGATAATGTCCTTGCAATCCATGCCGCAAACACTTCTGCGAATGGCTCGGATTTCCTTGTGGGCGTTGAATTAGTTGCAGATATTCAGGATACGGGCGGCGGCTTTCAATATGGATTTTTTGATGAGCCGACGCCGGGAGCACCTAACAAAGCTATTTCAAGCCTTGGCAAGGTGGCGGATACAAAGTTTGATCCGGATCGGGGATTTTATGATGATTCCGTTGAGGTTGTGATATCTACTGCAACTGAAGGTGCCGTCATTCGCTATACGACCGACGGGTCTGAGCCGGACGCCGGATCGGGCTTCATTTATGACGGGCCTTTGACAGTTGATTCCACGACGACACTGAGGGCGGCGGCGTTTAAGCAGGGGTATTTCCCGACAAATGTAGACACTCACACCTATATTTTCCCTGATGATGTTATCAGGCAGTCTTCAGGAGCTCCGGCAGGTTGGCCGTCGGGCAGCGTTAATGGCCAGGTGTATGAATACGGAATGAATCAATCCGTTGTAAACAGCACGAATGACTCGATAGGCGGAGTGGAGAGGACCAAGCAGGCATTGATTTCACTGCCGACGATTTCCATCGTCACTAGACAATCCAACCTCACAAGTTCATCCACCGGAATTTATTCCAATCCGGGCTCTGATGGTATCAACTGGGAGCGCGAATCATCGGTTGAGTTCATTCATCCTCCCGGCTGGGTCGATCCTGATGGTAATGACGGTGGATTTCAATCGCCCTGTGGTCTTCGTATTCGGGGAGGATTTTCCAGGAGAACCCAGAACCCGAAGCATTCTTTCCGTTTATTTTTTCGAGGACAATACGGAAATGGAAGGCTCAATTATCGGCTTTTTGGTGAAGAAGGGGTCGATACCTTTGACAAGTTTGATTTACGGGGGCCGCAGAACTATTCCTGGGCAATGGGAGGAACCAGCCAGAACAGCTTTATGAGGGATACCTGGTCACGCGATCTGCAGGGGGAGATGGGACACCCATACAAGAAGGGGCGCTGGGTTCATGTCTATTTGAACGGAATCTATTGGGGGATGTACCAGATAGATGAGAGGGCTGAGGCTAACTACGGTGAAACGTATTTCGGAGGAGATGAGGATGATTATGACGTGGTTAAGTCATTTGGCGGGGTTACCGATGGCAACAGGTCGTCGTATCAAAGGTTGTGGCAGAAGTGGCAGGCGGGTTTTACTTCCAGTGATGATTTTTTTGAGATACAGGGGAGGGGCCCCACTGGTGCTCCAGATTCTTCCCTTGAGAAACTTGTCGATATTGAGAACCTGATCGACTACATGATCATCACTTATTACACGGGTGATCGTGACGGACCCGGATCGCGTTATACTCAGCCCCGTCCAAATAACTATTTTGGAATATATAATCGCGTTGATCCTGACGGCTATAAGTTCTTTGAGCATGATAGTGAGCATTCGCTTGGCACGGGGGAAAATAATATGGTTTCGCCATTTACCCGAAGCAGTTCACTGACAGACTTCAATCCCCATACCCTTCATGAGCGCCTGGCGACGCAAAACCTTGAGTATCGGATGCTATTTGCGGATCGGATTGCCGGTTATTGTTACAATGGGGGGTTATTAACCGATAGTGCCAGCATCGCTAGGGTTGATCGCAGGGCTGCGCAAATTGACACTGCGATTATTGCTCATTCAGCCAGGTGGGGGGATACCAGTAGATCAAGGCAGGCGTGGCTGGGAGCAGTGCAGGGGGTTCGTAATTTCATCTCCGGTCGCGTCCCTGTAATTATCGGGCAGTTTCGTTCTGTGGGATGGTATCCGGACATTGATCCCCCGCGGCTGAGTGAACACGGCGGTTACGTTTCAAGTGATCAGCAATTGTTTATCAATGGTGGGCCGGGGGTGATTTATTACACCGTCGATGGAGCTGATCCAAGGGAGCTTGGCGGAGTTGTTTCCGGTTCTGCAGAAGTTTTCGAAGGAAACACGACAACGTCGATTCTTATTAATGATGGGGCGGACTGGAAATATTTGGATGATGGCTCTGATCAGGGCGTCTCCTGGCGCAATGTTGGCTTTGATGATGCGTCGTGGCAGGGAGGTCCAGCGCAGCTTGGCTATGGGGATGACGACGAGGATACCGAATTGGAGTTTGGGGAGGATTCGAGTAATAAACATGCGACAACATATTTCCGCACTAGGTTCAATGTTGAGGATGCTGCGGACTTGAGTAGTATTAACCTGCGTCTTATGTATGATGACGGGGCGGCGATTTACCTCAATGGGGCGGAGTTCTTTCGCAGTTCGAATATGGCTTCGAACATGAGATATAATGAATACACTGTTGGAGGTGTAGATACGCCTAGCGAGGATTTCCAGCGCTTCGATGGCCTTTCCGCTGATTTACTTGTAGAAGGAGAGAATACGATCGCTGTTGAAATAAAGCAGGGTGATGGGAGTAGCTCGGATATCAGTTTTGACATGGAGCTCATTGGCGTGAAGACAGTGGTGGCAAAGCCCTTGTTGCTGACCAGTCCCGGCAGGGCAATCCTGAGTTCACGAGTAAATGATGGTGGAGAGTGGAGTCCGCTTACGCGGGCTGTGTTCTTTGTTGATAGTGAGCCAGCCAGTGCCTCTAACCTGATCGTGTCAGAAATTCATTACCGCCCCGGTTTGCCTGATGATGCTGAGTTGGTTCAGGGGTTCAACGAGCGCAGCGATTTTGAATTTATCGAATTGAAGAATATCAGCTCAAAATATATTAACCTAGAGGGGCTGGAATTTACGCAGGGGATAGGCTTTAAGTTTGATGGAGCTTCCGGAAGCTTAATGTTGGAGCCTGGGGGATGCTTGCTGCTGGTCAATAATGAGCAGGCTTTCCAGTATCGTTATGGAACGGCTTTGCCGGTTGCGGGAGAGTTCTCTGGGAATCTGGACAATGATGGAGAGGAACTTCGTGCCATCGTGCCTGGGGGGGGAAGTGTGATAAATTTCACCTATAACGATGCGAAGCCCTGGCCTGAAAGTGCGGACGGTGACGGATTTTCTCTCGTTTTCATCGGTTCAGCAGTTCCGGGTGACCCTGATATGCCTTCAAGCTGGAGAACCAGCGCGGGTCTGAATGGAAATCCCGGTGAGGATGATGCGCTTAATTACATTTCCTGGAAGACGGTCAATGGAGTGACGGATGATGCTGGGGATTCAGATGGTGATGGCTTGTCCGGTCTCATGGAGTATGCGTTTGGGGGCGAGCCATCCGCGGCGTCCCCGGGATTGGTGCCCTTTGCCGAGATTGTGTCCGGCGGCGAGGACGGGGTGGAAGAAGAATATATTTCCTTTGAGGTGCATCGCAGGTTGGGTGCGGATGATGTGAAAATTGTGGTGGAATCGAGCAATTCGCTGGGTGAGTGGGGTGATGAGCAAGCTGCTCTTCATCTAGCGCGTGTTATAAATAATGGGGATGGGACGGAAACGGTTACCTATCGGTTAGGCAGGAAGGAGACAGACGAGAGAGGATTGTTTCTTCGTGCGCGGGTTCTGCTTGATCAATAGGATGCGTTAACCGCCCTGCACTTGATGGATGCGAGCTTGTATGTTCACTCCCATCCTTTTTTCTTGTATGATGAAAGGAAATACGAGAAGCCCAAGATGCTCATGGCGTTGAGGAACATGAAGCTTGCGGGTATTGCGAATGCCCGAAATTTAGATAGCCGTGTAGATAATCCGAGTGCCGCCAGACTATATAATGCAAGTTGAGCGCCTCCTAGAACGGCATATAACTGGTGGGTGTTGAATAGTGCAACGTTTGTTATAGCGCAGATCAACATCAAGGCCGGCGCGAGAATTCTCAGGTGTTTGTGTGAAATCAATTGCCACCATTGCGGGTGCCCCCAGGGCGCAAGCCATTGAGGGTAATGGAAAAGCAGCTGGAAGTTGCCGGCCAGCGTCCGTGTTTTGCGTGCTTTTTCTCGGCTGGAGTTTAATGGCTGTGGATCAAAGGCTCGGGCCGCCCTGTTAAAGATGACGCGACCACCCCCCTTGGTCGCTTGCATGGGGATGACGACATCATCAAGGATTGTGCTTGCATCAATAGGCGTGAAAGTATTGGCACGTATTGCGTAAATTGCTCCAGTGCAGCCGACCAGGGAGCGGAATCGGGATTCGTCGCTTCTTAATTGGCGCTCAAGATTCCAATAGTTATCGAGTGCACTGAGGGCGCCATCTCCTGATGGGGTGATGTGAAGCTCTCCGCCTACTCCCACAATGTCAGGATCGGCAAAGGGCAGGGCGAGTTCAGTAAGAGCGTCACTGGCAAAGCTCTGGCGGGAATCACTAAATACGAGAATGTCCGATTGCGCCGTATTGACGGCAATGTTGATGCAGGCAGCTTTGCCATGACGCTGGGCTAACTCGATAACCTTGAGGCACGGGTGCGTAATGCTTTTCGCTATCCTTGCGGTATCGTCATCGCAACCGTCACTTACCACAATAATTTCCAACTGTTCATGATCGAAGTCAGTCGCCAGCAGGTTTGTGATTCGATCCTTTATCTTATCTGTTTCGTTATGCGCTGCTATGATGACTGATATTGATGTCTTCTTGGGCGCATGTGAATAAACGTCCTGATGAAGGTGATCAGTGCGTAATTTTGCCAACAATCGCATCAAGATGGGGTATCCCGCGAATGTGTAGCTCAATAGAAATAGCGCAGTCCAGAAGATGGCTTGCATCGATTAATTGTTACCTGTTTTTTCTGTGCCGTCAGCCCTTATTAATAGTGCGACAATGACTTTATCTGAAATAACCTTCTTGGGTTTGTGGTTTAAAGCGGTTATTCAGTGAAGTGGTTATGGATTTATCATTTGTTTTTCCCTGCCTGAATGAGGAGGAAACCCTAGCGCAGTGCATTCAATCGGTTCGTCAATCCATCGACTCTTCCGGGGAAAAATTGGACTATGAGATAATCGTTGCTGACAATGGCAGTGACGACCGTTCGGTGCAGATTGCAACTGAGATGGGTGCGCGTGTTGTGCATGTTGAATCCCGCGGGTATGGGGCCGCACTCCAGGGGGGGATTGATGCTTCTGGGGGTAGATATGTTATGTTTGCCGATGCTGATGCCACCTACTGTTATGAGGACTCGTTGTCTCTATATAGACAGGCTGTTGAGAAGGGCGCAGATATGGCAATCGCTTCCCGGATGACAGGGGTCATAGAGAAGGGGGCAATGCCGTTCCTGCATAAGCGCTTGGGAACTCCGGTTTTAACAAGGCTCATTAATGTATTGTTTGGCGGAAGGTTAAGTGACTGCAATTCAGGATTCAGGTGTCTTCGTAAAAGTTCATATGAATCTTGGCAGGTTCGTTCCACCGGGATGGAGTTTGCTTCAGAGTTGCTGGTAAAGGCCCTTAAACATAATGCGAAGACGGTTGAGATTGACTCCGGGTTGCGGTGCGGTCCGGAAGGCAGAACCGCTCACTTGCGTACTTGGAGGGACGGAATGCGACATTTATTATTCATCCTTTCGGAGCGCCCTGAATTATTCGAATTGGTAGGTTTAATTTTTACTGTCTCTGCAACGTCACTGCAGGTAACGGCTTTCATTGTCGGTCCGCTAAATTTGCTTGGGCTTAATATCTTTGATTTGCACAGCAAGCTCCTCCTGCTTCTGATTGGGTTGGCCGGCATTCAATTTTATGTCTTTAGTTGTGTCCTTTACCTTAAGGGTGGGCGCTCAGTGCTGAAATTGACGCAGCGGTTCATTAATCTTGACGAGGGGGTTCTGTTTTTTTGGTTGCTGTTAACATTGGGGATCCAGTCGTTGGTTATCGCTTGGATTTGCGTGATGTGGATATGGTCGGGGTTTAAGGGGTTGGACCTAGTTAATATGCTGATACTGGCAGGTCACTTATTGAGTCAATTGAGCGTCCTTGCGATCGGGCTTCTTGGAATTCATGTGCTGAAGAGGGGATAATATCCGGTTTCAGGCATCGATGTGGAGGGGTTTCCTGCAAAGAACCTGGTATTGTCCTCCAAGGGGTAGTTTGCATAGCGGGCGTTCGAGAAATCGCAGGTATTTAAGGGCTGAAGGAAACACAAAGGCAAAGCTTGTGGCAATTATGTTGAATCCTGCTAGACGCAAAAGTCGGCGGGCACTGCGTGGCCAAATCAATATTGCGTCATGATCAAAGGGGACCCGCTTCATGATGAAGCGGGTCATGGGGTTCCAGGGATTGTTTTCCCAAAAGGAGAAGTATGCGCCGGGGTTGAGTGACTCAAAGACAAGTTTGGCCGAGGGAAGTTGCTCGGGAGTAGGGATGTGGTGAAACACGCCGTTGCAGTATGCCAGGTCAAATTGCGGGCTAGGATTGAAAGTTTCCGTATTGAGGAATTTGGCGCCCCTTTGAGTTCCGTGTGTTTTGCGCGCGATTTGCAGGGATTTTTCTGAAGGGTCAATGCCGGAGATTTCCGCAAGGTCAAAATTCTTCTGAAAAAACGGTATTGATCCTCCGGTTCCGCACCCGAAGTCTAGTATGCGCTTGGGTGAGGATTTGAGCTTTTCTAGATGTTTTGCCAGAAGGAGAATGCGATTATCCGAAAAATATTCCTTGGATTCGCCGGTAAAGCGCAGCCCTCGTTTAAGTGAGGCGTCATAATTGGTAGCGAAATCATCAAAGGTTGAATCCGCGTCCGGAGTTAAGTCTTCACTGGACATTGGTTGATGAGAGCATATAAGCCCTTTGGTGGCAATTCCAGTCAAGTTGCCGGTGAGACTAGAGAAACAAAATGCTGCGACTTC
Organism: Verrucomicrobiaceae bacterium; assembly: GCA_024229495.1. Taxonomy (GTDB): domain Bacteria; phylum Verrucomicrobiota; class Verrucomicrobiia; order Verrucomicrobiales; family DEV007; genus CACIUL01. The sequence continues at coordinate 1,771 of JAAESJ010000573.1, read as the reverse complement.
TTTGTAAACTGAAGGCAATCAAGGATGCCGGGGTGACTCTTCATGCGTGTGCCCTTTTCTGTTTTCTGCTTGCTATCAATGTTTTTTTTCAAGTCGTTAATGATGCATACAAAAGTGATTTCGGCGCTCATCCCGACGAGGGGGCGCATGTGGTAACCGCTTTAATGGTTAGGGACTACCTCGCTGGAGGGTTCATTGATTCAACGAATCCGATTTCATATGCAGAATCATATTATGAGGCCTTCCCCAAGGTTGCCATTGGACATTACCCGCCACTATTCTACCTCATTGCCGGAAGTTGGCTTCTTTTGGGGGTTACCTCGTATAGCTTCCTCATTTTTTCTGCGGTCATTGCGTCTGTTTGTGGATTGACGACTTTTCTTCTCGGCAGGTTGTTTATGGGGCAGGTCTGGGCGCTTGGGGCTGCCATAATGTTTACGATGTCGCCACTAGCCCAGCGCTGCACATCTGTTTTCATGTCAGACATGATGCTACTGGGCTGGTGCTTGCTCTCTGCGGCTGCCTTTTCAAGGTTTATGAAAAAGGGGCTCCGGGTTGAATCATTGATTTTTGGCGCAGTTGCCTCAGCAGCCATCCTTACCAAGTTGTCGGGTATATTGCTTGCAGCACTTCCCGGGCTTGCCCTTCTATTCGCCCGGCGACTGCACTTGTTGAGGAAGCCTGCAATCTGGATTGCTCCAATTACTGTTTCGCTTTCGGCAATTCCATGGGTTTTGCTCACTTATCGGATTACTGCAGAGGGAGTAATGGATGAGAGCGGGTTCGCTTACTTTGAGAAATCGTTGCCATTTTTTTCCGGTGCAATGATCGATATATTTGGGGTGTTGGTAATGGTGCTGGCTTTAACTGGAATGGCTTTTTCGGTAGCTAATGCTGCATTCGGAGGACGCGCCGTATCCAATGTTGAGGCAGTGATGATTGCTCTCGTGATTTCAGGTTTTTGCTTTTGCCTTATCGTTCCTGCCGGCTTGGAAGAAAGGTATCTTCTGGTCATAGCTCCTGCAGTTTTTCTTTTGGCGTTTAAGTCGCTGCAATCCATTTGTGGCAACTTGGTTGAGTCATTGGCGTTAAGTCCTCGTCAGGCAGCGTTGGTTCACCTTTTAGCGTTGGGAGTTATTGGTGTCGGTTTTTCGATGGAGAGTTTTGACTTAAGTTGTAAGCAGGCATCAGGATTCGGAGCCATTGTTGTTGCCGTTGGTAACATTAGTGAGGATGTTTGCCCGGAGATTCTCGTTTGTTCTGATGCACGAGGTGAGGGCGCCATTGTTGCTGCTGCGGCTATATCATCCCCCAGTCGCCCCGGGCAGGGGGTTAAAGTTTGCCGGGGCAGTAAAGTTCTGGCCTCCTCTGATTGGCTTGGTCGTGGGTATGTCGCCACGCATGGCTCGGTTGCCGACGTCCATTCATATATAAAAAGTGCAGGCGTTCAGTTTGTTGCAATCGACCATGGGGTGCCTCCCGGGAAGAGGGCTGAGTATCATAACCTTATCGGGCGAGTGGTTCGTGAGGCTCGTGGTGATTTTATTGAGGTTGGACGATTTGCCACGATAAGACGAGGTGGAGAAAAAAACGACGTAATACTTTACCGTGTTGCACTCGATAGTGCAGATTAAGGCGGTGAAATGTGCCTGGAGAAACGTGACTAGTGCATCATTGAGATGCAGGGGTGCTCAAATTACAGGATGAATATACTTTACAGTTTTCGAACAAGGGGCGTTGGGGTTGAGGCAGTTCATGTTTCCGGGATTTC